>NZ_JADYWY010000006.1:0-227038 GCF_015864635.1 Psychrobacter sp. SZ93C1 | reverse complement strand
GAGTTAAGGCGGTGCCATTAATGTCAGTGATGCTGAGGGTGTCACCATCCAAGTCACTATCAGCGATGCCAGTAGTAAGCGGTGCTAGTACTACGGTGCCGTCTTCTTCTACGGTATATGCATCATCTACTGCAACGGGCGCATCATTCACAGGGGTGACGGTGATGGTTTCTGTGGCGCTCACTTCTGTCGTGCCATCGGTGATGGTGTAGTCAAATTCGACTTCGCCATTAAAGTTGGCATCAGGGGTGAAGCTGATAACACCTGCGGTATCTATGTTCACTACGCCGTTTGGTACGTCAATGCTTTGAGCCACACCTGGAGTTAAGGCGGTGCCATTAATGTCAGTGATGCTGAGGGTGTCACCATCCAAGTCACTATCAGCGATGCCAGTAGTAAGCGGTGCTAGTACTACGGTGCCGTCTTCTTCTACGGTATATGCGTCATCTACTGCCACGGGCGCATCATTCACAGGTGTTACAGTGATGGTTTCTGTGGCGCTCACTTCTGTCGTGCCATCGGTGATGGTGTAGTCAAATTCGACGTCGCCATTAAAGTTGGCATCAGGGGTGAAGCTGATGACACCTGCGGTATCTATGTTTACTACGCCGTTTGGTACGTCAATGCTTTGAGCCACACCTGGGGTTAAGGCGGTGCCATTAATGTCAGTGATGCTGAGGGTGTCGCCATCGAAGTCGCTGTCAGCGTTTAGTGGGTCAAGCACTACGGTGCCATCTTCTTCTACGGTATACGCGTCATCTACTGCCACAGGTACGGTTGGTGGATAGTCAACAACGATGGTGGCTGGGTTAGATGGCTCACCTGTGATGTCAGAGACTACATAGTCTACTGGCGTTGGATCTTCTGTGAAGCCTGACTCTGGGGTGAAAGTAACGGCGCCAGTGGTTGGGTCAACTTCCCATTCGCCTTCGCCTGGTACGGTTAATGTTGTCACTTCAGAGCCATCAGCCGGATCAATGAGCTTGACGCTGGTTGGGTCTATGTCGCCATCAGGGTCGGTGTCGTTACCCAACACGTCAATCAATACGGGCTGGTTTAATGGGCCTGATCCTACGTCATCTACTGCGACGGGCGCATCATTCATAGGCGTTACAGTGATGGTTTCTGTAGCGCTGACCGATGTCGTGCCATCGGTGATGGTGTAGTCAAACTCGACTTCACCATTAAAGTTGGCATCAGGGGTGAAGCTGATGACACCTGCGTTGTCTATGTTCACTACGCCGTTTGGTACGTCAATGCTTTGAGCCACACCTGGGGTTAAGGCGGTGCCATTAATGTCAGTGATGCTGAGGGTATCGCCATCCAAGTCACTATCAGCGATGCCAGTAGTAAGCGGGGCTAGTACTACGGTGCCGTCTTCTTCTACGGTATATGCATCATCTACTGCCACGGGCGCATCATTCACAGGCGTTACAGTGATGGTTTCTGTGGCGCTCACTGCTGTCGTGCCATCGGTGATGGTGTAGTCAAATTCGACGTCGCCATTAAAGTTGGCATCAGGGGTGAAGCTGATGACACCTGCGGTATCTATGTTCACCACGCCGTTTGGTACGTCAATGCTTTGAGCCACACCTGGGGTTAAGGCGGTGCCATTAATGTCAGTGATGCTGAGGGTGTCGCCATCGAAGTCGCTGTCAGCGTTTAGTGGGTCAAGCACTACGGTGCCGTCTTCTTCTACGGTATACGCGTCATCTACTGCCACAGGTACGGTTGGTGGATAGTCAACAACGATGGTGGCTAGGTTAGATGGCTCACCTGTGATGTCAGAGACTACATAGTCTACTGGCGTTGGATCTTCTGTGAAGCCTGACTCTGGGGTGAAAGTAACGGCGCCAGTGGTTGGGTCAACTTCCCATTCGCCTTCGCCTGGTACGGTTAATGTTGTCACTTCAGAGCCATCAGCCGGATCAATGAGCTTGACGCTGGTTGGGTCTATGTCGCCATCAGGGTCGGTGTCGTTACCCAATACGTCAATCAATACGGGCTGGTTTAATGGGCCTGATCCTACGTCATCTACTGCGACGGGGGCATCATTCATAGGCGTGACAGTGATGGTTTCTGTAGCGCTCACTTCTGTCGTGCCATCGGTAATGATGTAGTCAAATTCAACGTCACCATTAAAGTTGGCATCAGGGGTGAAGCTGATGACACCTGCGGTATCTATGTTCACTACGCCGTTTGGTACGTCAATGCTTTGAGCCACACCTGGGGTTAAGGCGGTGCCATTAATGTCAGTGATGCTGAGGGTGTCGCCATCGAAGTCGCTGTCAGCGTTTAGTGGGTCAAGCACTACGGTGCCGTCTTCTTCTACGGTATACGCGTCATCTACTGCCACAGGTACGGTTGGTGGATAGTCAACAACGATGGTGGCTGGGTTAGATGGCTCACCTGTGATGTCAGAGACTACATAGTCTACTGGCGTTGGATCTTCTGTGAAGCCTGACTCTGGGGTGAAAGTAACGGCGCCAGTGGTTGGGTCAACTTCCCATTCGCCTTCGCCTGGTACGGTTAATGTTGTCACTTCAGAGCCATCAGCCGGATCAATGAGCTTGACGCTGGTTGGGTCTATGTCACCATCAGGGTCGGTGTCGTTACCCAATACGTCAATCAATACGGGCTGGTTTAATGGGCCTGATCCTACGTCATCTACTGCGACGGGGGCTGACTGTATATAGTCAACGGTAATGGTCGCTTGGTTAGATTTCAAGCCAGTACTGTCTGAAACCACATAGCTAACGGGAGTTGGATCGCCAGTAAATCCTGTTTCTGGCGTAAAGGTAACCACACCTGTGTCTGGGTCAACCATCCATTCGCCTTCGCCTGGTACGGTTAATGTTGTCACTTCAGAGCCATCATTCGGATCAATAAGCTTGACGCTGGTTGGGTCTATGTCGCCATCAGGGTCGGTGTCGTTAGCCAAGACATCTATGACTACAGGTTGTCCCACCGTACCGCTTTGGGTTTCACCTATTGCTGATGGTGCGCTATTCTCGTCATTATCATCATTACTATTATAGCTAGCAATCAAACCTACCAAACCGATCCCTGCTGCTGCAGGAATCCACCAAGGTATGGCTGCAGCAATATATTCTTCTCCACCCAAAGCTTGTCCTTCTACATCACCATTTTCTAACTGCGTGACATAGTCATACGTTTCACCAGTATCTGGAATGTAGTAATAATACTCTCCATCTTCAGCGATACCGACTAAAGCACTGTCTGGATTGTCATAAAAACCTTCTATGATGAGATCGCTATCTTCACCATTTTCTTCAAATGAGACATGTAAATCATTCTTAATGCGTTTGGTAATGATGTGATTAGGGGCACGGTTAATTGCGGTATCATGAAACTCGTAATTGACTTTATCTGTCGCTTGGATGACTGTTGGTATGCCATCTTGAGTAACCACTTCTATTTGGTTGATGGTCTTATGCACATCGTTCGTTTTTACGATTATAGTATTCATGTTATTACCTTCTTTTTTTAATTCAGTGATACCGCTTAGTATTTCTAATTAGGCAAGTGTGGTTGCCTATGCATCATTTTTTATTAGCTGCTTGTGCGTTCTTCAACTACTGCAACCACACGACGATTGAGCTGACGTCCTTCTGCGTTATCGTTACTGGCTCTTGGCTGAGACTCACCATAGCCAATGGCAGTTAAGCGTTCAGGCGCAATCGAGAACTGTGTTATCAACACTTCTTTGACGGCATCTACGCGGCGCTGTGATAAAGCTTGGTTGTAGCTGTCACTGGCACGGCTATCGGTATGACCTTCGATGGTCACGACAGTATTAGGATATTTCACCATAAACGCGGCCAAATCAGATACTTTAGAATAATATTCAGGGCGTACTATGGATTTGTCTGTCTCAAACAAGACTTCAAGTTCAATGGTTACTTTTTCGGCGAGTACAGGTACAGTCGGTTGCACAATAGGTGGCGGTGTTACGACAGGCGCTGGGCAGTTAGGTACCACTCGGCTGATTTGATGCGTTTGATAGCGTTTAGCATCTAGTAATGGTAAGGCACTTTCAGCGGTTATCTGATCAAGCTTACTTTTGCCTGTGTCGTCCATATCTACATAAAAGAAATAGGTTTGACCGCCTACCAGCTGATAGTCTTGTTTGTCTGCTAGTAAGTCATTGTCTTTAAAGCCAGTAGCATGTGCACTAACTTGATTGGTACCAACACAAGAATTGACGACAGTATAGTTACCAGGATGCAAGCTGACTTGGAATCTATTATTAATGGATACGTTGGCACTGGTTTGTTCTACGTCATCATCATTTTTGCGGATAAAGACCAGTCTCGTTTCATCAGTATCAACGTTAGCAGCCAAGATTTTTTGGAAGTCAGTATCCACTTGGTTGTTCCATGTTACGTTACCCACTCGCCGGCTGTCGCCTTCATTATCAACACTACTGTGACCGGTCATGGCGCAAGCTGACAGACTCAATAAAAGGGCTGGCAATACGATAGCCGCTGTCATATTCTTGAATACTCTTTCCATGGTTCATTCCTAATTCATCAATGATTTGTGGGTAACTTTTCTGAGTTTTTCTAACAATACGCTATATTTGAGCTATGAACTTACATTAAGACAGTTTTTTTATGAACATACTTATTCAAAATAAGTATATCCGTATTATATTTGGCAAAAAAATACACATAATTTATGTGTAAGAAAGTAATAATGTATAATTACACATAACTCTGATGTATTGATTATATATCAATACTCACAATTCGTCATGTAAAAAAGCCAAACATTAGTCTAATTTTTCAAATGAAATATTCACTCACTCAGGATATATATAGCTTGGCTCGAGAAAAAATCCTTAATATTATCTAATAATTTTTATAAAAATAAATTACTTAACTTTTATTATTCTATTTATTCTTTTTTTCCAACAAACTGCACGACAGCACTAAGTCCTTGATGACGTTTTCCCTCTGATACCATACGCAGTCGTTCAATACCAATGATTTCCTTAAGCGCTACAAGCTCACTTTGTAAGTTCTCTAACGACCCAAAACGCTCTATTTGACTGGCAGGTGGTCCTCCGATAGCATCTGTCTCTAGCTGCTCTTTGGTATAGGCTTCAACAATAAACACACCATTTGGCTTTAGAGCAGTGACAATCTGCGCATGTATATGTTGACGTAACGCGTCAGGTACATGTGCCCAGATAGAGACAATAGCATCCCATTTATTGGTACCAAAGGGGTAATCGGCCAAATCTGCCACTTGAGTTGTAATTGTCACTCCTCTATCTTTTGCCAACTGTGTCGCTTTTGTCAGACCCACTTCGGACATATCCATCGCAGTAACGTTATAGCCTTGCTGCGCTAAGAAAACGGCATTTCTACCCTCGCCCTCTGCTAGACATAATACGTGCCCACCTGTGGGAATCTGCTCAAACGTCTCTCTCAAAAAATCATTAGGCTCTTTACCAAATGCAAATTCTGTGCCGCTATAGCGTTCGTCCCACATGTTTATCATCCTTTTTGTTTGAGATTATCTCTTACTTTGACGGTAGCTTGCATAAGATAAGCACAGAGCATTAGTGAAATAGGCACTCTGAAATCAGTTGTTTAAAATTCGTCACACTACCAAATTTTAAAAAAATTATGATTGTTTAGCACTATAACTCTCTGACTAACTCACCTTATCCCACATCTTACTTAGACGCTTCGGCGATACTGCCATACGGGTTTTCATAGGTTGGGCGAATAGCTGAATACGATACTCCTCCACCATCCAGCGGTAGTCACTAATGGCGTCTTTGTCCGCACGCCCTGCTAGTCGCTCCATATGTAAATCTAATGCATAGACGCCATCCAGATCCGCATCCAGATTGTGCTCAAGGCGTTCAAGACGAACCTCTAATGCTTCTAGATAACGTGGATACTGCTGCCAATGACTATAGTCCATACGATAGACAAAATCAGCCAGATGTAAATCTTCTAACTGGTCTTCAATATCCTCGATAGACTCACCAAATATCTCCCGATCTAGCATCAATAATCCTTGGCGAATACGCTGCCATCGGGTATAGACATTTTTAAGCGTTTTGATCACGCTTTGACCAGTCAATAAAAAATTGCCAGCCACGACTTCTAAGGTTTTCTCATACTCTGCTGAAGTAAACGGCAACTCCTCAGCAAGTGCCACCGCAGTATCATCTGCATTTTCAGGCAAGTCTGTACTGTGATCAAATAATATATAATGCTCTTCAAGCGCCGCGTCTAATGCTGCATCGATGATGATAGTCTTAAGCTTACCCATATCACCAAGTGGTGCAAACGCCAATTTAAAGATACTGTCAACTTGACTGGTGAGCTGCTTTTTCTTTGCGCCAAGCTTGCTCTTAATTAAGGCAAGTACTCCGATACGATGCGCCTGTAATGCCGCATTAACATCCGTATATTGATGAATCGATACCGCTTCACCTGCTTCATCAGCGACCAAAGCCGCAAACTGCTTCATCACCACGCCTGCACTGTGATGGTTTTTGCTAAAGGCAAAATGTTCAGGGAACTCAGTATGTGCTCCTTGCTGCTCATTAACGGCTTGACGGGTTTCACTGGCATGTCGAACTTGCAACGTTTGCAGGTCACGACCTTTTTCGATAATACAGTTTTTATCATCGACCACACAGATTTGTGGCTGCAAGTAACGGTCAATCGTAGACGGATTAAATTTATCTGGTGTCACTGACATAATACCGCGACGATTGAGCGCTTGGCAGAGCTGCTTCAATAGTCCTTGTCCACCAGCGGGTTGCAACTCGTCAAACAAGCCGTCAGCCGTATCAGGAATCGGTACTATCTGACGACGGATATCTTTGGGTAATGACTTAAGTAATTGCAACACTAGCTCATAGCGCCAGCCAGGTACGCCCCACAATAGCTCAATGGCATCAAGCTGCGGCAACGCGACAAGCGGTACGCGAATGGTCACACCATCATCATCACTTGCTGGGTCAAAGATATAACGTAGCGGTAGTTTTAAGTCACCCAACTTCCATACTTCTGGGAAGTCTCCCGTGGTCGGTGCTTGGCTATTGAGTACGTCATCATCAGTAAAGAATAAATGCTTGCTATCAGTTTTTTCGACTTCAGCGCGCCAGTCTTCAAAAGATTTACGACTGGCAATGTGCTCAGGGATTTTTTTGTCATAAAACTGATATAGCGACTCTTCATCGACCAACAAATCACGGCGGCGTAATTTATCTTCAATACGTTCGATGTCTGCGATTTTATCCATATTGTGCTGTAAAAATGGTGCTTGACGACCCAAATTACCAGTGACCAGACCATCACGGATAAAGATTTCACGTGACTCGCTTAGATTGACTTGCTCATAATTGGTCAGCTGCTTACTGATAATAATCAGACCAAATAAACTAATCTGTGCATACGCTTTGACACGACCTGTCTTTTTCGACCAATGCGGCTCAAAGTAGTGATACTTCAACAAGTCACCAGCAGCGGAGATAATCCATTCTGGCTCAATCTTGGCCACCGTACGCATGAATACCTGAGAAGTTTCTACGACCTCAAATGCCATCACCCATGGTGGTATCTGTTTAAATACCGTACTGGCTGGAAATATCTTGGCTTTTTGTTGGCGGGCTGCGAGATATTCGCCACGATTTTCGGTCTTATGAGCGATAGTAGAAAGCAGACCTGTCATCAACGCACGATGCAAGTTCGCGTACTTAACTGCCTTTAGCTCTTCATCTTCAATCGCCGTAGGGTCGCTAGTAGTGGCCTCTAGCGCCTTGCCCTTAGCAGCAGCTTTGGCATCATTGACATCGGTAAGCTTCAAATCAGTGACCATTTGCACCAGTTGGCGATGCGTTTGATGCCACTCTCTTACACGTGGAAAGCTCAGATAATTTTTCTTAGTAAACTGCTTGCGCTGATTACCAGACAGCTTATTTCCGTCTTCGTCCTTTTCAAACAACGCTTTCCATAGACTTAAATAGAATAGGAAATCAGAGTCATCTTGGCGGAACTCAGCATGCTTTTGATCCGCTTGCTGACGTTTATTAACAGGACGCTCGCGTGGGTCCTGAACTGCAAGTGCGGCGACAACGATGAGCATTTCACGAATGCAGTCAAAGTCAGAGCCCGCAACCAGCATACGTGCCAGCCTTGGATCGATTGGCATACGTGCCATCTTTTGACCAGTAGCCGTCAAGGCGAGATGATCAAGACCTTTTTTTGGTTTTGACTTATTGGTTTTATTCGCAGAAGTGGCTTCAGTTTTAGAAGTAATCGCTCCTAGCTCGTCGAGCAATTTATGCCCGTCCGTGACCAAGCGGCTGTCAGGTGGCTCGATAAACGCAAAATCATCGACACTACC
Source organism: Psychrobacter sp. SZ93C1 (assembly GCF_015864635.1). Classification (NCBI taxonomy): domain Bacteria; kingdom Pseudomonadati; phylum Pseudomonadota; class Gammaproteobacteria; order Moraxellales; family Moraxellaceae; genus Psychrobacter; species Psychrobacter sp. SZ93C1. The sequence continues at coordinate 218,638 of NZ_JADYWY010000006.1, read as the reverse complement.
TAAGCGCAGATTGGCCATCTGCAAGATGACTGACGCTAAGTTGGTTCGTAGAATCTCAGGTTCAGTGAACTCTGGACGACCGCTAAAGTCTTCTTCACTATATAGACGAATACAGACACCCGGCGCAACTCGACCACAACGACCTTTACGCTGATTGGCTGCTGCTTGTGAGATCGCTTCAATAGGTAAGCGCTGTACGCGTGAGCGGTAGGAATAACGAGAGATTCTCGCAAAGCCCAAATCGATAACATAGCGAATACCGGGTACAGTCAGCGCTGTCTCAGCCACGTTGGTCGCGATAACGATACGTCGACCACGACCGGACGGCTGAAAAATACGCTGCTGCTCTTCATAGGTCTGCCGCGCAAACAAGGGTAATACTTCGGTGTGCTTAGGTCCATGACGCTCTAGGACTTCTTGTGTCTCACGAATCTCGGCTTCCGTCGCGGCAAATATCAAGATATCTGCCTGATCAGCATGTCCTTTGCTTTGCGCATCACTAAAGCACTCTTCTACTGCGGCAACGATAGCACGTGGCAGATTTTCTTCAAAGTCATCATAACTGTCATCATCGGAGCTCGTCACAGGCTCATCAGTGAGTGGGCGATAACGAACTTCTACCGGAAAGCTTCGACCCTCGACATTAAAGATTGGCGCAGGCACTTTACGTTTAAGTTTGGTATCATAGTGACTAAAATACTCACTAAAGCGCTTGGTATCTAGTGTCGCTGAAGTAATAATGACTTTTAGATCAGGACGCTTGGGTAGCATCTTTTTCAGATAACCCATAATAAAGTCAATATTTAAGCTACGCTCATGTGCTTCATCAATAATAATCGTATCGTACTTACTCAAGAACCGATCATGACCCAGTTCAGCCAACAAGATACCATCGGTCATGAGCTTCACAACGGATTGCGCCGATCCTTGTTCATTAAAACGAATTTTAAAACTTATGGTATTCCCTAAGGGTTCGCCCAATTCTTCTGCAATACGGTTTGCCACACTTCTCGCTGCTAGACGCCTCGGTTGCGTATGCCCTATCTGCCCTTTGATGCCACGTCCTGCCAGCATCGCAAGCTTCGGTAACTGCGTCGTCTTACCAGAACCGGTCTCACCTGCGACGATAATAACTTGGTTATCGATGATGGCTTGAATCAAATCATCTGCACGTTGACTCACGGGCAAATCAAGGTTTAGCTTAGCTGGCAAGTCTGCGGGAATGCTATCAATACGCGCCTGTACCGCTTCTTGAGATCGAGTTTTAATTTTGTCGTATTGCTCGCGTTTTTTTGTTAGCGCATCATTGGCTTTTTCGCTATTCTCTTTTTTGCTCGACACAACGGCACGTGCCAGCTCTCGCTCTAGACGCGTTAAGTAATAGCTGTCTTTGGCGAGTACTGGCAAATCAGCGGCTATATGAGATTGAGCAGCTGTTTTGTCACTGCGTGGTGCGGCACTGTTTGGTGTAATATTTAAATTTTCGTGACTTGTGCTATCGTTTTCTTCATTCGGATTAGTGGTGCTATTGGTTTGACGAGTAGCATTTTCGTTAGATGCTTGTGTGGTATTCTCAGAATTATTGGACATATTTACTTAGGCTATTTATTATTTAAAAGTGTTTAGATTATGGGGGTAATTTGAGTGTGATTCAAGTTGGTTCTGATGTTTGGTTGGTAACCAAAAAGACCTTTACTGATTTTCAAAGCGCTCAGTCAAAAGAGACTCAAGCTCGTCAGTCATAGGTTTAAATTTAAAATGCTCTGGCTCCATTTGAGCAATCAAAGCATACTGATCATTTTCAATCGAGTTGTTCTCACAAGAAAAATGATTCATCTCCTGACCAGTGATGGTATTAATGATATAAAAAGAGGTATCGCCGTCTTCGTACTGTGACAACTTATAATAATTATTCGGATCTCGCATAATGAGACTTGTAGCATTAAGATATTTTACATAATAGGCATCCTCAGTAGCTTGCTGTGCTTCTAAATTTAAAGGATTACCTTGGGTGGCGAAATAATACTTGAGCATATAACCAATATCGCTATTAATCACATCCAAACGTAAATGCTCGCCGTCTTCTGTGACACATTGATATATTACAAAGGGTTCATACACACGTGGATTAGTAGTCGTGTTTTCATCTTTCACACTCTCCCATTCCATGCCCATAATAGGTGCATCTAACATGACACCTCCCTCTTCCATCAATTTATAACCTATTGGTACATCTTGATCATTTACCATAGATTGAGAGCTTGATAACTCACTGTTATCTTCTATAGCCTTTTCAGCCTCGTTACTTGATACTGCTGTAGTGTCATCAGATTTTTCTGGTTCATTCTTATTATTCCAGAACTCTACAGCCACTAGAACAGTGAACATTCCTATTCCAATGCCAATACCTGCAATAACCCACTTAAAAAATCCTTTTATGAAATTTTGCAAATCTGCTCGCCCTATTTTATTTTTGTGAATGAGTTATTTATTCAATAATCTTGTTAATTATACTTATTAATCATAACGCCAATTTTTTTAAATTCTTTATACTCAAATAGCCGACATATTCTTTATCTGCTAAACCCTCATCTATTGCTTTATCGACAACATCGATGGGTTCAATCACTAACTGAAAGTTTGATATCAGATCATTCACGTTATATATATTGTCTATATCTACTTCAAACTTATCATCAATATGTGAAGCAGCATCAAAAGGTGAGTTGCTATCTTCAAAAGTAAACTGCTGATAAAACGCACTTTGTTTTGCTTGTTTGATAGCACCTGCTTGATTGGGGGCAACGATGAGTAACTTATAATGAAATTCTTCAAAACTGCCCTGCTGGTATCCACCGAGATTAATGAAAAACAGCTTTAAGTCTTTACTATGATCAGTTTGATTATCAACTTGCTTACTGTGCTCAACCAATTTAATAGCATGACCATCAACGTTGGTAACCGCACGATACGAGTCAATATGCCATTTGTTTTTTACTTCTGGCCAATGCTCATTGATATCTGCAATTAATTCACTCACCTGATTGGCCACACCAAAGAAAATATCGTGCTGTTCAATCAAGCGACCTTTGGGCCGAGCGCCCAGTTGAATCATATATAGGATTGGCATAAATCATTGCCTTATATCGTCATTCCACTATAAAAGTATGACAGCGTTAACCTCGCTTGAAGTATCAAATATACATCTACACTCGGTTGCCTTGTACTACTTTTAAATTGAATCGACTATAGGTAAAGTTAGGGGGTAGATTATTAAATAAATAATGTCATACCAAGCTTAAAACACACGTCCCGTTCTCAGTGCAAATGCCCAATCTTCTCGACCATTCTTTGAAGCTAATTGAGCAGCAGCCTCATAATCGTAAGGCACCTTAATATGTTCGGTTTGCCAGCGCTTCCCCTGCTCGGTATCAACACACCTAATGATTGCATAACTTGCATGAGGAGAATAGGTCTGCATTCTATGGACATTAGGTAAGTCATCTTCATAGGCGGGATAACCAACGCTACCAGTATTGATAACCATTTGATCGGTCGATAGCTTTATCGTACGCGGGATATGGGTGTGACCACATACGATAACCTTACTATCAATACCATTGAGCAATGCCAGAATATCTGCGTCACTACGTACTCTCGGTTGACCTGTTTCTATATTTTCTAACAGATATACCATGTCATCCGTCGGCGACCCATGACACAGATAAACGTCTTTGCTTAAATGGCAATCAAAAGGCAAGTTTTGCATCCATTTCATTGCGGCGGCTGGCAAGTTGTCGATAATAAAATCTAGCGTTGGATTATTCTCAATATCTGCCGCTGTCGCCTCATATATCTGCCTATCTTGGTTACCACAAATAGTAATAATATCATCTCGATAGGTCATCAGCAGCTCATAAGTTGCTTTCGGCGCAATCGGGCCATACAAAATATCACCAAGATTGACGATTTGTTCTACATTACGACGCTTTATGTCTGCAAGAACCGCCTCTAGAGCAAAGACATTGCTATGAATGTCAGAAATTGCAGCGATGGTACTTATCTGCTGATCATCAAGATTCACCATATTACTTACCTCCTCTTACCAATAAGGTCTTATAAAAATACTAAGAAGCAAATATTAAAAACCTCAGAAAGTAAAAAACCCGATGTTTAAGCATCACTTAAAACATCGGGTTTGGTTTCATTACTATATTATTTTCTAAGCTATATTAAGAAAAAATATGCCCACAGCCCCACGACAAAGGTGGCGATAATATTAAGAATAATACCGGTACGAATCATCTCTGTTTGCTTGATGAGACCTGTACCAAACACAATAGCATTCGGTGGCGTCGCAACTGGTAGCATAAAGGCACATGATGCACCAATACCAATGACCAATACCAACACTTCATGTGGCAAGCCCATCTGCTCTGCAATAGCAGCAAATACTGGCACCAACAATGCGGCAGATGCCGTATTAGAGGCAAACTCAGTTAAGAAGATAATGAACGCAGATACCGCAATCATCACCACAACCAGTGGTGCCGAAGACAAGGCATTTGCGACCGTTTCACCCAATACTAGAGACGCACCTGATACTTTCAATACTGTCGACAGCGCAATACCGCCACCAAACAGCATGAGTACACCCCAATCCGTATTGTCAGAGACTTGCTTCCACGATACCAATCCTAAACTCACCACTGCTGCTGCCGCTGATAAAGCGATAATGGCATCCGTATCAGTGATATCTAATGCTTCACCAATTTGTTTGGAAAATATCCAACTCAACGCAGTAACAATGAAGACAATAATCGTCACTACACGCGGTTTGTTCCAAGCAATAGGCTCATCTTCTACTATCACAATTTTACGATTTAGATTGGGTTTGAGGAACACATACATCGCACCTAATAATAGTGGCAATAACACCAACATCATAGGTATACCAAACTTCATCCAGTCAATAAAGGCGATATCCAGTGCCTTTGCTGCGATAGCATTAGGTGGCGAACCAACGATAGTACCTAAACCACCCAGACTTGCCGAGTAAGCAATACCTAGTAGGACAAATACAAACGTACCGCGATCTTTTTCACGATCGACCTGTGTCAATATACCAAGCGCTAATGGTAGCATCATCGCCGCAGTGGCCGTATTCGATATCCACATCGACAAAAATGCCGTCACGCCAAATATCAAAAACACAGCGGTGTTTAGCTTACCACCTGACATCGATAAAATCTTTAATGCGATTTTTTTGTCCAATTGCTGTACATGCAAGGCGGCTGCCAAAGCAAAACCACCAAAAAACAAATAAATCGTCGGACTAGCAAAGCTCTCTAAACCAATTTTGGCATCGAAGTCTGGTATACCAATTAATGCACCCACGACCACGACCAATAGTGCAGTAATGGTAACGTGTACCGCTTCCGTCAACCACAGCACGCCAATGAAAAACAACAAGGCTAGCCCTTTATTGGCATTAATATCGAATGGCAACACATTATAGATAATCATAGCGACAATCGCCGCAATAGCGACAACAATCAATCCTTTACCAGTACCCTTTGGAAAGGTATCGGTAAATAAATACTCATTACCATCGTTAGGTAGATGGCTGTCTAGTTTTTGCTCTGACATAAAACGTCCTTATTTCCTCAAAGACAGTGTAAAAATGCCCTACATATGAAGGCAACTATAGTATTCACTTTGTCATTAACCCAAAAAAATACGTGGCTATCATAGCAGATATATGACAGAAAAATTAATTGACAAATTACTTAATAAATTTATACCAGAACATTCTTTTAACTATTCTTAATGCTCACATATTTATTAGCAATGAGTTCTATGTTAACTATGGCGTAATTATGCATTTTATCTATGCACTAGAAATAGAAGCACACCATTGAAAACCTATCTGATATCTGGTTACATATATTCACTAAACAAGTGTACACTGTATATATACAAGAGTATAGCCGTCTCTCATACTGACAGTCGAGCCAAATAATAGTAGGCATCTCAAAGCCTATTTCTATTAGAGATTTATACTGGAAATACATAAAAATAAACAGGAGCACTTTATGACAGACGCAAATAAAACTGACTCAACCACGAAAATGGCACCTAAAGACATCAATCAAGACGGTCTAGCCAAAGAAGACCAGCAACGTACCGATGACTCTGCATTAGATATGATGCAAGGTATGCATGAACATGAAAACCACAGCGAAGAAGGCGATAAATAAATTACCGCTTTATGTTTAACGAAAAAGAGAATAGGCGCCTATCATTATGATGAGTGCCTTTTTCCTCTCGGTAGCCTTTTTTCTGGCAAGTGATCTGACGCATAGTTATATATAAATGCCGCCGTCAATACGATGGTGATGGGCACTAGCAACGCACCATAGCCTACTTTGGCATACAAAAATGCCCCGACGACACTGCCACCGCAAAAGCAATACCAAATAATAGCCTGAAAACCTAGTGTCGGCTTGCTGATTGAGCGACCTGCTAACCAATTACCAATCGCTGCACCCATATCTGACGTTAAGCCCGTTAAATGAGTTGTTCGAATGACGGCACCACTATAAGTTGCGACCATGGCATTCTGTAATCCACACGCCATCGCAGCGGCTAACTGTCCTAGATAATCGTGCTGTTGGTACAACCAATAGCTAATCAACAGTAATGACGCCTCGAGATATAACGCACGGCCATAACGTTTACCTAGCTTTAAAGGCGCTTGTCCAATCACGAAACCACTCAAGACCGCACCCGCTAAAAAAGACAGCAGCAGCGCACCAATATACAAAATACTGTGCACATCTAAATAAGCAATCGCTGATGCAAATAAGCTCACATTACCAGTAACATGAGAGACTGATAAATTAGCAAAGCCCATCAATGCAGCAGTATTGACACAGCCCGCACTAAACGCAAGCACTGCACCACCCCACAATATCCACTTTGGTAGTTTAGTTATCATATCTACTGCCTGAAGGCTAACTTAAAAATGGTCTCTAGTATAACCAAAAAAGGCAGCCAATTGGCTGCCTTCCTTATTTCTTAAACGCTATTTTTTCAACAATGCTATTAATTACCTAAGAATGCTCTCAATTATCTAAGACAGTTACTTTGGTTCGTCCAGCATCATCAACTGCTCGCTAATGGCAACGGTATTAAAACCCGCATCAACAAACATAATCTCTCCAGTAATACCGGATGCCCACGGAGATAGTAAGAACAATGCAGCATTACCTACTTCTGTCTGGGTAATGTTACGCTGTAGTGGCGCTATTTTTTCGCTGACATCGAGCATTTTACGGAATGATTTGATACCACTAGCGGCAAGCGTACGGATAGGACCTGCTGAAATCGCATTAACACGGATACCTTCACCACCCATAGAGGTCGCAAGATAGCGAACACTGGCTTCAAGACTGGCTTTTGCCATGCCCATGACATTGTAGTTCGGCAATACTGAGATACTACCTTCATAAGTTAGTGTCAGCATAGAGCCGTGACGCATGGCTAGCAATGCGCGAGCTTCTTTGGCCAATGCAACAAAGCTATAGCTTGAGATATCGTGCGCAATGTGACTGCCTTCACGAGTGGTCGCGTTGACAAAATCGCCGTCTAGCTGATCCATTGGTGCAAAGCCAATTGCATGTACCACACCGTCAATACCATCACCCCAATGAGCAGTTACTTGCTCAAAGCAAGCAGCAATAGACTCGTCAGATGCTACGTCGCACTCTAGCACCAAATCTGCTTCGAATTTTTCTGCAGCCATATCCACACGTTTTTTGATCTTATCGTTTGGATACGTCAAAATTAGTGAAGCACCTTCACGGTGTAGCGCTTCTGCGATTGCCCAAGCGATAGAGAGCTTGCTTGCGATGCCCGTTACGACAAATCTTTGTCCTTGAAGTAGCATAGTGTTTCCTTTTGAATCGATCAAATTTATTGATATTAAAAAATTATTTAGAGTTGTTATATATGACAGATAGCCAGTGATAATTAAACACAAATGATAGGTGAACTATTATACACGAATTAATTTAAGTAAACAGTCGTAAACTAGATTTGCCTACAATGGTGCCTAATATTGATTAAACATTGAACTACGAACCACAGCAGTATGAAGTTAAGCAGATTTCAAGTATAATCACAGCCCTTCCCAGCTTGCACAATTTTTATAATAATCCTTTACAACCGTTGTTTGTAAACAAGGATTTAGCGTTAAGCTACACCCACATTTTGGATGGCTGCCAAACTTATGAGTAACACCCTAACAATAACATCAAATTACCAAGAGAGCGCTGAGTCTTATCGCCAATTGATCAGCTCAACTGGTGAAGACTTACACCGCCCTGGTCTTGAAGATACACCCATGCGTGCCGCAAAAGCTTTTGCCCATTTAACCCAAGGCTATCATCAGAACTTAGATGAAGTCGTCAATGATGCGCTGTTCCCATCAAGCAATCGTGAACTCGTATTGGTACAAAATATTGAGTTTTACTCATTATGCGAGCATCATATGTTGCCGTTTCATGGTATCGCACATGTCGGCTATTTACCCAATGGTCAAGTACTAGGCTTGTCAAAATTTGCCCGTATCGTTGATATGTTTTCCCGTCGTTTGCAAGTTCAAGAGAACTTAAGCGAACAAATAGCACAAACTATTATGGAAGTCACTGGTTGCCGCGGCGTCGCTGTCGTGATGGATGCCGCACATATGTGTATGATGATGCGTGGTGTAGGTAAACAGCATTCCACTACACGTACGATGTCGATGTTAGGTGAGTTTGTCCATGACAACCAAGCACGTACGGAATTTTTGAGCGCGATACCTAAGCGTCAACCTGCTTTTTAGTTATTAGCATAAAGAGTCATTAAATATAGAGTCATTAAATATTCAAAAATAAGAAAAGGACGCCTAGGCGTCCTTTTCTTATTTCAGTTCTGTCAAAAGTTAAGAAGCAATTGGTTGTACGTCATCAATCCAATCACCGTAACCTTCTTTTTCCATATCTGCTAATGGTACAAAACGCAGTGCTGCTGAGTTCATACAGTAGCGCTTGCCTGTGGGTGCAGGGCCATCATCAAACACGTGACCGACATGCGAGTCAGCATAGCGACTACGTATCTCGGTACGAACGGAGAAGATACCGCGATCTTCTTTTTCAACGACCATATCTGTACTTAATGGACGAGTAAAGCTTGGCCAGCCTGTTCCAGACTTGTATTTATCACGAGAAGAGTACAGCGGCTCACCGGATACGACATCGACATATAGACCAGGCGCTTTATTATCCCAATATTCATTATCAAAAGCGCGCTCAGTGCCCTCTTCCTGAGTCACCTTATACTGAATATCACTGAGTGATTTCTTTAATTCACTCTTGGCAGGTTTTACAAAGGTCTTTGAATTAAAACCAGTAGTAGCCACTGCGGTATTTGAAGGTGTGGTTGATGTATTTGCTGTCACACTACCAGCAGCTGGTTTGAACTGACTAAAGTCCAACTCATAGTTTTTACCATATACGCTCTCGATAAACTGGTAGCGACCAGAGTTGAAGGTATACGCTTTATAACGAAGTGGGTTCTTTTTATAGTAATCCTGATGATACTCTTCTGCCGGGTAGAAGGTGCTGGCAGGAACGACTTCTATCACCACTGGCTTGTCATAGACGCCAGAGTCTTGCAGCGCTTTTTTCGCCGCTTCTGCTGTTTGCTTTTCTTGTTGGTTATTATAGAAAATAGCAGGTCGATACTGGGTTCCACGATCTACATACTGGCCATCAGCATCGGTTGGATCAGCGATACGCCATAATGCTTGTACTATGCCATTATACGTTATTTTCGTCGGATCATAGTACACTTGCGCCGCTTCAGTATGGCCGGTGCCACCTGCTGATACCTGTTTATAAGTTGGATTCTGAGTCTCACCGCCTGTATAACCTGATACCACTTCCACAACACCAGGTATCTTCTCATAACCCGCCTCTACACACCAAAAACAGCCGCCAGCGACTGTCGCCACAGCCAAATTAGGATCTGTAGGCGCATAAGGGTTGTTACCAGTGGTTGGTGGCGTGGTCTTCGCAGTATTTTCAGTGGCAGCACAGCCAACAAAGAAAGTACTGCTCGCCGCAACAACCATAGCAGCGACCTTGGCGTTTAGTTTGAGGTTCATTAGAATATCCTAAAAATAATGTTATGGAGTGAAGCTACACAGTTATCATAACCCTTGTGTGTCACTGGAATACACCTAGTTTGTTATAAAAATTTAACGTAGATTAAAAACTCTGTACTTAAACTGAACAATCATCGTCTAATATTTTTGGTTTAAGCTATTTTTTAGGTTTTTACTTTTCGAATAGCGGTTTTTTGAATATTTATAAGCTAAACCCATACAGCGTAATAACGGAAAAAGAGCACGCTACACTGGTGGTAGCATGCTCTTTTTATACCGCATTTATATATCTTAGGCTACTTTAGTGCTTTCTGTTTTGTCATTCATACAGTGATCACTTGCCTGCTTGATCTTTATCAAGATATCTTTTATTTCAGATGCTGTGAGGTAAAGTGGTACTGCATAAGTATCACTGACTTCTTTTGCAGCGGCTTTAGCAATATTATCAAAATCACTGGTTTGTAAGCCGTTAACAGTGGGATCAATATTTAAGTCTGCAATCAGCTCACGTACTTGAGCGATTAGATGATCGGTTATCGCACTGTCAATACTGTCACTTCCAGCTGCTTGATTTGTGTTTACTATGCCTGTTTTTCTAGCCAATGCTGCCAGTCTTTTTTGGCTTGCTTGACGGTTCACATCCAAAACATAAGGCAACACAATAGCATTTGCACGACCATGAGGAATACGATAATACGCGCCTAACTGATGAGCAATCGCATGCACATAACCGAGGCCAGCTTTATTAAAGGCGATACCACCATAGTGAGCCGCTACACCCATCGCTTCTCTTGCTTGTAGGTCGCCACCATCTTTATAGACTATCGGTAAGTAATGCATAACAGACTTGACCGCAGAAGCCGCATAATAGTCGGTCTCTACACTAGCGTTCACACTCATCCACGCTTCGAGCGCATGTGTCAGTACATCGATACCCGTATCAGCGGTAATATGAGCTGGCATGCCTTTCATAATAACCGGATCAATCGCGGCTGCTAATGGCACCATTCTAGGATCAATAGAGAGTGCCTTTTGATGCGTCTTGTCATCAGACACTACCGCACCGAGTGTGGCTTCTGAGCCAGTGCCCGCCGTCGTAGGCACACAGTACAATGGGATGGCTGGTTTTCTTGCTTTGAGAATACCAATGAGTTGCTTAGGTTCGCAGCGATTACCCTGCGACATCGCCATCATTTTGGCAGCATCAATGACCGAACCGCCACCGATGGCGATGATTGCATCGCACTTTGCTGCTATAGACTGGCTTAGACCTTCTTCGATTACCGTAAAAGTAGGATCTGGTGTAACACCATCGTAGACATGATAGCTGATATTTTTTGCGTCTAGATAATCAGTGATTTTCGCAGGTATACCAAGTTTATTTAATACCGCATCAGTGACAATAAATACGTTGGTGCTGCCTTCATTGATGAGCATATCACACAGCTCATGACAGGAAGACTCACCGACGAACAGCATTGGTCTTCTGATAGGAATGACGTAAGAAAATGCCTTCAGCACTTTGGCGCGAGTCTTAGCAACGGCGACATACCCTGCATGTTGCAATCCGTTACTGCCTACTAATTTAGAAATGCTATTTTGCTTCTTCATGGGTAAACAGTCCTTTTAATAATACCAAAATAGTAATAGCAATCATTTTAATCAGCGACTAAAAGCCATTAGTAAAGTAACAGCACATCTATATAGTCAATCCTCTATAAATTGGATACGGTGTCAGTCTCGCTTAGTCTACGACTTGTCGTACTTTCACTCGGCTTCCTTGTATCCAGATTATATTGAACTAACTATAGTGTCAAAGTGAGCCTTAATATTTACGCTGAAAAAACGACGCTCTATCCTTAGTTTATCACTGCCATCTATATGATATCGCTATTAATATGAACTGCTACAGTCAATTCCATTTATGTCAGGTCTGATGTCACGACTAAGTGCTACTCGCCTGTAGTAAACGCCTGACATACGGATGTTGTGGGTTATAAAAAATATCTTTAGTACTCCCTGACTCTACACATGTACCGTCTTTTAGCACTAGGATTTTTTGACATAGCGCCCGCACGACTTTTAGGTCATGGCTGATAAATACATAGCTGATTTGCAGTTTTTGTTGAATCTCACGTAGCAGGTTAACCACTGTCACCTGCGTGGTACTGTCGAGCGCAGAAGTCGGCTCATCTAATATTAATAGACTTGGCTGCATGATAAGCGCGCGTGCGAGTGCCACACGTTGTCGCTGACCACCAGACAATTCATGCGGATAGCGCTGCGCAAACTCAGCTGGTAGATGTACAGTAGCCAAACTATCAATGACTGCCTGCTGACGAGTGGCCTTATCGACACCTTGGACGAGCAACCCTTCCTCAACGATTTGCATCACTGTCATACGAGGATTGATACTGGCAAATGGGTCTTGAAATACCATCTGAATCTGCGAGCGAAAGATGCGTAGATCACGTTTCGATAATGCCGAAATATCTTGCTCATTGACTATTATCTGTCCACTAACACGCCCTGTATTACCAAGTAACTGACTTAAAGCAAGCGCCGTCGTCGTTTTTCCAGAGCCGGATTCACCTACGATACCCAATGCCTGTCCTTTATGCAGCGTTATATCTAGACTTTTAACCGCATCAAACCAACGCTTGGTACCGCCAAATAGACTTTTTTCCATTGGAAACTGTACTTGTAGCGCGTTTACTTGCAGTACCGTTGACTGCTCACTTTTATTATCATCCAATATAGTCAATGCTTGACCAAAATCCTGCTGGATAAGCGTGCGGGTATACTCTGCTTTGGGCTGATTAAATACAGCGGCTGTTTGTCCTTGTTCAATCGTTTTTCCTTGGCGCATGACAATGACATCATCACTATAACGTCTGACCAAATTGAGGTCATGGCTGATAAGCACCATGGCCATATTATGCTGACGCTTGAGATCATCTAACAGCTCAAGGATTTCGTGTTGCAACGTCACATCGAGTGCCGTCGTCGGCTCATCAGCGATTAAAATATCAGGCTGCTGCGCCAGTGCCATCGCAATCATGACGCGCTGACGCTGACCACCTGATAGCTCATGCGGATAGCGATTCAGCTTATCAGCAGAATCGGTAATATTGACATCGTCTAGCAAGGCGATACTTTGTTCGCGCCATTGCTTTTTAGGAATGCCACTTAAACGCAGTGACTCAGCGATTTGTTTAGCAACCGTATGTAGAGGGTTAAGCGCCGTCATTGGCTCTTGAAATACCATACCAATGCGCTGCCCACGCACAGCACGTAATAATGCCGTGTTCCGCCCTTTCTCATTAGCTATAGGTAAGGTTGTCATACCTGCTGAATCTGCCAGCTGCACCTTGCCCGTAATGGTTAAGCTATCTGGTAATAATCCCAGCAGCGCGAGACTAGCTATTGATTTACCAGAACCTGACTCACCAACGATGGCCAAGGTTTGCCCCTGCGTCAGCTCATAAGATAATTCATCAACCAAAAGCACGCCCACACCAGTATGAATACTGAGCTTATCTACCGACAGTATGACTGTGTTTGTTGCCTGACCATTATTTTCATTTAATCGGTTATTTTTAGCAGTCGTCATTGTCATATTAAGAGCGCCTCGGATCAAATGCATCACGTAGCGCTTCGCCAACGAAGATGAGTAGCGATAAAATAAAGGTCAAACTGAAGAACCCAGATAAGGCCAGCCAAGGTGCATCCAGATTATTTTTACCTTGTACCATCAGCTCACCAAGTGATGGTGAACCCGGTGGTAAACCATATCCTAAAAAATCTAGTGCCGTTAAGGCAATGATATTCGCCGTTAAAATAAAGGGCAATTGCGATAAACTTGAGGCCAAAGCATTCGGCAAAATGTGTCTCAGCATAATCTGGCTGTCCGACACACCAAGATTGCGAGCAGCTCGAACATAGTCAAAGTTACGCGCGCGCAAAAACTCTGCCCGTACCAAACCCACCAGACCCATCCAGCCAAACAATAACATCAAGGCAAACAGCATAGTGATACTCGGACTGAATAAACTGACCAGAATAATAATCATAAACAGCTGAGGCATCCCGCCCCACACTTCCATAAAACGCTGCCCGATTAAATCAACCCAGCCACCGTAATAGCCTTGGATAGCACCGACAATGATACCTATCAATGCGCCTGCAAGTGTCAATGCCAAGCCAAATAGTAAAGACACTCGCAATCCATAAAGTATGCGTGCCAGTACGTCACGGCCTAAGTCATCCGTACCAAGCCAGTTTTGGGCGTTAGGTGCCGCTGGATAAGGAATGCCTAGCTCTACGTTGGGTGTCTGATCGGCAAAGGGAATGAGCGGCATAATATAAAAGCCCTGCTCATCAATCAATGCTTGCACCGCAGGATCTTTGTAATTGGTTTCGGTTTCAAACACACCACCAAAAGTCGTTTCAGGATAAGCCTTTATAACAGGAAAGTAATAATCACCTTGATACTGCACCAGTAGCGGCTTGTCATTCGCAATCACATTGGCTGCCATACAAATAGTAAATATCAGCGCAAATATAAATAGCGAGATGACGCCAAGACGATTCTGGCGAAAACGGTTTAGGCGTGCCTGCCAGATAGGATTTAGCCGACGTTTTTTTGGCATGGAAACAGGAGATTCAGATGAGGGCGTAGAAGGTGATGGATGACTTGACATTAGCGCCCCTCAAAATCAATACGGGGATCAATTAGGTGATAACTTAAATCGCTGATTAATTGTAATAACAATCCCACTAAGGTAAAGATAAATAACGTACCAAATATTACGGGGTAATCACGCTGTTGAATGGCTTCAAAGCCGAGCAAGCCTAAACCATCTAATTTGAAGATAATCTCAATCAGAAAGTTACCGGCAAAGAAAATACCAACGATAGCGGCTGGAATACCAGCGATAATGATTAACATAGCATTACGGAAAACATGCCCGTATAAGACTTGCCGCTCTCCTAAACCTTTGGCACGAGCGGTAAGTACATACTGCTTACCTAACTCTTCTAAAAAGCTAAATTTGGTCAAATAGGTCAAGCCAGCAAACCCGCCAACCGTACTTGCCAATAAAGGCAATGCCAAATGCCAAAAGTAATCTTTCACTTTGCCAAGGGCACTCAATTGGTCAAAGTTCTCAGAGGTTAGCCCTTGTAGTGGAAAGATATTCCAATAACTGCCACCCGCAAAGAACACCAGTAGTATGACGGCGAATACAAAGACAGGTATCGCATGACCGATAGCAAGCAGCATAGCCGTTGCTTTATCAATCCCAGAGCCATGATGCATGGCTTTGTAGACCCCGAGTGGAATCGCGATCATATAAATCAGCAACGTACTCCATAGCCCAAGCGAGATTGATACTGGCAGCTTTTCTACAATGAGGTCGGTTACTGTCTGACCTTTAAAAAACGACTCACCAAAATCTAGCTGGGCATAGTTCTTTAGCATCAGCCAAAAGCGCTCGGGGGCCGATTTATCAAAACCGTATTGCGCATTAATCGCTGCCACCATCTCTTCAGATAGACCACGCGTACCCTGATACGTGCTGTTATTGCTGCCTGCACTGCCCGCGCCAATATTACCAGCTAACGCATTGTCTTTTGCGCCTTGTTCAATAAGCGCCAGCTGCTGCTCAACAGGGCCGCCGGGGGCTGCTTGCACAATGACAAAGTTTGCGAGTAATATCAAAAATAGCGTCGGTAATATCAACAGTAATCTTTTTAAGATATAACGACCCATAACAGCAGCTTCCTAACATAACAAACATGACGATAGAGAAAACGAGCGGTGAACGCAGTTAGAAGTTATTTTTTAACTCACGTAAAGCAGCAAATACGGTCAAAGACTTATCATCGTTGATGCTCATTTTAGCCTTCACACCTGCTATCACACTGGGCTCTTGTGTACGTAAGAATACATTTACCATACGCTCATGCTCTAGGGTCACAGGTAATGTCGGCATACCTTGTGCGGTTTGCGCTTCTGCTTGTGCCAATGCTTGCTGCATTGCCTCATTGGCAGGCTCAATCGATAGCCCAAAATGTAAGTTGCTGGCCGTATATTCATGTGCGGGATACAGTAGCGTCTCAGCTGCTAGACCATTCAAACGCTTAAAGCTGTCATGCAACTGCTCAATCGTACCCGTAAATACACGTCCGCACCCTGCACTAAATAGCGTGTCACCACAGAAGCAATGCTTGCGCCCATCGATATCCAAGATATAAGCCACATGACTGGCCGTATGACCAGACACATCCCAAACTTGCGCGGAGCAACCCCATGCACTTACCGTACTGCCATCTTTAATAGTTTGGTCTTCATCGACATTATGCTCAGTATGCGCCACTAGGTGCGTCATCGGATAAGACTCTTGTAGCGCTGCGACGCCGCCGATGTGATCATGATGATGATGCGTGGTCCAAATAGACGTTAGCTCTAGATTGTTTTCTTCTAAATAAGCAATGACAGGTTCAGCCTGACCTGGATCAATGACAATCGCTTGCTTATTGTTTTCATTAATCAATGTCCAGATATAATTGTCATTGAACGCTTTAATCGGGTGAATACGAATACTCATGGTAAATCCTTACGAATAGTTATCTCTGTTGCTTAATTTTTATCAAACGTTTTTGTGAAACGCTTTAACATTCAAAATTGTTGATTTTTACTTTTTTAAATAGGTATTAATACGAGCTTCTGCTGCTTTATCCGTCCACCAGTAGTCGATGCCGACAGCATTGGTAGGCAGTTTTTCTGTATGGCGGTATTGATTCCAGTAGGCGACATTGGTGCCTGACTTTCCATATAGTGGCACTAAATAATGACCAGCACGTAATAAGCGGTCTAGCACTTGGGTATATAGCACAATCTCTTCACGATTCTTAGCACGACCCAACTTGTCTATGACATCGTCGATTGCCACGTTTTTAATACCCGCTGTATTTCTATTACCTGCTTGGTCAGCTGCCGCGCCACCCCAAAAGCTGGCCTGTTCAGCGCCAGGAGATAAGCTCTGCGCAAATACATCCACCACCATATCATAATCAAAATTGCGCATACGCTCATAATATTGCGGGCCATCGACTTGACGCAAGGTCGTATCAAACCCTAAACGCTTCAAGTTGCGAATGTATGGCAACAGCACTCGTCCCATGGTTTCGCCTGTCATCAAAATCTCAATTTGAGCAAGCTGTCCATCAGGCTGATACAGCTTCATATCCTCATAATAGAAACCCGCATCTAGCAATAGCTGACGTGCCTCTAATAGCCCTTGACGATTAAAACCGCTACCATCAGTAGTAGGCAACTGCCATTCTGCCAATACAGCCTGACGTTGTATGGGTTCAAGCTTAGATAACAAAGGGGTTAGCACTTGCATCTCAGCAGTAGATGGCGTATTCGTGGCAGCAAGCTCAGAGCCATGAAAGAAGCTCTGTAAGCGCTCATATTGCCCATGAAATAAGGTTTTATTCATCCATTCAAAGTCATAAGCCGCCGTCAATGCCTGACGAACACGAATATCTTGAAAGATTGGCCGACGCATATTCATCACCAGACCTTGCATCGGTACTGGATTTTGACTGCTTATCGTCTCTTTGTTAATCAGCCCTGCTTTTACTGCGAGGAAATTATAACCCGTTGCCCAATTGGACGCTTTATTCTCAGGACGAAAGCGATACTGACCAGATTTAAAACCTTCAAACGCAATCTCATCACTTTGATAATACACAAACTTAATCATATCAAAGTTATAACGACCACGATTGACCATCAAATCACGCCCCCAATAGTTGGCATCGCGTATATAGCTGACCGCTCGCCCTGCATCTACACGTCCAAGCTTATAAGGACCACTGCCCATCAATGGCGTTAGACTAATCTTCTCAAAATCAGCATCGATAGAGGTCTTGGCAAAAATAGGAAACTGTCCAACCGTTAACAAAATTTCTTTATTCTCATCAGACGCAAAGACAAACCTCACTCGTTGCTTATCCAGAACTTGAACGTCCTTAATATCACCTAAATAGCTGCGAATATACATCGGCCCTTTGTTCAATATCGCGTCAAAAGTGGCTTTGACATCATCGCTAGTAACTGGCGACCCATCCCAAAAACGTGCAGCAGGATTGATATGATAAACAATCCAGCTGGTATCATCAGGGTCATACGTCACCTTACTTGCCAACTGCGGATACATCGTAAAGGCTTCATTTAATGAGCCAGTCATCAGGGTATCATACAGATAGTCGGTACCAGCCATTGCCACACCAGTGGTCATCCATTTATTGGCAGCATTAAAAGTGCCACGCGCATCGAGCGAGAGCGTACCGCCTGTTGGTGCATTTGGATTGGCATAAGGCATGAATGGTGCGTCAATATAGTGAGTAGGACTGTTATGACCAAGCGCAGTCGTGGTGATTGGCGCTGCGATACTGACAGGTATACAGCTCATTGCGGCAATTAGCATTATGGCTTTTAGCATAGTGTTTTTTATCATAATAAAGTTATAACAAGCCCTTTTGCCAAACTGATGAATATATTTAGAGTTTATCTAGTGACTGCATGCTAATTGAAAACTCGCTAAGCATGATAAGTTGCACAAAATTTATCATAACAAACTTCAGTTTTTTAACATCTTAGCGCAGAATTCCCCTACTTCTAAAGTAGTGGGATGAATGCGTTATTAATCACTACCCTTAGTGCTTGTGGTATTATAATTAATAATTATACCACTTATTCATAATAAGCCTCTATGCCCACGCAAATTCTAAAAGCCCATAAAGTTAGACTATACCCAAACGAGGATCAGCAGATATTTTTTGCCAAGTCGTTTGGCTGTAGTCGTTTTATTTGGAATAAGATGCTTGGCGATAAAACAGACCACTACGAGGCCACAAAAACCACCTTAAACAACACACCTGCTCAGTATAAAAAAGAGTTTGAGTGGCTAAAGGAAGTGGATAGCTTAGCGTTGGCTAATGTGCAGCAGCAGCTAAGAGGTGCTTACAACAAGTTTTTCAAGCAAGGCACAGGTTTCCCTAAGTTCAAGAAAAAAGGTATTAAGGACAGCTATACCACCAACAATCAGAAAGGAACGGTAGCGATCACAGACAGCACCGTTAAACTACCCAAAATAGGCCATATCAACGCCAAGTTCCCCGACAAAATAAATGGTCTGATTAAGAGCGCCACCATTAGCCGCACCCCATCAGGTAGATACTACGTCAGCCTATTGGTTAAAACCATCGTTAACGCATTACCAAAAACCCAATCAAACATCGGCATTGATTTAGGATTGACAGACTTTATCGTCTTATCAGACGGTACAAAAGTTGCCAATCCTAAGTTTCTATCGAAACTGCAAGACAAACTGGCTCGCGCACAAAAGATTTTAGCCAAACGCAGAGCGATTGCTAAAGCGGATCAGCGCAAACTGTCAGAGAGCCGTAATTATCAAAAGCAAAAACTTAAAGTCGCTAAAGTTTATGAGAAAATAACCAGTACCCGCAAAGACTTTCTACATAAGCTCTCATTCAATATCATCAAAAACCACGATGTGATTGCGATAGAGGACTTGAACGTCAAGGGCATGGTTAAGAACCGCAAACTGGCTAAAGCCATATCAGACAGCTCGTGGTCAACATTCACCACTATGCTGACCTATAAAGCAGAGTGGTACGGTAAAACGCTTGTCAAAATAGACCGGTGGTATCCATCCTCTAAGACCTGCTCAAACTGTGGTCACTTGCTAACGAAAGCTGAATTACCGCTGTCGGTGCGATCTTGGAATTGTCCAAGTTGTTTGCAAGAAAATGACCGCGACCTTAACGCCAGTATCAATATCTTAAATCAAGGATTACTACTGGCTAAACGATTAAAAACTGTCGGTGCGACAGGGTTAGCTTAGTAAATTTGCCTAACCGCTGATACAATACATTGTATCAAGTATGGGCATTACCTAAGAAACCCCTACCTCTAAGGTAGTGGGTAGTTCATCCTAATGGTTTGCCATGCAAAATGTGTGGTATTACAAACCATTCGTCTATCCACCAAGCAAACATGCTGATTTTAGACAAAAAAAGACGCAGCTCATAAAGTTGCGTCTTTTTTTCTAAAACTGGTGCTGATTTAAGCGTGCTTTTTTTCAAAGGCAATCATAAAATCAACCAGTTGCTGTACCCAGTCTAGTGATACGGCATTGTAGATGCTGGCACGCATACCGCCCACATCACGGTGACCTTTTAAGTTCATCAAGCCTGCCGCGGCTGACTCTTCTAAAAACACTTTATCAAGACTGCTGTCTGCCAAGGTAAATGGCACATTCATAATAGAACGATGTTTAATAGCTACTGGATTGTTATAAAAATCGCTGTCATCAATCGTTTTATAGAGTAAGTCTGCTTTTTGCTGATTAATCTTGCCGATAGCAGCCACGCCGCCTTGCTCTTCTAACCAATCAAAGACCAGTCCTGCCAAGTACCAAGAATACGTCGCTGGCGTGTTTGACATAGACTCTTTTTCAGCCTGATGCTCGTAGTTCATTAGCAGCGGACACCACTCACTCGCCTGCCCTAATAGATCCTCACGAATAATCACAATAATCAGTCCTGCTGGACCAATGTTCTTTTGTGCACCCGCATAAATCATCCCAAATTTAGAGACGTCAATTGGCTGTGACAAAATGCAAGAAGACATATCAACGATAATCGGCGCATCAACGGCTGGCGGCTCAAATATTTGCAAGCCATGAATGGTTTCGTTAGCGCAATAATGGAAATATGCCGCATTTTCACTTAACTGCCACTCACTTTGGTCAGGCACATCGGTAAAGTTACTTTCTTTGCCCGTTGCGACCACGTTAGTCTCGCCCAGACCCAGTTTGGCATAGCGATCGGCTTCTTTGATGGCCTTGCCTGACCAAGCACCTGTCGTTAGATAATCTGCGCGCCCACCATTTAATAGGTTTAATGGAATCGCTGAAAACTGTAAGCTAGCGCCGCCTTGTAAAAATAGCACTTTATAATTATCTGGAATGTCCATCAACGAACGCAATTTCGCTTCAGCTTTTTCCGTAATAGCAATGTATTCTTTACTACGGTGACTTACTTCCATGACCGACATACCGCTTCCCTGCCAATCAAGCAACTCGTCTTGAGCGCGTGATAATACAGCAGTTGGTATCGTAGCAGGCCCCGCTGAAAAGTTAGGCACACGGTTAGGAGCGACGGTATTGATAGTTGATGTGGTGGTCATAGTCATAGTCATTATCCTAAATATGATGAAATCATCGTTGTTTGTTGGAGCGTAAAAGTTATCGATCAAAATCACTGTAAAAGTGACTTTCGTTGTTTTTATTTGCTAATGTCTGTTTTTTTATGCCGATAGTTTATACAAGTAATTTATGACCACACCAATGGTCAGCTGGCTTAACCAGATAATTTCTCCCAAAGCTGACGCTTTAAGCTGCTATCAGTAAGCATTTCATCTAACGTGGGCATAGCCGTAAGTGTCGGATGCTCAAGCCCTTCAGGCAACTCAGTTAATGCTACCACTTGTATCTCTTCACTGCGGCCAATTTTAAAGACATACCCAGCAAGACTGGCATTGGCAAGCTCTGCGGTATCCATACCTTCACAAATAGGAAAAGAGGTGGTCTCACAAGTGATTGATAACGCTTGGGTGATATTCTGCCATAGCTTTTGACTGTCGTTATTGAGTGCTTGGATATCAACCAAAACCACCCAATCGCCATAGCGACCGCCTTGCAAATCAAATGGTGATACTTTTTTAAAGCTATCATCATTATTTATATGCGCAATAGGACTCTGCCCGATAGCCGCCGTGGTTTGCTGAACTATCTCATTTACGAGAGATTTAACAGGTACATCACCTACAGCTTTGACGCTAGTATCAAAACTATAAGTGACAGGGCTTTGTTCGTTAGGTGATTCTAACCCTACATCACTAGTATCATGGTAATAATTACGAGTGGCGTCATCGTCGATGGCCGCTGATACAGAATCAGCAAATGCTATATTTGACATCTCGATGCTCGCGGTATCATTACTTTTCTGTTCTATACTTGGTTGTTCAATGTTAGTAACAGACGACACAGCCTGAGTAGGCGTATCAATTGTAGAATCAGGAATAGTAGGCGCAGAGATATCTGCCATATTGATGGTGGCGGAGCTTGGCTGTACCCACTGATTGATACCCATCATCGCTAAAATTTGACGCTGCTGCATACGATGTTGCAATACAATTAGCGGGTCTGCAATGTCACTCATACGTCTTTACTATCCTACTCATCTAAGATGGGTTTACAGAATATCTGTATTAAAAAATGTCAAATAACAACTTGAATCATGCAACTTCTAGTCAGCCCAATACGTGTCAAACAATGCTTACGCACTTCACTCAGCCAGAGCATTCAAAAGAGCTTTCGAACGCCTAACCAGCGCTCTGAAAGCAGTATTAGGCAATCATACTCATCTTGGCTGACTATCGTATCGTGTAACATCACTGTATGCAATGTACTCAGCCATTGCTGATAATTATTATAGGTGTAACTCTCACTATCCGTATCATTATAATCTATTTGATTGAGGCTCTGTTGTCTCTCTTGATAATTATCACGGCGTTTGGCATCTATTACAGACGACCCAACGGTGGATGCTATGAACACAGGCACAGTCTCTATTAATGCCAATAGCTGAATACTATTGAGGTTTTGAGAAATCAGCAGCAACCACTGTAGATTGGCATCGCTAATGGCTGCTAAATCAATATCAATCAAACGTGCATGGCGGCGTAAATCCACGATATAGTGGGCCACACTAGCATCGTTGTAGTCAAGCATCGAACTATATAACGCTGATGTCATTTGGCCTTTGACATCTTTTGACAAACGATATGCTAGTAAAATTAGCATCGTTCTCTTAACATCGTTCAGTCGAGTAAACACTTGACCTGAAGGATCAAGCTGGGCATATATACCCTTTGTGCCAACTCGCAATGTGTGCTGCCATGACTCATATTTTCGTATCTGTGACTGCTCATCACTTAGCACCGTAGACAGTACTGGCAGCAGCTGTTGTAAATGCAGCGCTTGCCATAGTGACAAAATAGAAGGCGTCCAAGATGTACCACTTTTGGCGGCAACTGATTCTGACTGAATACTATACGTAAGAAAACCTTGATCCGTCATCTTATCTGCTAAGTCTATACTCAGATCAACAGTTAGCTGGCCGTTAAAAAGTTCAGTGATACCTTGTTGATAGCGCATGAGCATCATACGACATTTTTTTTGCTGACTATAATGCTGATAGCTTTCATTGCTATGGCTACTCTCATGCTTCAGACGTAGCTCTGCAATCACGCTTTCGGATAAATTATGCTGACTCAGATTTTTTATGGCAGTTGTGATTAGCGCACTGTCCAATCGTCGATCGATACTCGCCACGGTTTCTATCAATTTATGGTCGATGGCATGCGGTAGGATTTGCGCTTGGCGATGATCATCGGTTTTATTGGTAGTAACTTCGTACCAAATGTCAGCCAAATCATAAGTACTCGTCGTTGCTAGGGCTTGACCCTGATGGCATAACATCACCGCTTCAATTAAGGCTTGCGCACCTAACGGGTGGTGACTGTGATTGAGAACATACTGTGGTAGCGAGACTTTTTCAATATCATCAATACTAATCAGTGCTGCCGATGGTAAATCACTATCAGGTTTGGCCTGCCAAGGTTCTAACCCTTCATGGATATCCATATCTTGCGACTGCACCTGCAATCGCCCATCAATGACGACATCTTGCGCTACAACGAAATCTAGCCCTTTTTCTTCTTCTTTCTCTACTCCATTATTCAATGCTTGAGTAGAAAGTAGCTCTGCGTGGGGTAATTGTTTGTCAGTATTTTCTTTTTTATTGCTACTTAGGCTATTTGTTTTTATTTTACCCACGTCCCCAAGTCGACGCTGCTCATATATTTCTTTTATTTTTTGCTGATTGATGCGCTTCTCTTTAGCAACTTGTACGGCAAACTTATGGTAAGCATTGGCATTGATAGCACCCATACGCTCGGACAAACTGGGATGAGTCGCAAACCAAGAGACATCCCCTAGGTCTGTGCCACTACTGGCAAAGAAAAAATGACTGAGTCCATTGATATCAGTGATACGTGTCAAGCGTGAACCAAGTGAATCTTGGTGGATGGCTTTTAGTGTCTCCATAATCGCAGGAGAGCGCGTCAGCTGCACACTGGTCGCGTCGGCAAGCAGTTCGCGCTCACGGTTGAAGCTATGTTTGATGAGTTGAGCACTGGCCATACTCGAAAAACTCAACCCATGTAACAACAATGTCCAAACGCTACGAGGCGCTTGGCGATCTACTACCGGTTTGTTTTGTAGCCATCTTGACTGACTTTTTGCGGTTGACTGTTGATTTTGCGACTGACTCTGCCAGTACGCCACCCACTCACTGTGAGTGGTAAAACTTGCGGTTTTCGCTTCAGTACTACGAGCATGATTATCGATGGACTTTTGTGATAGATCGAGGTTTTGATTAACGGCATTATCAAAATAATTGCCATTACCGATAGGATCGCTCCAGTCATATAGTATCTGCAAGCCTGCCAACACCACCATCAACTGCAGATTGAAGGTGGCATCGCCATGTAGGATATGACCATACTCGTGGCCGATGAGCCCGTACAAAGCCTCATCAGACAACTTATCCAACGCACCTTGCGTCACGACCAGCACCATATCCTGACTGTGCCGACCAGCCACGAAACCATTGATGCCTTGCTCATCAGGCAACACATACAAGATAGGCGTACTTAAGCCTGAAGCAATGGCCAACTGCTGCGCAATTTCATAATAGCGGCGGTAGACTGGTGGAAAATCACGCTCATCACGCACCGCAATATGATGTGCACTATAGCGAACCTTTTGTACAGGCTCATGCTGATGAGCAATGCCCTGACTGTGCTCCCAAGCGTCTTGGCTATGATCAATAAACAATCTAACAGCACCTACGCGCTGAGCAATGGCACGACCGCCCGCCTTTAGACGACGATACTCTAAAAAACTACCACCAGCGAAGCTACCTAATGTCCAGATAAGGACCAGTACTAATGCCCAATAATAAATGCCATCCGTAAATAATGTGAGCAACAGTGCCATGACACCGAGCGCCACTGCCATATGCGCAAATACAATGAGAAAAAATAGCCCATAGAGCAATAGACTGCGCTGAGTACGTGTGCGCTGTTCACCAAAAAAATCCATCTGCTTGTCTTACCTAAACTTTATTTTGTCTAAATTTTATATTATCTAAACATAGCCGAACGCATGTGAATATCAGCCCATATTGACAACAGGGGCTTGAGCAATTGCCTTTCTGTCTTCAAACACCAACTGACTCAATGGGCGAAAGCCAAAAGTAGTGCTCACCAGATTGTTTGGGAATACTTCGCGATCATTATTATAGAACATCACACTATCATTATAGTGTTGACGCGCAAAACCAATCCGATTCTCCGTATTGGTCAGCTCATCCATCAATTCTTTAATCATACTGTCTGCTTTTAGCTCAGGATATGCTTCCACGACAGCGGAGAATTGTCCCAATGCTTTGGACAGCATGCTCTCTGCTTTGGCAAATAATGCCATATGTTCCAGTGAGTCTGGCTGATGTTTACTAGAGTCTTGCAAGCTTTGGGCATGATTACGCGCGCTGATGACACGAGTAAGCGTTTCTTCTTCATGCGTCAAATAACGCTTGGCCGTCTCAACAAGATTTGGAATCAAATCATGACGGCGTTTCAGCTGCACATCGATCTGAGCAAAACCATTTTTTGCTTGGTTACGGGCGCGTACCAATTTATTAAATATGGATACCCCAAATACAACTACCAACACCACAAAGGCAATAAACAGCCAGACAAACATCTTCATAATCAAATCCTAAAACGTTTCGTATTGATATTAAGGCCTGTTGCATACTCCACCATCACACTGACAGCGACTATTGGTGAATACTCAACACACTCTAATGTTACTAAAAAGTTAATACATTGTATTTTAACTCATATTAATCAATGAAGCTTCGAAATTGAATAAGAAATTAAAATATAAAATAGATAAAATTAACGCAAAAAAAAGCCCTTTACAATGAAGGGCTTAATACATAATACGAGTGTTTCTGACTGATTATAAAACCAATTATCAAATTTTAGGCAAAAAAAAGCGACTCCAAAAGCACATCCTCGGCACACACTGTGACTATTACCGTTGCTACCTTCCGGTCCTGGCGGGATTCATAGAACAATGTTGCGAGGCTACCAATGGAGCCACCAGTTGCAAATTATACAAGAATTTTTTAATTTTACAACCCCTATCGTAAAACTGTTTTTGTAAGGCAAAAAAATCAGTAACTTAGGTGACAAAATTATCACAGCATCGCGTCTAAATTTTGCTATGTTAGCCTATAAAGCTGAGCATGATGGATAGCAACTAACAAATAAAATGCACCGCTTTTAATAGAGAGAGACAGCGTTTAATGATGGCTTCTCTCTTTATCATTGATATAACTTACTGAGGAGATAGTGATGAAAACCACTTTACTAAACAAAGCAGCCCTAACGACTGGCTCTGCACTTCTATTAACCGCTATGATGGGCAGCGCGCATGCAGAACCAACTGGCTACGACCAGCTTACTTTTCAAACAGAAGTAAAAGAAGAAGTGCAAAATGATGAAGTACGAGCCAGCTTATACAAAAAAGCACAGGCAACTGACTCAAAAGCATTGGCCACTACGCTCAACACCTCTATCAATAATGCCATGAAAATCGCCAAACGCTACCCTAGCGTCACTGTCAGCACAGGACAGCAGCGCACTTACCCTAGTTATGATAAAAACAACAAAATCATAGGCTGGACAGGACAAGCCAATATAGATTTGAAGAGTACTGATTTTGCCGCGACCAGTCAGCTCATCGCTGATCTACAAGAAACGCTTGTCATGGAAAACCTCAGCTTTGGTGTGTCAGACACCAAAAAAGATGCGCTAGAACAGAAGCTAATGACAGATGCCTCTCGCGCGTTTCAACAACAAGCTAAAAACCTAACTAGCGCATGGAGTGCTCGCGGCTATCGTGTGGTGAACGTCAACCTAAATACAGGTAGCAACTACCCGCGTCCAATGTATAGCGCCATGAGCATGAAATCAGACTCACTTGAGTCAGTACCAAGCCAAAGCTTTGAGTCTGGCAACAGTACGATCTCAGTGACTGCAAATGGTACGATTGAGCTGACTAAATAAATCAACTTATATCAGCAGTTGGTTCGTTCGTAAATTGAACTATTCATACTAAAAAGGCAAGCACCCTAATGGTGCTTGCCTTTTTTCTTAAGCTGTTATTTATGCTGTCGTTATTCATCAATAAGACAAGCTTTAATCACTTTGACGTAACTTTAGCAATAATTTTTGATACAACGACAGGTTCTGATAAGCCAACAGCTGCTCTGCCTTTCTTTTATTATCTTGCAAGGTTGTATTGTTTTGGATGACATAAATGGTTCGTGCTACTTGTTGTAGGGTTTTACCTTTCTCATTGGTCACAGCTGCCGTGATACTGTGCGATCCCGGTAAAATATCTACCGTTGGGATGGAAGCACTGAGACCCTGCGCCACCTCATTACCATCCAAGTAAATACTCACGTTATCGCCTGCTTGTAAAGATGGCTTTACTTGTACATTTACAGCGATATTTTGGGCAGGACGACGATAAGCACGCTCTTCGCTAGGCTCAGTGATCGTAAGCTGATAATTGACCGCGGTTTTGACGGTTGAACTATCAGCATCAGGTGTAATCGTCGTCTCTGTGCTGGCAGCTTGAGCAGTACTGCTAGACTGACCACTCGTATTGCTATTGTTACTTGAGTTAAGCGTATCATTTCTAGTCATCACGCTGGTCTGAGTGACTTGCTTATCCGCTTGCTGCTCATAATTCTGTGGACGATCGGTAAAGGTGACTTGACCCGTCTTTTCATCAACGACTTTGTAAATAGCAGAGGCATTTGCTAAAGGGGCGTAGAGGCTGGCGGCACTCACAATCATAGCCGTCAACAGCCCTACGTTGCCTTTTGAAAAAATCAGTTTTGATAATGAGATCATAATCAGTTAACCCAGTTATAGTGTTCACTATTAATATAATATTATGACAACCATTATGCGATATTTTTGGTGTTAAATCAGCAATGATTTCAAGGAAAGTTAGTTATGGCATCTGACCAATTATTTCGCGCATAAAAAAACCAGCTAAGTTAACCTTAGCTGGTTTTTTTGACTCAAAATAACTGAGTGCTTTAGCGACTAATTAGCAGCTGTAGTACATGTCAAATTCGACAGGGTGTACAGTTACATTCAGACGTTGTACTTCTTCTTCTTTCAAAGCGATAAACGCTTCTAGCATGTCTTCAGTGAACACATCGCCTTTTAATAAGAAGTCATGATCGTCACGCAATGCTTGCAATGCAACATCTAAGCTCTCTGCAACCGTTGGGATTTGTGCTTCTTCTTCTGGTGGCAAGTCATACAAGTTTTTGTCAGCAGCTTCACCTGGATGCATTTTGTTTTGGATACCGTCAAGGCCAGCCATCAACAATGCAGCAAATGCTAAGTATGGGTTCGCTGTTGGATCAGGGAAACGGGCTTCTACACGTACCGCTTTAGGGCTGCTCACGTGTGGAATACGTATAGATGCTGAACGGTTAGATGCTGAATAAGCAAGTTTAATAGGCGCTTCATAATGTGGTACTAGGCGCTTATAGCTGTTGGTCGATGGGTTGGTAATCGCATTCAAAGCACGAGCATGCTTGATGATACCACCAACGAAGAACAAAGCTGTTTCAGACAAACCAGCGTATTCATCACCAGCGAAAGTGTTTACGCCATCTTTAGCGATAGACATATGCACATGCATACCTGAACCGTTGTCACCAACGATTGGCTTAGGCATAAAGGTCGCTGTTTTACCAAACTGATGCGCAACGTTATGAACAACATATTTTAGCTGTTGAACTTCATCTGCCTTACGTACCATCGTGTTGAATGCAACGCCAATTTCAGACTGGCAAGATGCTACTTCGTGATGATGTACTTCAACGCTACCTGCACCAACGATGTCTTCGATACGCTCACACATGATTGAACGCATGTCTTGTGAGCTATCGATAGGTGGTACTGGGAAATAGCCGCCTTTAACACGTGGACGATGCGCCATGTTGCCCCACTCATACGTCTCGCCTGTTGACCATGCTGCTTCTTCAGCAGTGATTTTATGGCTAACACCAGACATATCAATTGACCACTTCACATCATCAAAGATGAAGAATTCAGGCTCAGGACCAAAATAAGCAGTATCACCAATGCCAGTAGACTTTAAGTACTCTTCAGCACGGCGTGCGATAGAGCGTGGGTCACGATCATAGCCTTGTAGCGTTGATGGCTCGATAATATCGCAAGTAACGACAACGGTAACTGAATCAAAGAACGGGTCAACAAAAGCGGTTTCTGGATCTGGGCGCAAGATCATATCTGAGGCTTCAATACCTTTCCAGCCAGCAATAGATGAACCATCAAACATCTTGCCGTCTTCCATTACTTCTTCGTCAATGGTATGTGAAGGAAAGCTGATATGTTGTTCTTTACCACGGGTATCGGTAAAACGAAAGTCAACCCATTTAGCATTTGTTGATTTGATAAGGTCTAGTAATTTGTTCGACATAAATAATCTCCGTTGTGTTGATCACGTTATTGCGATTTAAAGTGACTGATGCAATTTACTGGTTCAAGAATATCAGCTGTGTTCTTAATACTAAATAGCGCCTTCAATATTATGCTTATTATCAGCACTGTCAATGTCTTTAGTCAAGACATCCTTTTAATGCTTATTTTTCATTCTAACAACATATAACTCACAATAGTAAATTCTTCCGGCACTTATTAATAATTATTTTTGAATCAATTTTCAGCCATAAATAATCATAAAAGTAGTGATGCAAACACTGTGCCAACTTATAAAAATAACAATATTTGAGACAATACCCATCAACTTAATTCGCAATTATTACAATTACCTATAACATGATTTATTCTTTATCAAGCATGGTCTATCAACGACCCACTCACCTCTTATTTCTCATTTACAGACTTAAAACATCATATTTTTGCACTTTTTCGGTGCTAAAAAATCGCACCATTAACGAACAATGTTCTTTTTTAGTGCATATCTGACAATTAAAAAACATCAAACAAGCCAAAACCAAAGATTCGTCACAAATATTTCGTTAAAAGTATTGTGAGGTAAGATAATTTTTACGCATGACTTACTTAGATAGCTTGTACCCTACATTTGATAGACCACAAAATAATGGTAAGATAACCGCGCCTGACAAACGTATGAATGCAGAAGCACTTGCGTCAAAAATCACTTGAATCAAGAACCACTATAGATAAATATAAGTCTAAAAAACACAATCACATCCACAAGTTGAAAACCCAATGATTTTGATGATCGATAATTACGACAGCTTTACGTACAATATCGTACAGTACTTCGGTGAATTACAGCAGGACATCACCGTCTGGCGTAATGATCAGGCTACCATTGAACAGATTCAAACCCTTGCACCAGACGTAATTGTCATTGGTCCTGGCCCATGTGATCCTGATCGAGCTGGCATCTCTTTAGCAGTGATTGAAACATTCAAAGGTATCATACCGATATTGGGCATTTGCTTGGGTCATCAGGCCATTGGACAAGCATTTGGTGGTCAAGTGGTCAAAGCTGGTGAAGTCATGCATGGTCGGCTATCGGCCGTGTACCATAACGATCAAGGTGTGTTTGCTGAATTGCCTAACCCATCACAGGTCACCCGTTACCACTCTCTCGTCGTTGACAAACACAGCCTGCCCGATTGTCTTGAGCTGACCGCATGGACACAGTATGCCGATGGCAACATTGAGGAAATTATGGGCATCCGACATAAAACTTTGGCCATCGAAGGGGTGCAATTCCATCCTGAGTCTATTTTGAGCGAGGCCGGTTATCAGTTGCTCAATAACTTTTTGCAAACACATAATTTGGCAGTACTGGCCTCAAACGAATTACCACAAGTCGGCTAAGTATCGTTAAAAAATAAATCTAAAATATCTATAATATTAAATTTGAAACCAACTTAATCTAAAACAAACTTATAAAAATAGTAAGCGAGAATATAATGAGTACAACAAAAATAGAGGGTAATCACACTCCAGATAGTATTGCTCAATTGTCTGATGCAGATATTCATAAGTTATTGACGGCATCGTTAGAAAGAATTTTTCAGCACATTGATTTGACCTTTGATGAGATGTATCAAGTGATTCTGATCATCATGCAAGGCAGATGTAGCGACGCCATGATGGGCGCTATTTTGACTGGCTTGCGTATGAAAGGTGAATCAATCGATGAGATTACTGCATCGGCCAGTGCCATGCGTGCCCTGGCTTCTAATATCGAACCGAAGAACTGTGATCACTTAGTAGACATCGTTGGCACTGGTGGCGATGGCGCTAATTTATTCAACGTGTCTACCGCCTCTGCTCTTGTGGCAGCAGCGGCTGGCGCGCAAGTTGCCAAACACGGCAACCGCGGCGTGTCTAGCAAGTCAGGTAGCTCAGACTTACTCGAACAAGCGGGCATTAGTCTTGCGCTCACACCTGCACAAGCAAAAGACTGTATCGAAAACCAAGGTATCGGCTTTCTGTTTGCACCCAATCATCACAGTGCCATGCGCTACGCCATACCCGTCCGCCGCGAGCTCAAAGCGCGTACGATTTTCAATATTTTAGGGCCATTGACCAATCCTGCTGGCACGCCCAATCTGGTCATTGGTGTTTTTACCGCCCAATTGTGTGAGCCTATCGCCAACGTCATGAAAAACTTGGGCGCCCGTCATGTGATGGTCGTGGGTGCAAAAGACGGCTTGGATGAGATTAGCCTTGCTACTTCAACTACTGTCGCTGAATTAAAAGATGGCGAGATATCTGTTTATGAGATGATGCCAGAAGATGCAGGCATTGAATCGCAGACCCTGATCGGTCTCGATGTCGACTCTCCAGCGCAAAGTCTGGAGCTGATTCGCGCTGCACTATCTGGAGCCGACACTCATGACCGCTCTGTACTTAAGGCTCGTGATATGATTGCACTAAATGCAGGTGCGGCAATATATACGGCAGGACTTGCCAGCAACTACGCTAATGGTGTGAGTCGAGCGCAAAAAGCCATCCAAAATGGTGATGCGTTGCTCAAGCTTGAGTCTCTGGCCAACTACACACAGCAATTAGTGGCTCAGGGTTAACTTATAAGCACTCATATGGTGCAAAATTTGCCACCACTGTCTATAGACAAAGAAGTCTAAAACGGATACAAGGTAGCTGACTGCAGATTGTACAAGTCGTACATCTAGGAAGGGTAACCCCGTAGCCGTTTAGTCGTTCTTTGACTATATTTACATTTAACAATATTCGGATACCCGTATGACCACAACTCACTCAGACATACCTTCAGTATTGCAGCGCATTGTTGCAACCAAAATAGAAGAAGTGAAAGCCGCGCGTGAGAGTCTTTCTCTTGAGGATTTACAAGCGCAAGTCGCAGCTGATAATAAACCACGCCGAGGTTTTGCTGCCGCTTTACGAGCGGCCAGTACGAACAAAAACAGTGTCGGTATCATTGCTGAAATCAAAAAAGCATCACCGTCTAAAGGCATCATCAATCATAACTTTGCACCAGCGTTATTTGCCCAGCAATATGAGCAAGCTGGTGCCAGCTGTTTATCAGTATTGACTGATCGTGATTATTTTCAAGGCGATGACAGCTATCTTCTTCAAGCGTCTAATGCTGCAAGCCTACCAATATTGCGCAAAGACTTTATGGTAGATGTATACCAAATATATCAATCTTATCTGATGGGTGCAGACTGTATACTGCTCATCATGGCTTGCCTTGATGACACGCAAGTACAAGAGCTGCATGCACTGAGTATCGAGTTAGGTATGGATGTGTTGATAGAAATACATACCAAATCTGAGCTTGATCGTGCACTAACATTGCCACGCTCAGCGCACAATATTTATGGGATTAACAATCGCGACTTAAATACTTTTGACGTCGATCTGCAAACCACATTAGATCTAAAAAATATTTTGATCGAAGCATTAGCAGCAGATGATACAACCCTTAAACCACTTGTCGTTACCGAAAGTGGCATTCATAGCAGTGATGATATTCGTCTGATGTTAAGTCATGATATTCAGCACTTTTTAATCGGTGAGCAGTTTATGAAAACCGATCATCCTGGACAAGCGTTACAATCCTTACTTGCGGGCGTCGCAGCAGACGAGTAAAGTAACTAAAATAGCTTAGGCTGCAATACGACTCGTAAGCGTATATTAGTATAAAACCAGCGACGATATAGACTATTAAGTCATTCATTCATCAACCAACGATACATTAACTTTTATGTCAAATTCTCTGTTTTCAAAAGAAATGCAAGACCAACTTAAAGAGCTAAAAGGCCAACTAAGCAAAGGTCGTGATACCACGTCACCTGAAGGTGAGGATCAAAAGCCAACAGAACCTGTATCATTACCCACGCAAAAGCAAGTCAATAAGACTGTTAAGCAAATGAACAGCGAACATGTTGATGATGATAAAGTGCTGTTTATGCAAGCCATGCATGGTGTCAATCAGCTTGACGATAAAAACGTCCGCTCACCTGCCAATGCAGCAAAAGCGGGCAAACCTGATGCAACCACACTGTCTAAACGTGCAGCTGCTCAAGGTAGTGAAGCCAGTGACTTGGGCGCAGGCTTGTCGGATATGCAAGCACTGCTCAACCCTGTCGCTGCTGAAGCATTTTTATCGTACAAACAGCCAACCTTGCAAAACAAGATCTTTGATCAACTTAAGAAAGGCAAGCTACGTTGGTATGATGCTGTAGATATTCATGGTTGCACGATAGAAGAAGCTCGTGACGCTATGACTCAATTGCTGAGTCAAGCGAAGCAGAAAAATGAGACGATGGTAAAAATAGTCCATGGTAAAGGCTCTGAGGCCATTCTAAAGACGTGTGTGAACGGTTGGTTACGTCAATTACCAGAAGTCTTAGCTTTCTGCTCTGCCCCGCCTAAAGATGGCGGTAATGGTGCAGTATTGGTATTGCTCAAAAAGCCTAAAGCTGATGGCGAATAATTATTATTGTTAGCTCAGTATTAGAAATAAAAAGGACTGCAAATAGCAGTCCTTTTTTATATAAATAAATCGTCTATTTCTATAGTAGCAAGCTGTAAGCACACAGCCATATGACTTTCATGCACAATTTTTATTAGAGTGAATCTATCATGAGCATACAAACAATTGAAAGTATTGAAACACTAAATGAGCATATCACTGCTTTAATTGCTATCGAGCCACGATTTGAGCCTGTCCATGTGCAAGTTGGCACGCCAAGTCTTAGACACAATACAGGTGGATTTGAGCAGCTGATGAGAGCAATGGTCGGGCAGCAGTTGTCTGTCGCGGCCGCAGCCAGCATTTGGCAACGGTTGGTTGATGCAGGATTGACGGCACCGAATGCAATCGTTGAGGCAACAGATGAGACTTTGCGAGCACAAGGACTGTCTAAACAAAAAACTCGTTATATTCGCTCATTGGTTGAGCACGATATAGACTTCAATGCACTAGAAACTATGCTAGATGAAGATGTCATACTTACGCTAACTGCCGTCATTGGCATTGGTCGCTGGACGGCTGAGATGTACTTGTTATTTTCTTTAAAACGCGCAGACGTATTCGCTGTCGATGACTTAGCCATCAAAGTGGCGGCCATGGAGTTGCTAGGTTTAGCAGAGCGACCTACACCAAAGCAATTAAAGAATCTGACCCAAGACTGGTCACCGCACCGTAGCGCTGCCAGCCTGTTGCTATGGTCGTATTATGGTGCATTACGCAATAAAACTGCAGTGCCTTTATAAAGACCTAGTATTAAAAAAAGTGAGTAAGGCAATCATTTGAGTCTTATATTGATAGCGACCTCTGTATTTGCAGTCGTTATAAAGGTCTCTTTAATCTTTACTCTAAAATTGGTTCCATATAGAAAAACTCGGTCTTTTTTTGACATGCTTAAACTTGCTTTTCTTTAATACATGGCTTTTATGTATGAGTCCTTTGAGCGTGTGGCCTTTCTTGCTTTTCAATGTTGCCTTCTTTTTTTCATTGAGGGCTTCATCGCTATTAGTACTGTCATTGCCTTTATCTTTATTTAAACCCACAGCAGTATGGTCATTAGAACTGTCATTGCCAGCATCAGTATCCTTGCTAATTGATACATCTTTTACCGATTCAATGCTGTTGTTTGCTTGATTATTGCTTTCTTGATTATGGTTTTGATCCTCATTATCAATGTGATCTTCTAGCTCGGCTTGATTGACGATAAGCTGCTGAGTCGGCAATGCATGTTCTACTTTATATTTCGCGACTTTCTTTAATACATCGATAAATAACGTATTTTGCTTGTCATAGAATTCAATGATTCCAGTAGCATTGACATAAGCCTGCAACTGAATGACATAGCAATCTTGACGCAGCTCTAAGATATTGACCTGATTCCACTCTGGGTTGGTTAAATCATGCTCTTTTATGAATTCATCCAAGTCGTTTACCATTTTGAAAATCACATCAAGATCAGCGGTACGCTTCAGATATAAATGATGGAAAAAACGAAACATATCACGAGAAGTAAAGTTTTCAATCTGCATCGATGAAAAGTCACCGTTCGGTACCGTCACGATCGTACGCGTCAATGTCCGCACACGCGATGAGCGAATACCAATATCAATCACCGTACCTTCATAAGTGCCAAATTTACAATAGTCACCGATTCGCACTGGCGAATCTGCTACGACGACGACACTACCGACTAAGTTTTCGATGGTCTTTTGTGCACCCAATGCCAATGCCAAACCACCCACACCCAATGCAGCAATACCTGTGGTCAAATCAAAACCCAAATTACCAAAGATGACAATCACAGCAAATATCAGCAGCAGCGCTTTAACCACTTTGCGCATCAGCCCTAAGATTGAAACCCGCTCAGTATAGTTTTTCTTATAGCTCAAATTTACCGCACGAGTAAATATGGCATCGACGACTCGTAGTAGTAGCCATGTTATCGCTACCCACGAAGCTATTTCTGTAAATCGGTTGACTGGCTCGCGTAGCGTCACTGATACGCCAGCGTATACCATCACTTCAGATAGTATCAGTGCCATGATTACCACGGAAAGCGGCAGTATCACCTTATCTGGTAATGGCAATGTCACACCGCGAACACGCGGATAAGTGATTCTCAATAGATGATACAACAGCCAAACCATGATGTAAGTCAATATAAAGCTACTGACGATCATGGCAAGCGCCGCAACCAAATCAGCCAACTGATAACCGAAAAGCTTTTTGCCGTCCAATGAATCAATGGTATAGCGAGATACCAAAGTTGGTTCAGTGTTCTCTATTACTTCCGGTATCGAGCTGAGCGTATCGCTTGAAAACTGCCAATACTTTTCGTTTCTCTCAGACGTAACTTTTTCGAGTATCAGTGACACACTTTTCTCACCAATATTAATCGCACCCACATTTTCTTGATTTGGTGGTAGCTGATCAGTGAGGTTACCCTCAGGCGTATTGCTCAGCTGCAAATCCGGCTGAAAACGTCCACCTGCATCTAGTGCTTGCTTAAATTGCCGTACAATAGTCGTTGGATTATCAGACTTCGATAAATTTAGATAGTTACTCGCCAGCAGGTAGTCATTTTCACCCAGGGCGCTGATAAACCCTTGCACCGTATTCCTTGGTGTATCTCGCCCGAATGAATCCGGTCGCGGTGATTTTTCTGACTCTTCACTGCTACTATCACTAATACCCAATGAACTGGCTTCTGCCGCAAAAGTATGAGTTGGCCATAACAAACTCAACAGTAACACAAGTAAAAACCCCATCATGAGTAATGGTACTTTAATGATTGAGTGTGATGAAGATAACTCGGTGCTGGGAATCAGACGATACTTAGTAGACAAAACAAACCTCTTAGCTTATGGATAGTACAACAGAGAACAATGAAATCCTGACTATGATAGCAATTATTTATCACAGCAGTGCTTTTGATTACGCATTTTTGTAGCTATCTATATCAATGACTGTCTAACGATATTGCTTACTAATTTAGCTTAAATCTCTCATAAATATCAGCCCATTTGAAAGCCGAAATGATTATCAAATGAATAATTAGCAACTAACCATGAAAGTTACTCATGTTAGCGTGAAGAAACATTAGGTTAAAGTGGTTTATAAAGTAGTGATTTTTATAGATAATGAGCATAGTTTTGCTCACTTATTGCTTTTTGTAATTTTTAACCATAGTAGCGTCAAAATGGTTATTTTTTATTTCTGTACTTCTTAATATGATTACTTTGGAATTGACTATGTTTTTACCACGTTCTTCTTCGACTGCCTATCTTCGCTTATGTATTCTGAGCGCACTTGGCGTATTTTCTTTGAATGCAACAGCAGCAACCGATTCTACTGTCGTAAGTAACAACGAAGTACCAGAAGTTGAACTCGATGAAATCGTTGTAACAGCTACCCGCACACCGACTAAGACCAGTAACATCATTGCTCAGACAAAGGTTATTGATAGCGAAGAATTACAGCGTTATCAAGGTCAAACCGTAATTGATGTACTAAAAAATCAATCCGGTATGAATATTGCTCAAAGTGGTGGTACAGGAACCGTCAGTAACTTTTATATGCGTGGCTATGATAGTAAGCAAGTTCTTGTAATCATTGATGGTATTCGCTACAGCTCTATTTCTACAGGCGCGCCTGCACTAAATCTATTATCTGCCGATCAAATCGACCGTATCGAAATTTTATATGGTGCATCAGGTTCTAGTATTTACGGCTCTGATGCAATGGGCGGTGTGATTCAAATATTCACTAAAGGCAATAACGTAGAACAATCTAACGTTTCAACGACCGTTGGTTATGGTAGCAATAACCATTACCAAGTAGGCATAACAGGTCAGCTTAAAAATGAGACTTCTTCATTGAGTTTAGGTGTCAGCCGCAACGAAACAGACGGTTTTAACGCGATTGCTAGTCCTAGTTCTTATGATTACAATGCTGATGATGATGGTTTTAAATCTACCAATGCCAGTCTAGCATTACAACATAAGATCTCAGACTCTCTAAGTGCTGGAATCAGTGCATTATATTCTGACTCTACAACGGATATTGACTCTGCAGGCAATGCTTTTCCAAATGCTTATTCAGATCAAAAAAATGGTAGCGCCAATGTTTTTATTCAACATCAAACACCATTAGCTGTCACTAAATTTAGCTATGGCCAAAGTATCGATAAATCCACTACTCATGATGCTAACTCTATTGATTATCAAGATGGCAGTCAATTCAATACCATTCAACAGCAGGCACGTTCAGAAACAAGTATTAATGCACAACCTGGCACCGTGATTATTGGCGCAGAATGGTTATCACAGAAATTAGATGCATCTGATGTTTTAGATTTTTCAGGTTATCCTGCCCCTGCCACTCAAACTGCTTACGATCCTGAAGATAGAACCGTTAAAAGTGGTTTCGTTGGCTATCAATTATCAGAAGATAATTATGACCTACAAGCCAATTATCGTGTCGATGATAATTCGCAATATGGCAATGAGAACACATACAACATAGGTGCAGCTATACGTCCATTAGATGGCTTGCGTATCGGTGCAAGCTATGCGACAGGATTTCGGGCACCAACCTTCAACGATTTGTACTACCCTGGGTACAGTAACCCAGACTTAAAGCCTGAAACCAGTAAAAATACGGAAGTGTTTGTAGAGTACAATAAAGGCAATCAAATTTCCCGTCTGACTGGCTATCATACTGACGTTGATGACTTGATTGGTGGTAATACCAATACGAGTGAGGCACAAATTAAAGGCCTAAGTTTGACTTCAGACTGGAGCGTTAGTTCGTTTGTATTTGGTTTGGGTTATGACTATCTAGAAGCTAAAGACAAAACCACCAATAGTGCTAACTATAATAACGACCTTGTATATCGCCCTCAAAATAGCAGTTTGATTTATCTTGGTTATCAGCAACCTGCTTTTGATGTGCGTTTAGAAGCTAAATATACTGATGAAAGATTCTCTGATGCTGCAAATACTACTAAGTTGGATGACTACACTCTACTAAACTTAAGCGGCGTTATCTATCTGACGACCAATCTTCGTGCTAATTTACGCGTTGACAATATCACTGATGAAGATTACACACTATCTAATCAATTCGGTACAGAATACGCTACCGAAGGCACTAGCTATTTTGGCTCTTTGACCTATGATTGGTACTAAACTCATCGAAAATTGAGATCGTATTTATTGCAAGTAATAGAAAGGTCATCAATCGATGGCCTTTTTTATGACTATAAAAACCTGAAATCAAACATAACCCTGCTGTCTATTATTTCTATTAGCCAGTAGGTGACATTTTACCTGTCATCTATTACAATGACACCCTCCGAGAGGTGTTGCGCCATAATAATTAATTATTGCATTTAGGCTTCAAAGCCATGTTAATCAATCATTATGTTAGGCTCGGTTAACTGTCGAGCGGCCTATTTTGGTCGCTCACAGCGCAAACAACGGCACCTGCGTTTTTATTCTTTTTATCATAAATTAACCACTGATAGGAGCATATTATGGACGCAGTGTCTAACACCCCATCTGCCCATACGATCGACCCCTCTTTCACTGACTATAAAGTCGCTGACATTAGCCTTGCTGATTACGGCCGTCGTGAAATCACCCTTGCCGAAGCTGAAATGCCTGCCCTAATGGGTTTGCGTCGTCGCTACGAAGCAGATCAGCTGCTTAAAGGCGCTAAAATCGCTGGCTGTATCCACATGACCATCCAAACTGCCGTACTTATCGAGACACTAGTCGCGCTAGGTGCTGAAGTACGCTGGACATCATGTAATATCTTCTCAACTCAAGACCATGCTGCTGCTGCGATTGCTGCTGCTGGTATCTCTGTTTATGCTTGGAAAGGCGAAACAGAAGAAGAGTACGAGTGGTGCTTACGTCAGCAAGTTCACGTTGGCGGCGAAGCGTCTGGCCAACTTTGGGATGCCAACCTAATTTTGGATGACGGCGGTGACTTAACTGCTTTGATTCATAATGATTATGCTGAGCTGCTTGATAGCATTCATGGTATCTCAGAAGAGACGACTACTGGTGTACATCGTCTGGTTGAGATGCTTGCCAAAGGTACACTTAAAGTACCAGCAATCAACGTCAACGACGCCGTTACCAAGTCTAAAAACGACAACAAATACGGCTGCCGTCATAGCTTGAATGATGCTATCAAACGCGCTACCGACATGTTCCTTGCTGGTCGCCGCGCTTTGGTTATCGGTTATGGCGATGTGGGCAAAGGCTCTACGCAAAGCTTACGTCAAGAAGGCATGATCGTACGTGTATCAGAAGTCGATCCTATATGTGCTATGCAGGCTTGTATGGATGGCTTTGAAGTATTGTCACCTTACATTAATGGTGACAACACTGGCGGCGCAGAAAATATCAACACGCGTCTGCTAGAAGATACCGACATGATTGTGACCACGACTGGTAACTACCATGTTTGTGATCGTCATATGCTAGCAGCACTAAAACCTGGTGCAGTTGTTTGTAACATTGGTCACTTCGATACCGAAATCGACACCCAATTCATGCGTGATAACTGGCGCTGGGTTGAGATCAAACCACAAGTGCATCAAATCTTCCGCTCAGACGATGAGAACGATTATTTGATTTTGCTTGCTGAAGGTCGTCTAGTGAACCTAGGTAATGCGACTGGTCACCCATCACGCGTGATGGACGGCTCATTTGCTAACCAAGTATTGGCTCAAATGTATTTGTTCGAAGAAAAATTCGCTGAGCTACCAGCAGACAAGCGTACTGATAACTTATACGTAAAAGTATTGCCTAAGAAGTTAGACGAAGAAGTAGCCGCTGCGATGGTTGCAGGCTTTAACGGTACTTTAACCAAGCTGACTGAAAAGCAAGCTGAATACTTAGGTGTATCAGTCGAAGGCCCATTCAAGCCTGACGCTTATAAATACTAAAAGGAGCCAGACTGTGAGTAAGCCTGCGTTCTCTTTTGAGTTCTTCCCTGCAAAAACTGAGCAGGGACACGAAAAGCTACTGAGTACTTATGATGAGCTAAACAAGCTGTCACCGAGTTATTTTTCGGTGACCTATGGCGCTGGTGGTTCCACCCGCAGTCGCACCTTAGATATTGTGCAAGCATTATGCACACGTGGTGATACTGGCGTTGCTCCGCATATGTCCTGTATTGGCGATGATAAAAGCGAAATCGCTGAACTATTGACACATTATA
Organism: Psychrobacter sp. SZ93C1; assembly: GCF_015864635.1. Lineage (NCBI taxonomy): Bacteria > Pseudomonadati > Pseudomonadota > Gammaproteobacteria > Moraxellales > Moraxellaceae > Psychrobacter > Psychrobacter sp. SZ93C1. The sequence goes on along the minus strand of NZ_JADYWY010000006.1, from coordinate 176,809 downwards.
AGAGTTTAGGCATCAATCGTATTGTCGCGCTTCGTGGTGACTTACCGTCAGGTCAAGTTGGTATGGGTGAGCTGCCGTTTGCTTTAGACTTAGTCAAGTTTATCCGTGAACATTCAGGTGATCACTTTCGTATCGAAGTAGCCGCTTATCCTGAGATGCATCCACAAGCCCGTAGCTTCGATTCTGATATCGACAACTTGGTCAATAAGTTTCAAGCGGGTGCGGATGCAGCGATTACACAGTTCTTCTACAATGCTGATAGCTATCTATACTTGCGTGACACCTTAGAAAAGCGCGGTGTTGATACGGTTGCTAAGCCATTGGTCGCTGGCATCATGCCAATTACTAATTCTAGCAATTTGATGCGTTTTGCTGATAGCTGTGGCGCTGACATTCCACGTTATGTACGTAAGCAATTGGCAGATTTTGGTGATGACCGCAAGGCCATCCGTGAATTTGGCTTTGATGTGGTGTATCGCTTATGTGAGCGTCTCATTAGCGAAGGTGTACCTGCCATGCATTTTTATAGCATGAACAAGGTTGAGCCTAATAAACGCTTAGTCGAGGCCTTAGGTTTGACTGCTTAAACGACCATCAGATCCCTTATTTAATGACTGGCATTCTTCGGAGTGCCAGTTTTTTTTGTCAAAATTCTAATAAACAACCATCTATAGCTGTCATAATACAGCTTATCTTATTTAATTTTTAAAAATTTCTTTACTGTGTAATACTGCTATTTTATAACAATCGCTTTTATTAAGAAAAATTCTCATAAAAGAAATGTCTTTAATTGTCTCAAGTGATATTCTATTGAACTAATAATAAGTACGACCAATCAAATAATAGGAATAAGAATACGTGCGACGTTTTTTTTATAGTAGTGACAGTAATGATGATCATAGCTTACTCTCAACTCAACTGGCTACCTTACCGTTAGGTAGTGATATTGAATTGCCAGACAGTATTGTTCATCACTGGTGCCGTGTGCTACGCGCAAACATTGGCGATCAAGGTGTTTTATTCGATGGGTTTGGCGGTGAGTATCAAGTACAGTTACAGACCATTAGTAAAAAGCATGCCACTGTCACTCTATTGGCTCATATAGAGGATGATCGTAGCGCATCAGTACTCACTAAAATTGGTCTGGTAATGAGTCGCGCTGAACGTATGGACTATGCGATTCAGAAGTCAACCGAGCTAGGTGTAACAGCTATTCAGTTACTAAGTAGTCATCATGGTGAGGTCAACCTAAAACCCGCACAAGTTGAGAAAAAACTGGCACATTGGCAGCAAGTAGCTATCGCAGCCTGCGAGCAATGCGGCCTCAATCGTCCACCGCTCATTCTCGCACCTATCTCTATCCATGACTGGTTAGCCAAAGTAGCAGATAACAATCAAGAGACAGTAGTCAGCCCTATAGTAACCACGCTCAGTCAAGACGCCTACTATCAAAGGCTACAGCAGCCAGCTGATTTACGTATGCAGTTGAGCGTGCCAGCATTAGGACAGCCCGCGATGCCTGAATTGTTACCAGTCACCCTAAAACATTCGACACCTTATATTGAACTATTAATTGGCCCTGAGGGCGGGCTCAGCGACGATGAATGTCAGCAAGCATCAGAGCTCGGCTTTCATCCTTGGCAAATTGGCCCGAGAGTATTACGTACCGAAACTGCCCCGGTAGTTGCATTGGCGACCTTACATGCTTTGAGTCATTAGTTATCAAAAGGCCATGTATGTAACCTTATTTATTCTTCAACTTTAATGTTATGGGTCCAATTATGACTAATGCCGCCACTATGCCAATCGCAGACAAGCAACAGTTGCTGGCTCAGTTATGCGAACAACTTGATGACTCTATATTCATCTTAGATGCCAATTTGCGCTATTTATCAGTTAATGCTTGTTATGAGATGACTATTGGTTATACCGAGTCATTTTTACTTGGGCGACCGCTTGGTATCTACGCGGCAGAATTTTTATCAAAAGAAGAACGAGATATCTTAGCGGATATCACTAGCCACTTAGATACTAATGGTTTTTATGAAAATGACTTTTCGATGGCCAATCGCTATGGAGAGATCGTTGATTGTCATATCACTTATCGCAAACTCTATGTCGAACAGACTGTTTACTATGTTGGTATGCTGCGTGATACCTCTTCTGCCATCAAAGACAAAAAACAATTGGTGCATTTGCTCAATTATGACCAAGTGACAGGCTTGCCAAACCGTAAAGTATTTTTGAGTCAAGTCAGTGACTTGCTATTAGACAGTTATCAAGAAGTTGTTATTGTACGTTTGAATATCGACCGTTATCGCAGCCTTGCAAGCTTACTAGGCCCTGATGGCATAAATGCTTTGATTAACAGTTTTGTCAAACGCGTCAAAAAACTCAAACTCGATAATTTGCATTGTTTTTCCCATTTTGGTGGTGATGATTTTGCCTTATTATTCGAATGCCCTAATGCTAATATCATTCGTCACCAGCTAGACAGTTTAATGCAAATGTGTGAACGGCCCTTTTCTCCAGATAAATCAGAAGCAAAGATATATTGTCACGTATCCATTGGTGTTAGTTACTTTCCTAAAGATGGTGAAGGATTGACAGGGCTGTTGACCAAAGCCGAAAAAGCGCTGCATTATGTCAAGAATCAGGGTGGTGACGATATCTGCTGGTATGACACCGCTATTGATGAAGCCACCACTGATAGTTGGCAGTTAGAGGCTGAACTCAGAGTCGCCGCCTCTGAAGGTCAGTTTATTCCTTACTATCAGCCAAAATTTGAATTAGCGACAGGCGCTATTACTGGTTTTGAGGCATTGGTACGCTGGCAACATCCGACTCGTGGACTGTTGAGCCCAGTACACTTTATCGATGCCATTATCGCTCATAAGCTATCATTTGAGCTATTCTCACAAATGGCCATTCAAATTGCCAAGCAGCTGTCGATTTGGCAAAAGCAAGGCTTTCTTCAGCATATCTGTATCAATGCGGACGCCGCGGAATTTAGCCATCCTAATTTTTCGGAGATGGTGAGCAGCCTCCTTACACAGCATGAGATTTCTACGCATCAATTGCATATTGAAGTGACAGAATCTTCTCTCATTCAGCGCCATAGCAATGTTAAAAAACAACTGGAGTTGCTCAAAGAGTTAGGAATCTGTCTGGCCTTAGATGATTTTGGCACCGGTTATGCCTCGTTAAGTTACTTACAAGAATATCCGTTTGATTTTATTAAAATCGACAAAAGCTTTATCTCTAATATTGAAAATAATCCTACCCAACATGCGATTGTCAAGGCTATTTTAGATTTGGGCAATGCCCTTAATATGCAGGTCATCGCTGAAGGTATCGAAACCGAGCAGCAACGAGACGTGCTATTTGCAATGGGATGCAAGCAAGGTCAAGGCTATTGGCTGAGCAGACCCGTGCCAGCTGAGGCTGCAACCAACATGTTGATTCAGCAGCACAGTGTGACATAACCCAACCTGATTGGGATCTATTTGCCCAGTATCGCTAATACTTTCATATAGTTATTCGCATTTCTCCTTAGCGTCTAACGTTGATTGCATAACGGATGCAAGATAGGTTCATGACTTATCAGTCCTGTCACCAAACTTGTATAATCACCTCTGAAAGCCTATCTTTTATAGTGAATTTGTTAGGTCATATTCAGCCTCAAGCCGACTCTAACAATCACCATTCTTTTCAATACGATTCTATATAATCGATAACTTAGTCAATCTGCATTACTGCCTAACATTTATTTAGGCTGTTCAGATTAAAGTGATCAGGACTTTTGCGCTATCTAATAGTGCAGCGATGTGCCTACTCTTGACGATTATTGATTATATTCCAAAAAGGACAGGAAGTTATGCAATATAAAGCGCCCTTACGTGATATTCAATTCGTAATGCATGAGTTACTTGATAGCGAAAGCCACTATAAAACTTTACCTGCATTTCAGGAAGCTGACCGTGAATTGATGGACAGCCTGTTCGAAATGGCGGCAAGCTTCGCTGAAAATGAGCTATCACCATTGAATCAAAGCGGTGATGCTGAAGGCTGTCATTTTGATAATGGTGTTGTTACCACGCCAAAAGGTTTTAAAGAAGCGTACAAAGCGTTCTGTGAGCTTGGCTTCCCTGCTTTGTCTGCTGAAGAAGAGTTCGGTGGTCAAAACATGCCTTTTTCATTATCAACGGTTATCAATGAAATGGTTGGTACGGCCAACTGGTCATTCTCTATGTACCCTGGCCTATCACATGGTGCTATTCAAACCATCGAGCACCATGGTACTGATGCACAGAAACAAACCTATCTCGAAAAAATGATCAGTGGCGAATGGTCAGGTACGATGTGTCTGACTGAAGCGCATGCGGGTTCTGATTTAGGTATCATCCGTACTAAAGCTGAGCCTAAAGAAGATGGCAGCTATAGCATTACTGGTCAAAAAATCTTTATCTCTGCCGGCGAGCATGATTTAACTGACAACATTATTCACATTGTATTAGCGCGTCTACCAGGCGCACCTGCTGGCACAAAAGGCATCTCATTGTTTATCGTCCCTAAAATGACGGTCAACGAAGATGGTAGCGTTGGTGAAAGCAACAATGTCGTTTGTGGTTCTATCGAGCATAAAATGGGCATTAAAGCCTCTGCCACTTGTGTCATCAACTTCGATGGTGCAACAGGTTACCTAATTGGCCCAGAAAACCGCGGCCTACAGTGCATGTTCACCTTTATGAACGTTGCCCGTATCGGTACTGCTGTTCAAGGTTTAACAGCTGCTGAGTATGCGTTCCAAGGTTCACTAACCTATGCAAAAGATCGTCTGGCCATGCGCTCGCTTTCAGGCACTAAAGCACCAGAAAAAGTAGCTGATCCGATCATTGTGCATCCAGCGGTTCGCAACATGCTATTGACTGAAAAAGCCTTTGCTGAAGGCGGTCGTGCATTGGTTTATTACCTCTCACATTTTGCGGATATCGTCGCAAAAGGCGAAGGCGAAGAGCTTAAATTTGCTGATCAAATGTTGTCGCTATTGACACCAATTGCCAAAGCATTCTTGACCGAAACTGGTTTAGAAGCCGCCAATCATGGTATACAGATTTATGGTGGTCACGGCTTTGTGAGCGAATGGGGTATGGAGCAAAACGTCCGTGATACTCGTATCGCTTGTCTATACGAAGGGACGACCGAGATCCAAGCACTTGATTTATTAGGTCGTAAAGTATTGGGCTCACAAGGCAAACTACTTGGTAACTTTGTCAATATAATTCAACAGTTCTGTGAAGATAACAAAGAAAATGACGAGATGGGACAATTTGTTCGTCCACTTGTCAAGCACCTTAAAGAATGGGGCGATCTAACGGCACGTATCGGCATGCAAGCGACTGAAAACCCTGAAGCAGTAGGCGGTGCAGCGGTTGATTACATGTACTTCAGTGGCTATGTCACACTAGCTTACTTATGGGCTCGTATGGCACTAGTTGCACAAACTGCTATTGCAGACGGTACTAGTGAAGCCGCATTCTATGATGCCAAAGTAAAAACCGCACAATTCTACTTTGCTAAATTATTGCCACGTACCACCACTCACGTACAGCGTATCAGCACTGGTGTTGAGCCATACATGAGCATGGACGTCGATCAATTTGCTTTTTAATTGAAGACTTTATAAATTAGCTAAGATACATGGTCGGCAACATACTACAGTATGTTGCCGATTTATTTTGTGCCCCTGTTAATCGCTTTAGTATCTTATATCAACGATGGTCTTAGCCCTTGAGAGGTAGTTCAGCATCACAATAGTCGCTACTAACTTTTGGTGCACGCACGATTCACGAAGAAATACACCCGCGCGCAAGCTTATTTGTTAAACTTTAATTATTAATCGCTCAGGTTACATTAGAAAAACAACCTATAACTTTAATACTCTTAACTCTACTCATTTGAACCAAAGGAATGTTTATGGCTGTCTATAATGCCCCTCTTAACGACATGCGCTTTATCTTAAATGATGTGTTTAATGCGCCTAAATTTTGGCAAAATAACGAAAACTTAGCTCATGTTGATATAGAAACTGTCGATATGATTTTGGAAGAAATGGCAAAACTGTCAAAAAATATTCTATTGCCTATCAACCGCAGTGGTGATGAAGAAGGCGCAACCTTTCATGGTGACGGCGTCGTTACTACCCCAACTGGATTCAAAGAAGCTTATAAGCAATTTGCTGAATCAGGCTGGGTTGGTCTAAGCGGTAACGCTGAGTACGGCGGTCAAGGCTTTCCAAAAATGGTCACTATGTTGACTGAAGAAATGGTTTTCACTGCAAACCAATCGTTTGCACTGTATCCAAATCTGACAGTCGGTGCGACGCTTTGCTTGAACGCTGCTGGCTCTGAAGAGCAAAAACAAACCTACTTAGAAAAAATGTATAACGGTGAATGGTCAGGTACCATGTGCTTGACCGAGCCACATGCCGGTACTGACTTAGGTATTATCAAAACCAAAGCAGTACCTAATGATGATGGTAGCTTTGATATCTCTGGTACCAAAATCTTTATCACTGGTGGTGAGCATGATCTGACCGACAATATCATTCATTTAGTATTGGCAAAAACACCGAATGCGCCAGAAGGCTCAAAAGGCATCTCATTGTTTGTGGTACCAAAATTCTTGGTCAACGAAGATGGCAGCTTAGGCGAGCGCAACACATTGGCAGTGGGTTCTATCGAACATAAAATGGGCATCAAAGCATCAGCCACTTGTGTGATGAACTTTGACAATGCTAAAGGTTGGATGGTTGGCGCAGAAAACACTGGCCTATCTTCAATGTTCATTATGATGAACTATGAGCGTGTCACGATGGGTCTACAAGGCCTTGGCGGTTCTGAGCTTGCCTATCAAAATGCTGCTTTATACGCCAATGATCGTGGTCAAGGTCGTAGCGATACGCAACTACAAAGCCCAGAAAAACCTGCTGATGCTATCATTCATCATGCTGACGTACGCCGTATGCTACTGAACGCTAAAGCGAATACCGAAGCTTCTCGTTGTTTTGCCATGTACGTTGCGAAAAACCTCGATGAAGAAAAATTTAGTACAGATCCTGAGTTGGCAAAAGCGGCTGCTGCCCGTGTTGCCCTACTCACGCCAGTGGCTAAAGCATTTTTGACCGATAAAGCGTTAGAAGCCACCGTTGATTGCCAGCAAGTATTTGGTGGTCATGGCTATATCCGCGAATGGGGTATGGAGCAAATTGTACGTGATACTCGTATTGCACAGATTTATGAAGGCACCAACGGTATTCAAGCGCTTGATTTATTAGGCCGTAAAGTTGCTCGTAATAACGGCAAATATGTCACAAATTTCTTGGGTGAAATCCGTGACTTTATCGGTAACATGCAAGCAGATCATGGCATTAAACAAGCCACGTTAGATGCTGCAGATACGATCGAAGCATTGACTCAGACTGTGCTTGGTAATATTGGCGAGCGTAAAAATGAAGTCAATGGCTGTGCCGTTGATTATATGCATGCCTTTGGCTACCTAGCATATTCGTACATGTTTGCACTGATGGTCGAAGCGGCCAATGGCAAAGAAGGTGATTTTTATACCAATAAAGCCAAGCTTGCTGATTACTTTGTCGGTCGTATATTGCCACGTATCGAGTCACATGCACAGATGGTACAAGCTGGTAGTGATCCGATGATGAACTTTGATCTTGATTACTTTAATGTACCTGCTAGCTAAGTAATTATCATATAAAACACTCTTAAAAAAGGACAGCCACATTGAGCTGTCCTTTTTTGTGCCAAAATGATTCTCATCATAATTGCTAACAAAATAAGTGACTATCAATGAATGGTTCAGATTAAAATGACGTACAATAAAGCGTTATTTTAACCAAATAAAGAGGTTGCCATATTTTTAGAAAAACGCTTACTGTGACCCATTACATAATAAAAACTACCAAAATAATCATAACAAAGGGTATGACGTGTCAGAAATGAAACACATTTTACAGCAGATTACTGCCTTAAGTGATGTACCCGATAACGCGGTACTAAAGCGTTTAATAGACGAGCTACGGGTAAATGATAAAGAGCCCGCCCTCGCCAACGCAAATATTCAATCGCTTATTGACATTCTTCGTCAGCATCCAGAATATGCTGATGGACTCTCTAGCTTCGTCCTAAAGATAATCATTCAATACCGTCAAATCGCTTTGTATACTGATACTGGCATCATGTCAGACCAAGGATTCTTTAACAGCTTACGCCGTTTGGTTGGCCATCGTTTTTTGCCGATACTACCGCAAGAAGACTCTGTCGTTGAGCTGGTTGGCTACTTGTTCGATAAAAAGTCTGATGAACGTTGGCTTGCCAATATCGAAAAAGACAAATGGGATACGTTAATAGAGCTGCTTAAAGTAGAAGAGAAGCATCTGGACTTAGTCGCCACCGTAAAAAACAGTATTTTGAACGCGATTATTATCTTGTCTTATCGCATCAGTGGCATCGGCTTGCATCCTGATTTGATGGACTCTTATCCGCAGATGTTGAATTACTCAGCGTCTTTTGTGGCTCAAAACCAAGAAGCGGTCCTGTTTGTCAATGAATACAGAAAAGCGCATGAACTTGACACGTTAACGGACATCACCCCTGAACAAGCGGTTGATCCAGCGCCTTTACTCGTGATGATTGAGCAGTGTGAGGATATCGTTGCTACTGTACGCAAACGTATTTACAAAACTGGTATCTCTATTCGACTGACGAATATGATGCTGCGTTTGGATCAAAGCCTACAACGCATGCGCATCTTGACAGAGCTGGTCACTGATGACGATCACAAGCGCGATCGTGCGGTGATTGATCTGATTCAAACGCTAATTACGACTGCCAATCGTCGCTATAGTATTGGTTATTTAATCGATAACAATACCAAGCTACTCTCTCGCAAAGTCACAGAAAATGCGAGTCGCGTCGGTGAGCATTACATCAGCACCGATAAGTCTGGCTATCGAAAGATGTTCAAAAAAGCCTCTATTGGTGGCTTTATTATTGCGTTTATGGCCACGATCAAAATACTGGCTTATCAATTGGCACTGGCTCCGATAGGTCGAGCGTTCGTTAACAGTATGATTTATGGTTTAGGCTTTGTCTTCATTCATGTCATCCGTGGTACCGTTGCTACTAAACAGCCAGCCATGACCGCGGCCGCTATTGCCTCTACCATATCTGAAAGCTCTGGTAAAAAATCCCATCAGCTGACCAAATTATCAGAATTGGTCGTCGATATTTTACGTACTCAGTTCGTTGCCATCATGGGTAATGTGATGCTGGCGATACCCGTGGCTCTCATTATCTCTTTTGCATGGCTGCAATATACGGGTACACCTATGATTGACTCCGAAAAAGCGGGGCACCTACTCCATGATCTAGATCCCTTTCATTCGCTGGCACTGCCCCATGCAGCGATTGCTGGTGTGTACTTATTTTTATCGGGTTTGATTGCTGGTTATTATGACAATTTAGCGGTGTACAATAATATAGGTGCCCGTATCCAACGCCATAAACTACTCATGTACATACTACCGAAATCATGGCTTCAGCGCCTTGGTGGCTTTATAGAAGCCAATTTGGGTGCCATCATGGGTAACTTTTTATTCGGTGTGTTCTTAGGTAGTACTGCGACGATTGGCTTTATACTTGGCTTGCCAATTGATATTCGCCATATTGCATTTGCCTCGGCAAACTTGGCACATGGTTTATTTAACATATCTGCCGATGAGATAAGCTGGAGCGTTATTTTAGTCTCAATTCTTGGCGTGGCGCTTATTGGTATCGTCAACTTATTGGTCAGTTTTTCACTGGCACTGTTTGTCGCATTACGCTCAAAAGAGGTGCGTTTCTTCGAATGGAGTCGCCTAACCAAGCTGGTGTTTGGTCACATTATTAGCCATCCTTCTGACTTTTTCTGGCCACGTGATAAGCCAATGAAATACGCACGTATCGACAGCCAAGGGCATATGATATTTGACGATACCTCAGCGCAAAAAAATGGTAAACACTTACCAAGTAATTATGTCGTACGACGTTTGTCGGATGTCAGAATTTTACCTGAGTCTAAACAAGGTAATGCTCAGTATCCTCAAACAAACACTGATATATATTATGACAATCAACCTGAGGGCGATCATACGCAAGCTCATGCCCCTTCTCACCAAACTGTAGACCTTGACGATGGCTTAATGGATGAAGAGCTCAATAGCATGCCCTACACCAATGATATTCAGTATAATCAAACGGACAAAACGCCGAACAACCATGATTATGATGCTAACAGCAATATCAGCAAAGAACCACATCATGTAGATCCTGATAGTAAAGCAACGGGCGATGCAAAGACACCTCTGCCAAAACCAAAAAAGCCGCCAAAACTGCCTAATTAATAGGATGTTTTAGGTGGCTTTATACTTGGTTAACTACTGATCTTATGGCTAATGAGATGGCTAACCATGTTATTTGATACGTCATTGCTCTCACCACCTAAATCTTATCAAGTCACTAGAGTTAGCCACTTTGTATGAAATGATGGCATATCTCTGTCGACTTTGACAACATGAGTCAGCCGAACCTGAACCATCAGTAGCCCTAATATGTACATGTTCAACAGACCCTAACAAGCAAGGCAATCGATTTGAAAATTTTAATGGTGTTGTTTTATGGCCTTAATAAGGGTGCTGGTGTTGAACGAGTAGGTTCTATGATTGCTAACGGTCTATCTGAGGTGGGCCATGAAATAATATTAGCTAGTATTGGACCTTGTGATACACCTTTCTTTCCTCTAAATGAAGATATTAAAATAATTTCACTATCGGGTTCTCCGCGCGTCAAATTAGGTCATACGCCTAATGCTATTTATAAAATAAGAAAGCTGTTAAAAACAGAGCGTGCTGACATAATAATGGCAGTAGACACAAAGTCTATTCCATATACTTTACCCGCGACTTTAGGCTTGAAAGTAAAGCATATAGGCTGGGAGCATTTCAACTTTGATCCTAGTGAAGGTATCAGCAGAAGCTCTGTCGTCAGACATTTAGCGGCACGATATTGTGACTCAGTGGTTACTTTAACCGAAAGAGATAAGGAATATTGGTTAAAAAATACTCGTCATAAATCACAAATAATCGCTATCGCCAATCCTTGTCCGTTTCCTATTCAAGAATATATTGAGGAAAATAAAAAAATAGTATTGGCGGTTGGTCGTCTACATAGAGAAAAAGGGTTTGACTTATTGCTTGAAGCTTGGCTTCAGGTAACTGCAATGATGCCAGAGTGGAGATTAAAAATAGTTGGTGAGGGTGAAGAGAGAGCAAAACTAACTGAGTTTATTGAAGAAAACCAAATAACTGAGAGTGTGGAACTGGTCGGTGCGACTGATAATGTGGGTCACTATTATAGGGAGGCAGAAATATTTTGCCTGAGCTCTCGCGCAGAAGGGTTTGGTATGGTTTTAACTGAGGCTTTAGCTTTTGGCCTACCTATTGTTAGTTTTGATTGTGGACCGGGCCCCGCAGAAGTTTTAAAAGGTACAGGCTCTATTTTAGTTCCTAAAAATGATGTTAGCGAACTTGCTTCAGCGTTGATTGGTTTGATGAAGAATGATGAGCAGAGAAAAACTATCAGCTTAAGAGGTAAAGAGAAAGTCGAAATTTATCAACCCACTAATATAATAAGTGAGTGGTTAGATCTACTTAAAAGTTTTGAATAACTTAAAATATTATCTTAATTATCTCTATGACTGGTTTATACCTATGGCGAACCAATCTCAGATGCCTTTACTGGTTCTGTCCGCTAATGAGGATTTTAACTTTTGGCTGTAGCCCACGTTATTCCAATCGATATAAACTTTTTTATGTTTAACATACCGCTAAGCCTTATTTGTCATAACTTCCGTTATGGGGAAAATCGAGGTTTTAGTGTTGTTTGCGCATAGCCTACCAATGATATGAAGTAAAAGATGATAAAGACTTATCAAGCCTATGCTTAATAAGTGCTAATTAGTATCGGTAAAGGAATAGGACTATCAAAACTAAAATCAAACTTACTCTCTGGGTACTTTTTTCTCTATTTTTATCTCTACTCTTATATAAGCTTACTGGCTGTGCTGACACTGGTACACCAGAGGAGCGTCAGGCGCGGCGCATTGCGGCATGTCAAGAGATGCTCAATACGACACGCCCTATGCCAACTGATCATCTACCTTTAACAGAGCGAAGCGAGGAAGTTGAATTTAATGCTAAATGGGAACGTTGCCGCGCGATGATTAAAGATAAGTGGCTCCCTAACGAACAACGAGAAAATAATTGGCTGAATGGAAAACAGTATCATTATGTCAAACTTGGAAATCAAGTCATCAAAGGACCAGCGAATCATCTAAAAGTTGGGGTCAATGCATTTGCTGTTGAATATAAATGGAAGCACAGCTATATCGAATACGACATCGAAACTAGAGAATACTATTTGGCACCGCCTGATGCTCGCAGTGGTGTGTATTTCGATATGTATTCAGTCAATAATTTAGCTTATCAAAGTGGAATAGCGATAACGTCTAATTATGATGAAGTCTGTGAGAAGTCAAAAACAGAACCAGATGAAGCAGGCGCATTTATCTGGAACGGTATCTTATTTGCTACATTAACTCGCATAGAGTACAAGGGTGACAATCAAATTAATTGGCAAGAAGAATGGCAACGCATTTGTCCAATAGCAGTAGAAGCAGTGACTAACCAATTAAAAATCATCAAAACACAACCACCAACGATGATAGAAAAGTAGATATATAGATAAAGCAGATATGATTACTAAGTATTTTGGTACCCTAGTGAGGACTTGAACACAGAACCTAAGTTATTGATATTAAAATTTTTTATATTGATGGTCGCTGTCAATGTACTTGTGAGTGTAATTAATGTGATTAACTCAAAGGTTTTTTTGACTTGATTCATTCTTTTATTATCCTTAAAGCTACTTACTAGACAGAATGTAAAATCACTAGATAGCCTTGATAAAAAACATATAGCCCAACACCAAGAGCTAAAAATAGTATAGCTATCAAGGAAAATAGGATTATCTTGCTACTTTTTTTCATTTTTATCTCTCAAAGCCTAGCTAAGGCTTTTTATATCTGTTTCGACGTTCAATATCATGGCGAGGGTGTGTTGTTCTTCACGTCCAACTTTAGGTAGTGGATAGATGCGCTCAATCTTGCGCTTATCTCATAAAATCGTGTTCGGTGCGCTATACAGGCATCGATCTGCTTACCGTATAACCAAAGATGAATGGATAAAAAACTAATGCCTACTATAGAAAAAAAGCTGAACCAAGCAGAGATTTTTTACCAAAACTATGAACCAGAGCTAGCTCTTGATATCTTAAATGAAGTAATTTCTGATAGTAATTCAACAGATAGTGAAATAGCGGAGGCTTTAAACCTAAAAGGAATAACTGTAGATCTTGCTCCATATCTTTCGGAAGATAAAGAAAACTACTCTGGACTAATTTTTTTCCAAAAAGCTTTGGAATACGCCCCTTATAATACTAGTATTCTATTCAACGTACTCAATTCATTTTCTTGTATAGACATGATGCAAGACTACACTCAAAAAAACAAAAGTGCTTTTATATGCGCTTATGATGTCTTGAATAATGACCTGTATGATTCTTTAAACGAAGAATCCAAAAGTAATTTGCATAAATTTTCTTCTAAATATCATGAATTTCAAGAGGAAGGCTTTTAGGGTATACCCCAAGGAAACTAGCTATTTCACCCCTCAAACCTATTGACAGACTACTTAAAATAGACCGTTATAATGGAACCATTTATAACAGACCACTTATCTAGCCTTGCATATCAAGCTCAGCTATAGCCCTCATTATGAACTCGGGCATTGCTCGCTTGACGTTATTACTTGACCGTCACTGAGACGATAAGCCAATAGACAATTTCCCCACACGCAGCCACCGTCGAGTGCACGCGCATGTGGCAAATCAACCTCGCCTTTTAATGCTGCCCAATGACCAAATAGTATCTTGCGCGAGCGTGGTACTTGCCATTCAAACCATGGTAAAAAACCTTCCGGCATCAATTCATCCAAACCTGCTGAAAAACCAAACTCAAGCGTGCCATCCTGTTTACATAGACGCATACGCGTAAAATAGTTAGTGATAGCACGCATTTTAGTAAAGCCATTGATATCTGACTGCCAATCATCAACTGACTTGCTATACAAATTCGGTAATAAGCGATCGAGTTGCCATAAGCTGCTTTGTAATTGCGCTTCTACTTGTTGTGCATAGCTTGCGGCTTCATCGATACTCCAATGCGGTGGAATACCAGCATGCACCAGTACGGTCTGTTCATCAGGGTAAGCCAATAGCGGCTGATGACGTAACCATTCAAGCAACTCATCACAATCATCAGCGGCAAAAATCGGCGCTGTCTTATCCTTTTTTTTGAGCTTCGCCGCGCCGCGCCAGACAGCAATCAAATTGATATCATGATTGCCAAGGACTGTTTCTGCCGCTCCTTGCTCACATAGCGCCTTGATATGACGCAACGTACTCAATGAGTCTTCACCACGTGCTACCAAGTCACCGGCAAACCATAGCTTGTCTTGGGCTGGATCAAAATTTAATACTTCAAGTAATTTAATATAAGCAGCATAGCAACCTTGCAGGTCTCCAATGACATACTGGTGGCGAAAACTCATAGTACCTCTATGCTTTTTAGATATGAATTTATATAAGAGCACTCTTAAGTGAGTACTCTTATATCAATAGTTTTAGGTGAATAATTTTATACGCATATTTTGAGAGATGTTCAATAATAGATTGAATTAACCTTCTACTTTGCGTGCCTGATTGCTCAAATTGACAAAATCTTTCACACTTAAGACTTCAGGACGCGCTTGTGGGTCGATGGCGCAAGCCGCGAAATCTTCTTCGCTCAACGTTGGCAATAGCGTAGATTTCTTAAAAATCGCACGTAGTGTCTTACGACGATGGTTAAAGGTTTCGCGTACGACAATCGCAAAATACTCTTCATCTTCTGCCACGACTGGTTTAGTAATATGCGGAGTCAGACGAAATACAGCACTGGTTACTTTTGGTGGCGGATTAAAAGCACCGCGTGGCACGGTCAATAGATAATCTGTACCACAGTGATATTGCATAATGACTGATAAGCGGCCATAAGTTTTACTACCAACATCAGCAGTGATACGCTCAACCACTTCCTTTTGCAACATAAAGTGCATGTCTTGAATCACATCGGCATAACTGAGTAGATGAAACAATATCGGGGTAGAGATGTTATATGGCAGGTTACCTACCACTCGTAGTTTGCCGCGCTCAGGACTATACAGCTCGCGATAGTCCACATGCATCGCGTTATCTTTGATAATCTCAAAATTCGGATGACTGTTCGCACCAATACGGATACGCAAACTGTCTGCCAAATCACGATCCAACTCTACTACGGTCATCGCATCGACTTCTGCCAATAGTGGCTCAGTCAACGCTCCCATTCCCGGCCCAATCTCAATTAGATTGTCATCGCGCTCTAGACGAATACTTTCAACGATTTCGCGAATGACGCTGCCATCATGCAAGAAGTTTTGACCAAAGCGCTTACGCGGTTGGTGTTTGACAGCACGTAGGCTGTTGGAAATAGATTGAGCATCAAACGGAGTTTTGGACATAGAAGAGTCTTAATGTATAAAAGATAAATGGGCGATAATGGCAGCAATATGCCAATTATATAATGATGAATTATACCACAGCTCAGAATTAGGCTGTATTGTTGAAACATTATTATCGATAAGCTACCCATACTTTATCGCAACAGATACCGTGACGCCTTCTACCCAACATCACTTGCTATAACGCTCGTTATCTGAATTACCCGATAAGTTAATCCAGTCAACACGATAGCACTCTAAATTGTCTAGTTACTCATGATAGAAAGCGCGTAGAGGATGAAAGGCAATCTACCAATTAGATTCCTGAAAAAATTTAAGTAGTACTTAGTTTATCTTAGAGCTCTATTATTGTAAGATAAATTTAATTGGAGGATGTAAAAATGGCGATCATTTGGATGATAGCTGGTGGTGCTGTTGTTTATATAATATTTGCCCTGAAGAAATATCAAGATGCAAATGAGGTTGGTTTGAGATCAATGTCTGAATGGTTAGGTGTTTTAGAACATAGTAATGCAAAGCAAAGGGAAAAAATGTCACACAGTTTGATTCTATAGTCAAGCCTACTTAAAAGTGTTATAAACTAATTATCAAACTTAATTGTTATTATAAAGACCATGACTTACTCATTAGATTTCCGTAAACAAGTTCTTAAAAGTATAGATGACGGTATGACCTTTGCTGAAGCCGCTATTTTCTATAATCTCAGCCCAACCACGATACAAAACTGGAAGAGACGTGTTCATAGCAAAACAACAAGGCAAACCAAACCCTATAAAATACCAGATGACGTATTACTTAATGATGTCAAAGAACATCCTGATGATTACCAGTATGAGCGAGCACGTCGTTTAAACTGTAGTAAAACAGGCATTTATCATGCCTTAAAACGCCTTGGTATCAGTCAAAAAAAAGACCTTGGAACATCCAAAAGCGTGTCCGATAAAAAGAACAATATATCAGAGTAAGCTTAATAGCTTTACGCGGCAAGGCTACCCCATTGTATACATGGATGAAAGCGGCTTTGAGTCTGAAACCCTGCGTCCCTCTGGCTATGCACCGATAGGTAAACCCTGTATCGATAGCTACAATTGGCAAGGTAGAAAACGAACCAATGTCATCGGTGCTCTCTATGAAAAAATGCTGTTTGCCCTGGATTACTTTGAGAAAAACATCAACGGAGATGTATTCTATGACTGGTGCAAATATACCCTTATTCCAAGCCTTAAGACCAAATGCGTGATTGTGATGGATATGAGCGAGGATAAAGCAAAGCACTGCTTTGCCTGAGTGCAAGACGAGAGCTGTGCTTGAGTGACTAGCTTTCACAAACGAGTGCAAAGACTGTTGAATAGACATGGTCATCGCTTGTTGTTTCTACCGCCTTATAGTCCTGATTTAAATCCTATTGAGAAAAAATGGGCACAGGCTAAGTTTCTGCGGCAAGGCTGGATGGAGAATAATCTACCTAAACTGTTCTATGATATGGGTTTTATTGTGGATTGACTATATAGGTATATAGGAGTCGAACTGTTTAGCTTTGCTTACTCAAAATTTTTCACTAATCTTATTTATAGCGTTTTTTCTGATGAACGATTCGTCATCATTGGTTAACTTCAATAGCAAGTCTTTTGGTATGTTTTTATTATAGACGAGTCTATTTCTGACAGAGGCGTCTTTATCATCTGCCAATACCTCAAATATTTCTCTAGTTATTTTGTTTTTCATAGCAACATTCCTTCTAACGGTAGGACTGTCATCATACGTCAACGTTTCAAGAACTTCTATTGGAACTGTTTTATTTAGAGCTACCCACTCGCGCATAGTTGGGTAGTGACGTATTATTTCAAACCACGTTTCCAATGCTGCACACTCGTTAATCGCTCTTCCATAATCTTGGGTGTGGTCACTTGTTCTGAGTAAGAGAAACTCTTCAGCTGATGTAATCATTAAAACTTACCTTCTGTAGCTCTTTCCAAATTATAAATTTATCATAAATCCTTCGTTACTGTGTTTAGTTAAGAACTCATACAAACTGTTAAAGGTATACCCCAAGGGAACCAGTTATCTTACCCTTTAAACCTATGAATAGACCACTTAAAATAGGTCCTATTTAATGGTTCATAAATAGGACCTATTGACGGTAATTTTATCCAATACTGCGTAAAAAATCTTGTTAAGGCACCGACTTATGCAAGAGGTTTTTCAATAAGCGATTTATTAGCCATCTCATTGGCCATATTTAACGCTTGATATAAACTGGTGGCACTTGCCCCGCCACGCCCTGCCAAATCCAGCGCCGTACCATGATCAACCGAGGTGCGAATATAAGGCAATCCTAAGGTCAGATTAACCGTATCACCAAACCCGTGTGATTTGAGCACTGGCAAACCTTGGTCATGATACATAGCAATCACTGCATCACAGTTTGCTAAATGCCTTGGGGTAAATAACGTATCCGCTGGCATCGCCTCTGATATGTCTACGCCTGCATCGATGAACGCTTGCAACACTGGATTGATAATCTCAATCTCCTCAACACCTAAATGGCCGCCCTCGCCCGCATGCGGATTCAGTCCACAAACTAATATACGTGGTTGCGTTAAGCCAAATTTTTCTTTCATCTCATCAATGACAATTTGGACGGTCTGGCGTACATTGTCAGAAGTGATCGCAGCTGGGATATCTTTTAGTGGTAAATGTGTGGTGACAAGCGCGACTTTCATTGCTTGATTGGCGAGCATCATCACGACTTTTTCACAGCCACTTTGCTGCATAAAAAACTCAGTGTGGCCGCTAAACATAGTGCCATCTAATAACTTAATACCTGCATCAATGAGTGCGGACTTTTGCAGTGGGCCGGTAACGATGGCTGCGACTGTTTTATTGAATGCTAGCTTATGCGCAATATCTAATTGGTGGGCAACCATGGCTGAATTGCTCGTATTAATTTGTCCAGAAATGACTGGTACTGCGCAAGGTGTGTTAAGTAGGATAAAAGCATCATCACTATGAGACGTATTCGTTGACATTTGCTCTGAGAAATCATCGGCATCTATATGTGCGTCTACAGTCTGCCAAGATGGGCAAACTTTTAAGACCCCAGCAGTGGTAAGCTCCTTTGCGCGCTCTGTCATTGCGTCTGCATCCGCAGTTACCCAAATCGGCCGCGAAAAGTCTTGCAACTTATTTTCTGCCGCTAGTAGCAGTACGACGTCCATACCAATGCCAGCAGGTTCGCCTGTCGTGATTAATAGCGGTAATTTATTTTGTATCATAAAAATAGTCCCATATCTTAATTAAACATCTGATTTTATTATTTTTATAGTTAAATACACTGGTTTTTATATCTAAAAACCGCAATTCATCTCTTCACCTATCAACCCTAATAGCTTCAGATTTAGTTGCCGTACCCGTCTAAAAAAAGCCCATAATGTGTTAAACTTTCGCATCTGATTGTAGCATTTACTGGCAAGCGTGAGACTGCGTTTTGTGTTCTATCGTAGCAGCACACCGCATTTGCTTTGCTGTATTATTGCCAATCATCAAACACTTATATTAAATATCTATTTATACCCTCTTTCATACCGACTCTTGATACATTAGGCACTCATGGCAGATACCGAAAAAAACGACGACTTGCTCAATCAAACACCGCCGCACAATATCGATATTGAAAAGGCGTTGCTTGCCTCTTTGATGAGCATCGAAGAGGCGTATGACAAGATTGCCGATATCGTTACCAAAGATGATTTTTATGCTGGACGACATCAATACATCTTTGATGCGATTGCCCATTTGGCAGCGGTCAATGAGCCTTATGACACGGTCATGGTGCATGACTGGTTGGAAGCACAGAAACTACTCAAAGGTGCAGGTGGTGACAGTTACTTGGCAGATATTTTGAGCCAAAGCCCTGCTACCTTATTCAACCTCACGGCCTACGCGCAGCGTGTACGTGAACTATCAACGTTACGTCAGCTGATTACCACTGGCAATGACATGTTGACTTTGGCTTATAACCCGAAAGACCAAAGCGTTAGCGACATCTTAGACAGTGTCGAAGGCAAGATATTTAGTATTAATGAGCAACACAACAAACGCGCTGAACAGCGTGGCCCTGTCGGCATTACCTCGGTGTTGACCAACGTCATCGATAAAATTCAAGAGCTTAAATCCAATCCAGATGGCATGATTGGTTTGCAAACGCCGTTCGCTGAACTGAATAATAAAACACAAGGTTTGCAGGCAGGCGATTTAATTATTGTCGCCGCACGTCCTTCGATGGGTAAAACAACCTTTGCGATGAACTTAGCAGAAGGTATTTTATTTAACGAAGACCTGCCAGTCGTGGTATTTTCGATGGAGATGCCCGCAGAGTCTATCGTCATGCGTTTGCTGTCATCGTGGGGCGCGATTAATCAGACGCATCTGCGTTCTGGACAAATGAATGAAGATGAATGGGCAAAAATGATGAATGCCATTCAGCATTTGCAATCTAAGCACCTGTATATCGATGATAGTACTGCCCTGCCACCATCTGAGATGCGTTCACGCTGTCGCCGTATCGCCAAAAATCACGATGGCAAGCTTGGCGCTATCGTAGTCGATTATCTTCAGTTGATGAAAGTGCCAAACCTAGATGGCAACCGTGTTGGGGAAATCTCTGAGATTTCTCGTAGTCTAAAAGCCTTAGCACGCGAACTTGAGTGCCCAGTAATTGCGCTATCGCAGCTCAACCGTAGTCTAGAAAACCGTCCGAATAAACGTCCGATTATGTCAGATTTGCGTGAATCAGGTGCGATTGAGCAGGATGCCGATTTGATTATGTTCATCTACCGTGATGAGGTTTATAATGAGAACTCAGATCACAAAGGCGTGGCTGAAATCATCATTGGTAAACAGCGTAACGGCCCTATCGGTACCATACGTTTGGGTTTTGAAGGACAATTTACTCGCTTTATCAATCTGACGCCAGAATACTATCAAAACGTCAGTTTCGAGAATGATGAATAGTCATAGCTTTAAATATTATGCTTACTCAACCTTAGACACTTAATACAAACAGCTCTCAGTAACCATAGCCAGTGCCACATCAATCCAATTGATGCAGCATTGGCTTTATCACTTCATAACTTTGCTAATAAAGAAGCCAATTATGCGTACTATCACTATCAAACCAAAAGCCATTACTCATAACCTAAACCAAGTTAAAAAAATGGCGCCACACTCTAAAGTTCTAGCCATGGTGAAGTCCAACGCTTACGGACACGGGATAGCGGCAGTTTTGCCAGCATTACAGCAAGCAGATGGTATTGGAGTCGCTACCTTAACTGAAGCACTAGAAGCACGACAATTGGGTTGGAATAAAACGATTGGTTTGATCGAAGGTGCGTTTACCGCTGATGAGTGGCAGCAAGCCATTGATAGTGATATTAGCTGCGTCATTCATCATGCACCGCAACTGCAATGGGCATTGGAAAATATCCCACCAGCTAGTAGCGCTACTAGAGTGGTGTGGATTAAATACAATACAGGTATGAATCGCCTTGGTTTCGATGCCGAGGGTGTGATTGCTGCCGCTAAACAGCTTCATGATGCTGGATACCAACTGATCCTCACCACACATTTTGCCAATGCAGACAACAGCACTCATCCATTAAATGCGATGCAAATACAGCGTTATTCAGATGTTTTAAATACTTTACAAGAGACAGTTAGCGCTGAGATTAAAGGTTCATTGTGTAATTCAGCTGGTATCGTCAATTTTTCAGAGCATCATTATGATTGGATACGTCCAGGTATTATTTTATATGGTAGCTCACCTGTCGTTGATCAAAGCGCACAAGCATTAGATTTACAGCCAGCGATGGATTTTAGCGCGCAAATTATCGCCCTGCAAACAGTCAATGCAGACCATGCTATTGGTTATGGCAGTCGTTGGATAGCACAAAAAGACACCAGAACAGCTCTAGTCAGTATTGGTTACGGAGATGGCTACCCTCGTGTCGTCAACGATGACGCTTATGTCTCTGTCATTGATACGAGCAATAATCAAAGCTATCGATGCTCGGTCATTGGTCGTGTGGCAATGGACATGATTGTCATTGATGTCAGTACTGCGCCAGAAGACATTGCTTTAGACAGTAAGGTAATGTTATGGGGCGATGCACCGCACGTTGATGAGGTCGCTGCACATGCGGGTACGATTAGCTATGAGCTGCTATGCCGCCTGAGCATACGTCCAAAGCGCGTCCAAGCCTAATAATCATAATACGACGGTGAAATTGCCGAGTACTGGAGTGACTGAACAATCAGACTAAATTGGGCGTTTACATTAGAAGTAATTGCGCTATACTAAAAGTTTGTTGTCACCCCAGTATGCGCACTGATGCGATGCTATTGAAGACTGATAACGTTTCACTGACTGCGATCGACTGCTAGGATTACTATGAGTTTGCGCCATTTTTTGACCCTATCTGATTTAACCAAACAAGAACTAGAAACCCTTATCAAACGCGCAAGCGAATTACGTAAGATGCAACATGCTGGCGAGATATATCAGCCTTTTGTTGGTCGTACGCTGGGTATGATTTTTGAAAAATCCTCAACCCGCACGCGTATTTCTTTTGAAACAGGTATGGGCCAGTTTGGTGGTAGTGCTATCTTCTTGTCGCCAAATGATACGCAGCTTGGACGTGGTGAGCCGCTAGAGGACTCTGCTCGTGTGATCTCTAGTATGGTTGATATCATCATGATTCGTACCTTTGGTCACGAAAATGTTGAGACGTTTGCTGAATACTCAAGCGCTCCAATCATTAACGCTCTAACTGATGAGTACCACCCTTGCCAGTTGCTTGCTGATATGCAGACCTATTATGAGCATCGCGGCAGTATCGAAAACAAAATCGTGACGTGGGTCGGTGATGGCAATAATATGTGTTCATCATTTATGCAAGCGGCCAATCAGTTTGGTTTTGAGCTACGTGTGGCAGCGCCTTATGGCTTTGAGCCAGACCCTAAATTGATGGAACGCTTCTCTCATTGCGTCAGCCTCGTCGAAAATGTACAAGATGCGGCAAAAGACTCAAACCTAATCGTCACCGATGTATGGGCAAGTATGGGACAAGAGTCAGAGCAAAACACCCGCGCCCGTCGTTTTGCACCTTATCAGGTAACACCATCACTGCTAGACAAAGCTGATCCCGAAGTCGTGTTTATGCATTGCTTGCCTGCTCATCGTGGTGAGGAAATTTCTCATGATATGCTAGATGATCCACGCTCAGTGGTATGGGATGAAGCAGAAAACCGCTTGCATGCACAAAAAGCATTAATGGAATTTTTGTTAAAAGACAAAATCAAAATCTAAAAAATATAGCTATAAGTTATTTATCGAAGAGTAAATAAACAAAAGGCAGACCACATTGATTGTGGTCTGCCTTTTTATTGCTACTACATAACAAGCTACTATAGCGTTTTTAACGGATGAGTGTCTTGTAACGAGCAAAAATTTTTAACGAGTCAGTGTTGTCACCCCATTGCTACCAGCTTTTAGCAATACATCAGCTTGATTGGCAGCAAATATACCATTGCATACCACACCTACGATATTATTTAGCGTTTGCTCAAGCTCTATTGGATTGCTCACATCCAAATCATAGGTATCTAAAATCACGTTTCCATAATCGGTCACGAAATCTTCACGGTAAACTGGCTCACCGCC
Source organism: Psychrobacter sp. SZ93C1 (assembly GCF_015864635.1). NCBI lineage: Bacteria > Pseudomonadati > Pseudomonadota > Gammaproteobacteria > Moraxellales > Moraxellaceae > Psychrobacter > Psychrobacter sp. SZ93C1. The sequence goes on along the minus strand of NZ_JADYWY010000006.1, from coordinate 153,314 downwards.
TAGACTAACCAATTGGCGTGCAACATAAGAGCGTGCTTGTGGTAATACTTCAATCGGTACTGGGAACTCACGTCCAAGTATCTCGACACTTTTACTCTCATCAACCATGCATATAAATTTATTAGAAGCTGCTGCCACGATTTTTTCACGAGTAAGCGCGCCGCCACCACCTTTAATGAGCTGCAAATGCTCATTTACTTCGTCCGCACCATCGATATAAATATCAAGCGTACCAGCAAAGTTTAAATCAACGATCTCAATACCAAGGGCACGAAGTTTGTCTTCAGTGACCTGTGAGCTAGCAACTGCGCCAGCAAGCTTTACTGTCGGCAATAATTCAATCAAGCAATTAACTGTACTACCTGTGCCTACGCCCAGTATCATGCCATCTTCGACATAGTTTAGAGCAGCTTTGGCTGCGGCTTGCTTTTGTGCTTGCTGATCACTCATCATAAATCCTTGGAAAATAAACGTATCATTATAAAAGAGGTAAAATGCGCCGCTATTATACCCGATGAGTTTGATCGATGTCAGCGTAATAACCACGCTAATCACAAGAGATTTACTCAACCTTTAAAATGTAGACAGGTAAGGCAACCACAAGACTAAGGCCAATAGCGTGACCAATAATACGGGCGGCGTAATAATCAGCCCGATTTTCATGTACTGTCCCCAACTGATTTTATAGTCTTTTTCTGCCAATACATGGAGCCATAATAAAGTTGCAAGACTACCGATAGGCGTGAATTTCGGCCCCAAATCATTACCAATCACATTGGCATAAATCATGAGCTCACGAGTGGCCTCTGGTACTTGCGCACTATCGATAGCCAATGCACCTACTAAGGTAGACGGCATATTGTTCATGATAGACGCTACAATAGCAGAGAGGAATCCCGTTCCTAATGTTGCGATGACCGCACCCTGCTGCCCTAGCCAATTCAGAATCTGAGCACCATAGGCAGTTAAGCCTGCATTGCCCAAACCATAAACCACCAAGTACATACCAATTGAAAACAATACAATTTGCCAAGGAGCCTTTCGTAAAACATCGGATACTGAAACCACTGCACCGCGTCCACCTTGCCACCAGCGACCTGCAATTGCCATTAGCACCAGCGCAGCGACGCCTGTCACAAACGAGATAGCAATGCCTAATGATTCCGTCGTAAAGTAAGCAACAAGTAGTAATGCTAAAAGCGGAAAAGCCGCCTTAAAAACGAGCGGATCTTCAATCGCGGACTCGGGTGCACTCAACTCAGTAATAGAGTAGTGTTTGGGAATATGCCGCGTATAGACGACCCATAACACGGCGAGTGTCGCTAACACAGAGACGATGTTGACTGGCACCATGACCGCCGCATAACGTCCAAAGCCAATATCAAAGTAATTGGCACTGACGATATTAACAAGATTGGACGTCACTAACGGTAAGCTCGCGGTATCAGCAATAAAGCCTGTCGCGATAATAAAAGCCAAAGCTGATGGCGGTGAAAACTTAAGACGCAGCAAGATAGCGATGACAATCGGTGTTAATAGTAATGCTGCCCCGTCGTTGGCAAAGAACGCTGAAATGAATGCGCCTAGTATCACAATCATAGGAAATAATAAACGCCCTTGCCCATTGCCCAGTCTAGCGACGTGCAGCGCCGCCCAACCAAAGAATCCAGCTTTGTCTAAGATAAGAGAGATAATAATGAGTGCGACAAAGGTAAAAGTTGCATCCCAAACAATATCCCACACAACCCCGATATCGGAGAGCTGTACCACACCAAACGCTAAGGCGATCAATGCGCCACCCATCGCACTCCAGCCGATACCCAGTCCTTTAGGTTGCCAAATCACTAAAATTAAAGTAACGATAAATATAGTCAATGCGATCATCGAGTAACCTGTCTACGCTCAATTATTATAAGAAGCCATATTAAAAAATACATGATAAGAGAGTAAATTAGAGTGATTTTTGATTGACGCGTTTTGATAGTTCTTCAGTGCTTTCTACCCGTTCAGAGTAGCGGTCAGTCAGATAGGCTGAGCGCCCACGAGTCAACCAAGTAAATTTCACTAACTCCTCACAGACATCAACGAGACGCAGATATAAAGGTGACTTATCCATACGATCGTCGTCATTAAATTCCAAAAATGCCTTGGGAATAGAGGATTGATTGGGGATAGTAATCATGCGCATCCAACGACCAAGGATACGTAGCTGATTGACCGTATTGAAGCTTTGACTACCGCCACTCACTTGCATCACTGCCAATGTTTTACCTTGGGTCGGACGCACGCCTCCCAATGATAGTGGAATCCAATCGATTTGTGCTTTCATGATACTGGTCATGCTGCCATGCCGTTCTGGACTTACCCAGAGCATACCCTCTGACCACTGTGCCAGCTCTCGTAGCTCTTGCACTTTGGGATGATCTGCATCGGCAGCATCAGGCAGTGGCAAGCCCGTCGGGTCAAATTTCCGAACCTCACAACCATACCAACGCAATAATCGACTTGCCTCCTCGCTTGCCAGCCTAGAAAATGAGCGGGCACGCAAAGAGCCATATAGCACCAATATCTTGGGTGGATGACGTGGATCATTTGAGCCAATCAACGCTTCAATATCGATAGGCTGTATACTGTCTGCAGCAATATTAGGCAAATCATCAAAACCAGTCATGTTCAAATCCATTTTATCCTTTGCCATGATGAATGACTTCCCCATCTTCTTTCGTAAAACGACTCACTGGGTGCTCTAGCAACTCAAACACTCGCTCTGACGGACGGCATAACGCAGCACCTTTATTTGTGAGCACTATAGGACGGTTGATTAAAATAGGATGCGCAATCATCGCATCGATGATCTGATCATCAGATAATTCAGGATTATCTAATCCTAATTCATCGTTAATAGACTCTTTGCTTCGTAATAGCTCTCTTGGCATGATATTCATTTTTGCCAATAGCTCTACCAAGTATTCACGGGCTGGTGGGGTTTTGAGATACTCGACCACTTCAGGATGCTCACCTGACGCATGCATAATGGCTAAGGTATTACGAGAGGTTCCGCATTTGGGATTATGAAAAATTAATGATGTCATAGTGATTTCACTTATTGTCTGAATATGTTGTTTGAATTCTGAATATATTATTTGAATATAATCAATAAAATTGATTTTGACGTTATGTTTGTCTTACAGATTCGCTCAATAATGGCATTAGATACTGTCTTAAGCTTTATCTCAAATATAGTCTTAAGAGTTATCTTACTTGCTGTTTGAGTCATTAGTATTAACGACCCCACATCCACTTAGACTGTCCATAAGGGACGCACACAATTCTGGATGGCCCGCGCAGCAGTCTTGCAATAGAAACTGAACGACAGCTTCCATGTGCGATAGCGAAGCACGATAGATAATCTGTCGGCTGTGGCGTTGTGAAACCACCCACCCTGCTCGTGCCAGCACTGATAGATGCGCTGACATGGTGTTATGTGGTACGGATAATTGACGGGCAATTTCACCCGCAGGCAGTCCTTCAGGCTCTTGACTAACAAGCAACCTAAAGGCTTTTAAACGAGTCTCTTGAGAGAGCGCAGCAAAGCTTGCGATAGCATTATTTATTTCCATATGTCCAATAATATAGACATATTAAAATTATTCAATATTTTTTAATAAAATATTTGTACAAAACTGACCTTATCTATCATCAAAACTTGAAATCATTGCAAAAACTGCAATAGGGTCTTGCAAGATAATCAAAATCGGCATAGGCTAATCTATTTCGTTTTTATATTCATATACAACCTGTATTAGGGATCATTATGCTGTCAAACTGGGTACGAGCCATCTTACAAGCCACCGTCTATGACGTTGCGATTCAAACACCACTTGAAGCGGCACCCAAGCTGACCCAACGTTTTGCTAATGACATTCGTTTTAAACGCGAAGATTTACAACCCGTCAAGTCCTTTAAATTGCGCGGTGCCTACAACCGTATTAGCCAATTGAACGATGAGCAAAAAGCGCGCGGTGTCATTTGCGCATCGGCGGGCAATCACGCACAAGGCGTGGCCTATTCTGCTCGCAAACTTGATCTTAACAACATCATTGTTATGCCGACCACCACGCCTGACATCAAAGTAGATGCCGTGAGAGCACTGGGTGGCAATGTTGATTTGCATGGCGACAGCTTCGATGAAGCCAACCGTTATGCAATCAATCGTGCTGAGACCGAAGGCTTAACCTTTATCCCGCCTTACGATGATGAATTGGTTATTGCTGGACAAGGCACTATTGGTCTGGAGCTGACCCAGCAGTGGCGCAACATGGACTACGTTTTCGTTGCGGTTGGCGGCGGTGGTCTCATCTCTGGTGTCGCGGCCTTTTTAGGCGCAGTGGCTCCACATGTCAAAGTTATCGCTGTAGAGGCTGAACAATCTGCTTGTTTAAAGGCAGCACTGGAAACAGGTGAGCGCGTTAAGTTAGAACAAGTTGGCTTATTCGTCGATGGTGTGGCGGTTGCTCAAATTGGCGAGCTGCCTTTTGAAGTCGTCCGTACACAAAAAAGTGATAATTCAGGCCCTATCGTCGAATCTGATGTGATTACCTGCACCAATGATGAAGTCTGCGCCGCCGTCAAAGATATCTTTGAAGAAAACCGTAGCATCGTCGAGCCTGCTGGCGCCTTGTCTGTTGCAGGCATGAAAAAATATATCGCAGCCAATAACCTGCAAGGCAAAAACTGTGTCGGTATTATCTGCGGTGCCAATATGAATTTTGACCGTCTGCGTTATATCGCTGAGCGTACCGAAATCGGTGAGAAAAAAGAAGCCATCTTTGGCGTGACTATCCCTGAGCAAACGGGCGCTTTCTTAAACTTCTGTCGTAGCCTGCATGGACGTAATATCACTGAATTTAACTACCGTGCTGATAGCAAAAAATCACCAGACTCTATGGAGCCTGCCTCGATATTCGTCGGTATCGCCTTAAAAGAAGGGGATAAAGAGCGTCAAACTATCAGCAATCAATTGGCTGCTGATGGCTACACTGCCCATGATTTAACCGATGATGACATTGCTAAATCTCATATCCGTCACTTGATCGGTGGTCATGCGCACGTCGAAAACGAGCAGTTATTAAGTGTGGTGTTCCCAGAACGTCCAGGCGCATTGCTTACTTTCTTAGAGAAGCTTGGTGACGATTTTAATATTACCTTGTTTCATTATCGCAATCACGGTGCCGCTGAAGGTCGCGTACTGGTAGGCCTACAAGCCTCAGAGAGCAACTCTCGCCAGCTACAAGACGCGCTGCTTGATATTGGTTACGACTGTACGATGCTCAATGACAATATCGGCTATCAATTGTTTTTGAAATAATAAAGCAGGTATCAATCACTCTCTACTCTGTCAGTTTTTTAATCCATTAAAAGGCTGACAATAGCGAGCGGATGGTAGCAACAGTTAGTTTTTAACAGTTATTAATGAGTGTGAAGCAATGATGAAAAATATATTAATGATCCTAATACTACTGGTTTTGGTAGTTGTGGGTTATAAACTTTTTCAACCTGAGAGAGCACCGAGTAGCTCTATCACGGATTCATCCAACACACCTCCAGTAGGTGCTGCGCTAACCTCTGCTGATTCAGATGAAATACAACCTACTTATATAGATACAGGTTCAGAAGCAGAGTCATCCACAAATTAAAAGCCGACAATAAATTCACAACCAACAACGTCAAGCTTTTCATGTGATGGTAGACAACACTGCTCTCAGATGACTTCGTGCGAGGAGGCAACTTACTTTACACAACACTGTCCTAATACAAAAATGGACGGCAATCATGATGGCATACCTTGTGAACAACAATGGTGTAACTGATTTCTATAAACTATAAATATAATATATTCCCTATCCAGCACATCAATCACAAAAACTTATTTGCAAATATAAAGTATGCCCTAATCTCATTAAGATTAGCTTATTTTAAATAAATACAGACATCCATATAGAGTAGCTGTTATGCAGAATAATACAAATAGCAAAACCCAAGGCTTAGCCAAAATTCGCCTTGATAAGTGGCTTTGGGCAGCACGTTTTTATCGAACACGTACACTTGCCAAACAAGCCATCGAAGGTGGACGAGTTCACTACGCTGGTAGCCGTGTAAAAACCAGCAAAGAGATTGCGGTCGGAGATGAATTAACCATCCGCCAAGGCTCAGCCACTGCCATGACTGAAAAAACAGTCATCGTGGAAGCGCTAACCACTCAACGCGGTAATGCGAGCGCAGCTGAAGTATTGTATTCAGAAACTGACGAGAGCGAAAATCGCCGCGCCTATCATGCAGAGCAACGCAAGCTTGCCAATCTTGCTCGCCCTGATAACAAACCAAACAAAAAAGAGCGTCGTGACATTCAGCGCTTTAAAAGCAAGCAAGACTAAAATACTGCCCGTACCACACTGAATTATAGACAATATCGCCATCAATATTGTGTCATATGACCATATTGTTCAGCCTATACTCTTGCCATTTACGGCATTAAACGTTACGCTGACAGCCGATTCAATCAATCAATTGCATGCTGATAAAAGCCGCACTAATAATGCTGGTCTCTTATGGCATGTTTTTTTTGTTATACAAGGTCATATTATGCTGATGAAAACCTGTACGCCATCGTCTGTATTATTGGTTTGTTTAGGAAATATTTGCCGTTCACCAACTGCTGAAGAAGTGTTTCGTCAGCAAGCAGCGATTGCTGGATTATCAATCAAAGTGGACTCTGCAGGCACAGGGGATTGGCATATCGGTCATAAACCCGATGAGCGAGCACAGCGTCATGCCAAAGCGCATGGTTATAAAATCAATAAACTCATCGCACGCCAAGTAAATAACGATGACTTCCGCAATTTTGATTTGATTTTGGCAATGGATGCGCAGAACTTAGCCGACTTGCAAGCGCTCAAAAACAATCTAGCAGATACTGAAAACAGTATGGCCAAGCTGGCATTATTCAGTGAAGAAGACCCAACGTATGGCGGTGATGATGTACCTGACCCTTATAAAGGTGATGCTGATGCCTTTGAAGAAGTCATTGAGCGTATAGAATCAAGCGCACAAGCTTGGATTGAAAGCTGGAAAGCTTGCTAGCGATAAAAGCTAGATTTACATGCCTTTTACGTCTCGCATCCTCTATAATGATTACTATGTAATTTTTTATCTATTTGCCATATGAGCTACGTTATGACCTCAGCTTCATGCCTTAATTCTAGTGCTCAACTTGCCACGACAACGGATTCAGTAGCAAACTTATTGCCTAGCGAGTCCGTTGATCTGTCACACAGCAATACTATGGCACTGACCTGTATCGCTGACTATTTTGTGACGTTGACAGATGAGGCTCAACTTGACACCTTTATGGCAGACTATGCAAAAAACACAGAGCAACAAAAGCCATTGTTTGTGCTGTCTGGTGGTAGCAACGTATTACTGCCAACACAACTAAATGCAATCGTGTTACAGCCGAAAATGCGCGGCATAAGCTTGACCGCCCAGACGGATCGTTACGTCGATATTGAAGTGATGGCAGGCGAAAACTGGCATGATTTGGTTGTCCATACGGTCAGTCAAGGTTGGTATGGATTAGAAAATCTTGCGCTGATACCTGGTCTCACTGGCGCTGCACCGATACAAAACATTGGGGCTTATGGTGTCCAGTTAGAAGACCACTTACAGTATGTCCGTGCTTACCACATCCCTACCCAGACATGGCATCAACTATCAATAGCAGACTGTGAGTTTGGCTATCGCGACAGCATCTTTAAACGTACTCCCAATACATGGCTAATCAGTCGTGTGGGGTTCAGATTACATACAAATATAAGCAAAGTGTTAGCCAGTTACGGTGATGTACAGACAGTAGCACAACGTTATGCTGAACAGCAAAACCGAAACAAGGCTACCCCTGCTGATGTGATGCACGCTATTATAGATATTCGTCAACAAAAACTACCAGACCCCAAGCAGCTACCCAATTGCGGTAGTTTTTTTCAAAATCCGATTATTCCCCAAGAGCAATTCATTGCGTTACAAGCCACTTATCCAGCTATCGTTGGTTATCCAATGCCTGATGATAAAATAAAAGTTGCAGCCGGTTGGCTCATCGAACAGGCAGGGTTAAAAGGTGGTGGTATTGAACCCATTGTCACCCATCAGCAGCAAGCACTGGTACTCACTAACCATGCTCCTTATCAAGCAACTCAAGAAGATGTCGCGATAGCACAGCGTTATATCACTGATACGATCTATGAGAAATTTGCGATTCAGTTGTCGCGTGAGCCAGTTTGGGTAAATACTGACAGCTCTATTGGGCATGATGAGCATGTGGCCTAAAAAATCACGGTCTAAGCGGCTGTTATCTAAACGATTATGGCATTATTACTTACGTTCAGCTGAACGTATGATAACGCTGTTTCGTATCATTAACATTACCTTTTTGCTTGGCTCCACAACTGTTATTTTAGTCCTCATTAGTTTATTCACACCTTTATTCTCGCAATCGATTGTTTATCTATTTACGCTACTTCCCTTGCCAAAGATACCTTCTGGAGCGGCGAGCTCTCCACCGACAGCCTATGTAGTATTAGGCGGCGGACTGACCAACGACCAGAACAATCAAATCATTCTAAACAGCTATAGTCTCAATCGTGCTCGTACTGCTGCGGGCGCTTATCACGACCTACCCTTACCTATTGTACTCAGTGGTGCTGAAGCGCCTTGGCTTGGTCAATGGCTCATCGAGCATGATATTGATGGACTGATAAGCGAAAACGCCAGTATGAATACTTGCGAAAATGCACGCTTTACCGCAAAGCGTATTCCACTACGTCACGTCTACCTCATCACTGATAGCTACCATATGGCACGCGCCCGTAGACAGTTTGCGCTAAATGGTATCAATACCACACCTCTCAGCGCTCCTCTACCAGTTGGTCGAGACTGGGAAAAACCTGCACAGAATCTCACTCATTCACGGCGCGCCGTTTATGAAGTCGCCGCTTATTTACGTGATGTAATACGTCCGCAGATGGATTGTCGTCATGCTAAAGACGTGACATCACAGCAGCTATTAACGCCTAGAGGCAATGCAGCAAAGTCACCTACAGAATAGAACTGGATTTATATTTGAGCTAGATTTTATTTAATGATGAGCAGAATTAGCAGCTATTTCACTTTTATGTTCACAAGCAATCACCACATTTATAATAGGTGTATAATGCCACCAGAAATTGCTATCTAAGAGACTCTCCATGCTCAGTATATTTTTATTAATTCCGTTAAGTCTCATGTTATTTGTGGTTGCCATTTGGGCAGTACGTTATGCGGTAAAATCAAACCAATTTGAAGACTTAGACAATGCATCACAGCGCATTATACTAGATGATCGTCAAGAGCGCAGACAAACCATGCAAGCTCATGAGAATGCTACATCTACTAAGCAAGCAAATGATCAAACAAACCTTGCTGACACAGAGTCCGTCAACCCTTCTAATATTGATAGCAATCCAAAAATATAGCTTCGAGAGATAGTTGGTTCGAGATCATCAAGAGGCAAGTAAGACAAATTCAAGTGTTACACATAATAGACTGAACAAGCCTAGCACCTTGTCTAATCAATATAGAATTGACCATATCTTGACTATACGTGACTCACGATTATGTTTCGTCCAATACCATCTATTTAAGTAGATTCAATCTTTCACTGTTTTTAGGAGAATCACCCCATGACCACAGCTTTACTCGTTGCGGCATTACTAATGGGATTTTTTGGTTCACCACATTGTTTGGGTATGTGTGGTGGTCTTGTGACAGCGTTTGGCCTATCGATGAAAGATGCCAGTCCTGCTAAACGCCGCGCTCTTGTCGCCACTTACCATCTAGGCCGTTTGAGCAGTTATGCATTATTAGGTTTGATAGCAGGATTGATTGGAACCACCGTACTAGCGCCATTAATGATGGGCAATAGTATGCCACGTATTTTATTAGGCTTAGTATTGGTGTTTGTTGGGGTCACTATGCTTGGCGCACCATTTTTAAACAAACTTGAACGTTTTGGTATGCGGTTTTGGCAGTATTTAAGCCCACTTCGTCAAAAAGTATTTCCGCTCAACACGTTTCCACGTGCACTAACTGCTGGCTTACTTTGGGGTTTCTTACCTTGTGGATTGGTGTATGGTGCCTTACTCATCGCCGTAGTTGCTCATAATCCATTGAATGGTGCGGCACTCATGTTTGTCTTTGGCTTAGGGACAATACCGATGTTGGTCGCCACTCACGAAACGGTTGGCTGGTTACGTGACAAAATTGGACGCTTTCGCTTAAGACAGCTAAATGGCGCTGTTATGGTCATATCAGGTTTAGCCGTTGCGGTCGTGCCGATGGTCATGTCAAGTATGCATGGTGGGCATGATATGTCTAATATGCATGGCGATCATATGCAAATGAGTGATTCAGAAATGATGGACATGCCTATGGATGCAGACATGGATCACAGCAGTCATCATATGATGCCAGCTGATGATAATACATCTCACCAAGGCATGGATCATAGTATGCATGATATGAGTGATGCGTCGATGGACATGAATCATAATGAGCACTCTGAAACGATGGAACACGCTCAATAGAGTCGTCGACCACAGATATAGTCAGTGAACTACTAAACCGCTACGGCGTTATCCTCCTTAGATGTAATACTTGTACAATCTGCAGTCTGCTGCCTTGTACCCATTTTAGAGTTCTTTGACTATATTATTAAAATATAACATTGCGTGCTATCAAAGCTTGCCGTATGAAAAAGCCCTTAACATCAATATGAATGTTAAGGGCTTTTATCATTTTATTCGCTGCACACTATAGTCAATTCAGTTTAAAAGAGAGTCAAGGCAACCGAGTGCAGATGTATATGTAATACTTCCAGCAAGGTTAACGCTGTCACTCTTTTATAGGGGATTGACTACATAGAAAAACTAGCAGCTTTAAAAGTACTACTCTTGCCATTGCTCAAGCGAAAACTTAGTATCCAAATGCTTTTCTAAGGCGGGTACATTAAACGCGTCATCCTCACTCACGAAGCTAATGCTGATACCTGTTTGTCCAGCACGCCCCGTACGACCAATACGGTGCACGTAATCGTCTGGCTGATCAGGCAAGGTATAGTTAACCACATGACTGATATCATCGACATGGATACCGCGCCCGGCGACATCTGTTGCTACCAAGATAGAAGCATGGCCATCTTTAAAGCGCTGTAGGTATTTTTCACGTTTTTGCTGAATAACATCACCTGACAGCATCACAATTTTGTGGTCTGCACGCAACTTATGATATAGGCGCTTGACTTGGTCTTTACGGTTGGCAAATACAATGACTTTGTCCACTGCAGGATCACTAATAATACGCTGTAAGGCTTCTAATTTCTGATCTTCTGTCAATAAGTAAAAGTGCTGATCGACCAACTCACTGGTTTTGTGCTCAGGCTCAATTTCAACAAACTGCGGCTCATGTAACCAGCGATAAGCCAAATTCATAACATCTTGGTTAAAAGTGGCAGAGAATAATAAGCTCTGACGGTCTGTATTGGCTGGCATCCGGCCTACCAGACGCTTGATATCAGGAATAAACCCCATATCTAACATGCGATCTGCTTCATCCAACACCAATACTTCAACGCGATCTAAGTAGACCATGCCTTTATTCGCAAGGTCAATCAAACGTCCAGGCGTCGCAACCAAAATATCAACATATTGACGCTCAAGCTCATGCTGCTGGGTTTCATAATTAGTACCACCCATGATACACACGCTATGTAGCGCCGTATATTTAGTCAACGCGATACAATCATCAAATATTTGCTGGGCAAGCTCACGGGTGGGTGCCATTACAACTGCACGCGGCTCACCTAGATAGCGCTCTTCATCATTGGCAAAAGGACGCTTAAGCAATGCCTCCATGATCGTTAATAGGAAAGTTGCCGTCTTACCAGTACCTGTTTGAGCCTGTCCAATAGCGTCTTGATTTGCCAACGTATGTGGTAGTATTTGTGCTTGGATAGGCGTCAATGCAGTAAACCCTAAATCACTGACAGCACGTAATGTCGGTGCTGAAAGCGGCAAATCAGTAAATGTCGTAAAATTACTCAAAAAAATATCCTTTTTGTATTAATCACTTGTATGTTGTCCATCGTAAGCAAACGCATTATCAAACGTTATAATACTATATAGCGTCACCAATAATCATTGCCACATCAAATCTATAGATAGCGGATAGTCATGCAGACATAAAAAAGCCAAGCCCGATACTTACTCTGACCTAATATGCGGAGATTCACTCAACATAGGTAAGATAAGACGGGCTTGACTCAGTAGTATATCAGTAGTTTGTACAGACATTATAGCTAAACCGCTCTAATGACCGGATAGATTACTCGTCTACTTTTCTGACTTCTTCAGCTTGAAGGCCTTTTTCGCCTTCTACTACACTGAATTCAACCTTTGCGCCATCTGTTAAAGAGCGATAGCCATCACCTTGAATCGCGCGGAAATGGACAAAAATATCTTCTCCGCTATCACGTTGAATGAAACCAAAACCTTTTGAGTCATTAAACCACTTAACAGTACCTTGCTCACGAGCTGACATAATATTACTTCCTAAAAAAGTCCGCTTAGCCCCAAATTCCTTTGCAACATTGCATACAAACGGGATCTAAAATTATGAAATCAAAAAACTTAAGAGTCCTACACTAACCACTATTACTAACATATAGCTTTTACAATAGACAATTATCTCTATAGACATTCTTTACGCTTATAGAGACGATAAGTGGCTTTCATATTAGCCTTATTTTAGCTATAGCAACAAACTTGCAATAATTATTGCATAAAAAATATCATAGCACGGGTTTTTAGCAACATAAAGACTTTTAGCATGCTTTTTTACTTTCAGGTTGATTTTTCATGTAATTTTTTTATAACCACTACTAGCAAGCTGCTATCATAAACAAATAAGTACCATTGGGTGACATAATTCGCTTTTTCTACGACCCTTATGCCTTACAATAAAGGATAAACCACTAACCTTACCTAATCGCTATAGAGACCAGTATGACGACCTCTTCACAATCTACCGCAGCATCAAAGCCTTCTAGTCAGAGCAACAGCAATACACTCACTCATAAGCTGCTGCTGGTTAACGGGGTCAATCTAAATTTATTGGGTAAGCGTGAACCTGATATTTATGGTCATGCGACGCTTGCTGATATCGAAAAACGTTTGATTGCGCGTGCTGCTCAGTATGATATCGAATTGCTTTGCATACAATCAAACCATGAAGGCCAGCTAGTAGATGACATCCAACATCATGGACTGTTAGCAGATGCAACAGCACAAGTAGATGCTATTATCATTAACCCTGCTGCATTTACGCATACTTCAGTTGCTCTACGTGACGCATTGCTAGCCACACAAAAGCCATTTATAGAAGTACACTTATCTAACGTTCATGCACGTGAGTCTTTTCGCCATCATTCTTATTTGAGCGATGTCGCAGTCGGTGTGATTTGTGGTTTGGGACAGATAGGATATCAAATGGCACTAGATTATTGGCTCAACAACCTCTACTCTATCAACCTTACCGACTAACATTTATCGGTTTTTTGAAGTGATGGTTTTAAGTGCTAGCAATGATTGCTTATATGTACTAAAGATAGCTCAGTTAAACGGTAATATAGTTGATTCAATTTAAAATAGTTTGATTAAAATACTAGGGCGTGTCCTCATTTTAGAAATGGTGATAAAAATGAGATAAATTGCAGTCAAACAAGGAAAATAGCGCAGATAATATCGAGATATTAGTCAGCTATTTGACGCCGTTTGGCAAGATTTAGCCATTTTCAACCCATTTAGATGACTATCGATTGAATTGAGGACACGCCCTAGCATTATGGCTGAATAAACAACCCAATATACGGTGATATGAATGGCAAAATCGTCTGGAAAGCGCTTTATGAAACTCGCTGGCATGACTGCAAGTATTGCCGGAAAAGCAGCTAAAAACTCATTTAAGCACCTATCAAGCGATGAAGAGAAACGTCTGCAAGCACGCTCGGAGCTCATGCATGATGTGGGGATTCAGATAGCTGAGACGCTTGGTGAAATGAAAGGCGCCGTCATGAAAGTGGGGCAAATCGCGTCACAATATAAAGATGTGTTTCCACCTGAGGTTGCCACAGCTTTAGAAAAGCTGCAAAAAGATGCGCCACCCATGCCATATGCACAGATACAGGCACAAATAGAACGTGAGCTCAAAGCGCCTGTGGGAGAATTATTCAACGAATTCGAAGAGACACCATTTGCCGCTGCCTCTATTGGACAAGTGCACAAGGCAGTATTGCCCTCTGGTCAAAGAGTCGTCGTCAAAGTTCAATATCCCGATGTGGATGAAAACTGTGATAGTGATCTTAAACAAGTACGCATGGCTTTGAAAATTGCTGGTGTGCTCAATATGAGCAAGCAATTACAAGAGCAGTTGTTTCATGAGATTCGCCAAAGTTTGCATGATGAGTTGGACTATATTAAAGAAGCGCATAACTTACGCGTATTTGGTGCATTTCATGCAGAGGACGAAGGTCTTATTATTCCGAAAGTTATTAGTAGCCACTCTTCTAAACGGATTTTGACACTGACTGAAGAGATGGGAGAAACTCTCACCGTCGCAGCGAGTTGGGATAATGACATCAAACAAGAAATAGCCAAACGCCTGTTTCATTTTACTGCAGGGCAGCTATTTGGACTGTATCGTATGCACTGTGACCCCCATCCTGGCAACTTTGCCTTTCGCAAAGATGGTAGCGTCGTGGCTTATGATTTCGGCGGTATTCGCAGTTATAGTGACAACGAGGTTCAACTGTTCCGACGTTTCGCCAAACATGCGATCAAAAGTGATGTAACTGCCCTTGAGCAAGATTTGGTGGCGTTAGATATTCGCCGTGATGATGATAAAAACATCCCTGGTGAATTCTATGAAAAATGGCTATCCATTGGCTTAAAGCCCTTCTCTATTGAACCTTATCAAACAGGCACTTTCGATTTTGGTAGCAGTCAAATACACCACGAAGCCATTGCACAAATGCGGACATCTTTGAAGTATTTTGGTCAATTTCAGCCTTCTGCAACGACCATGATGCTCGACCGAACCGTGTCAGGGCAATATTGGAATTTGGTCAATCTGGGTGTAGATATTGACTTATCACCACTTATCAGTGAGTACATCGATATATAGCATGACACGACGTGAAAACTCATTTCAAAGCAGCTAGGCCATACTAAACATGCAGCGCATGTCCACAGCGATCACAAAACTCTGCTGCGATGGCATGACCAAACTTACCACAGTTGGGACAAGTAACAGGATTTAGTTGAGGACGCATATTACGTGCTAGCTCAGAAGTGAAAATACCTGTGGGTACGGCAATGATAGAATAACCCGTAATCATGACCATACTCGCAATCGCTTGACCAAGCGGGGTCTTGGGTGACATATCACCATAACCAACTGTAGTCATCGTAACGACCGCCCAATAGATAGACAATGGAATACTGGTAAAACCGTTCTCTGGCCCTTCTACTACGTAAATAATCGAACCAAAAATCGTGACTAGTAGTACGAGAGATAAGAAGAATACCGTGATTTTTTGTTGACTGGTCTTGAGCGCCGAGGCCAAAAAACCCGCTTGTTGCATATAAGCTTTGAGCTTGAGTACGCGAAAGATACGCAAAATGCGCAAAACACGTATGACGAGTAGATACTGCACACCTACGAACATCAGGCTTAAGTAACTTGGTAATACGGACAATAAATCCACAACCCCAAAGAAACTAAAAACGTAACGCAAGCGATTGGGGGCGGAAAATAATCGTAAGGCATATTCCATCGTAAATAAAATGGTAAAAAACCATTCTGCGTAAAAGAATATGGTGCCATACTGCAGGCGCATATATAACACGCTATCAAGCATCACCACAGCCACACTGGCCAAGATTGCAATCAATAATACAATATCAAAAAGCTTGCCTAAACGAGTGTCCGTGCCTTCAATAATGACATGGATACGGTTACGCAAGTGTGTAATGGCTTCGGCAGTGAGTTGCTTCATAGAGTCAGTAACTTCATAAAATCAATGGCTTGATAGCATCCAATGACTTAAAATGTGATGGATAAGGCCAAGTTAGTCAAAATACACAAAACTGGTTTATAATATTGCTCACTTATCACAGTGAATACAATCTATAAGTTGCCACAGTGTAGCAAAAAAGCACTCTCAACAACATACAAATCGTTAACGTGTCAGTAGCTCTATTACGTAAAAGAGATAGAGTATCTATCTGATAAGACACATGACTTAGTATGAAAGATGATTACTAAACACTTTTTTTAAGCACAATAAATAGTACGCAGAACTTAAGGATGTTATATGGCAGGCCATTCAAAGTGGGCAAATATCAAACACCGCAAAGCTCGTCAGGATGCGGTAAAAGGTAAAGTATTTACCAAGATTATCCGTGAAATTGTTTCTGCTGCCAAGCAAGGTGACCCCGACCCTGATAAAAACCCGCGCTTACGTGCCGTGATCGAAAAAGCACTATCGGTCAACATGACCCGTGACACGATTAACCGTGCGGTCGATCGTGGTACAGGCGGTGGCGATAATGAAAACATGGAAGATGTCAGCTATGAAGGCTATGGCGTGGGCGGTGTGGCCGTACTGGTCGAGACCATGACTGACAACCTAAATCGTACGGTCAGTGAAGTACGTCATGCTTTTACGAAGAACGATGGTAATCTTGGCACTACAGGTTCAGTGGCTTATCTGTTTACCAAACGCGGCGAAATCACCTTTAACGATGTAAGCTTAGAGGATGAAGTCATGCTGGCGGCACTAGATGCTGGCGCACTCGATATCGAAAATGATGGTGAAAGCTTACTTGTCATCACTGAATGGGAAAGCTTCGGTCAAGTTCAAGACGCGCTTAATGCAGCGGGTCTTGTTTCTGACAATGCGGAAGTAACCATGTCACCATCAACCATTGCCGAAATAGACAATGTTGAAGATGCCGAAAAAGTCATGAAAATGATTGATATGCTAGAAGATATCGATGATGTACAAGAGGTTTATAGCAATGTGAACTTCTCTGCTGACGTAATGGCACAGCTTGAAGGATAATTAATATAGTCTCAAATCTGGCCTATGTTGCTGAACTTTGAGACCTAAATATTAGAAATAACCTTTAGTATTAATCATTTAAACTTTAGAGCCAGACAGTTTCTTACTGTCTGGTTTTTTGTTGTCACAAGCCACCTTATGGATATTGTTTTTGTGAAAGTTGAGGAATATAATCGCACAAAAACAGTAATAGTTATTATTTGCAATAATGCGAATAATTAAGGACTCTCTATGAGTGTTACGATCCTCCCTTCTCAACGCCCCACTACCGATACGTCTACTCTTTCTGATAACAAAACCACATCATCTCCTGTGTGTTCATTACTGGATTTCGATAAGCGTCAACCTGCCATCATTGATGAGATTGTCGCCAATAGTCGGTTTGGTGAGATCGATGGGGCTATCAGTCAACGACTAAAAGACTTAGGGTTTTTACCCAATACGTTAATTCACATTGTAGCCAAAGGATTGTTTGGTAAACCACCTTATGCAGTGCAGCTGAGCACAGGCGCACAATTTAGCTTACGTGCCGATGAACTGATAAAAATACAATGCCGCGCTGTCACATAAAGGCAAATGATAAAAGGCACTAATTGTTGGATGCCCACGTGCTCTATCCAAACGCTTTTTTCATATAGTCGATTCCATTTAAAAGTAGTACAAGGCAACCGAGTGTATACGTATATTAAATACGTCAAGCGAGGTTAACGCAGTAACGCTTTTTTAGTGGAATGACGATACCAGCCCTTTAACAGCGATTCATAAGCTTATGACCTCTTCAGCAACCCTTTCAGTACCAGCCAATCAAATAAAAGCCAGCACTGCCCCTATCACACTGGCTTTGGTCGGCGCACCCAATTGCGGCAAAACAGCTACCTTCAATGTGCTTACAGGCTCTAAAGCTAAAGTGGCAAACTACTCTGGCGTCACGGTTGATAAACGCAGTGCTAGCCTACTTGGGCACTCTAATGTCAATATTTTAGATCTACCGGGCACTTATAGTTTAAAAACAGCCAGTCTCGATGAAGAAGTCACTCGTAAAGTACTGTTTGGTCAGATGCCTGGCGAATCTGTCCCTGATGGGATTATATTTGTGGCTGATGCAACCAATCTACGTATGTCATTACGTATGTTGCTAGAGCTAAAAAACTTAGGCTTACCCATCATCGTGGCACTCAATCTAAGTGATGTGGCACAAAGCCGTGGTCTGGTCGTCGATGAGTCGATACTAGCAAATGAGCTTGGCGTTCCTTTTGTCCAGACAGTCGCCATTAAACGTAAAGGTTGTGCGAAATTACTCACTTTAGCCGATGAACTGATTGATTATATTGGTTATAGCGAGCAGCCCATACATTTTTTTGAGACTGATACTGATACCCATACGATGTACCAACAGGCTGACGATATTCTCAGCCGAGCCGTGACGGCAGCACAGCGTTTGCCCAGATGGCATGAACGTTTGGACCAATTGACACTTCACCCCGTGATAGGTGTTGTCATCTTATTAATGATTTTATTTGTCATATTTCAAGCAGTATATGCATGGGCCACACCGCTGATGGACAGCATTGAGTGGCTAGTAGGCAGCGTGGGAACTCTGTTATCACAATGGCTACCGGATGGAATATTACAAAGTCTCATTGTAGATGGTATTGTGGCTGGTGTGGGCAGCGTCGTGGTGTTTGTGCCACAGATTGCATTACTGTTTTTATTTTTGTTAATACTTGAAGATTCAGGGTATCTGCCTCGGGCCGCTTTTTTATTAGACAACCTATTGGCCAAGATAGGTCTGTCTGGACGCTCGTTTATCCCCCTACTATCAGGGTTTGCTTGCGCCGTACCAGCGGTCATGTCGACCCGTACTATTCCTAGTCATACAGAACGATTGGTAGCGATTGCTGTTTTACCCATGCTAACCTGTTCGGCTCGCTTACCTATCTATGCGCTCATTATTGCCGCTGTGATACCCAATCATGCGGTGCTTGGCATATTTAATTTGCAGGGTATTACGTTATTTGTATTATATGTGGCTGGCACGTTTTCAGCGGCGCTAATCTCTTGGCTGTTCAAACATTTTCATAACACAAAGTCAGAGTCTTCGGCTTTTCCTTTATTAATGGAGCTACCCACGTATCGTATGCCCAATGTTAGGCATATAGCGGGTGAGCTTTGGGACAAAGTAAGTGCGTTCCTAATGAAAGCCGGTACCGTTATTTTCACCTTATCTGTTGTACTATGGGTGTTGGTTACCTTTCCAGAAGCCCCTACTGGCACCGCTGGACCCGCTATTGATTACAGCTTTGCTGGTATGCTTGGGCATTTAATTGAGCCTATTTTTGCGCCTATTGGCTTTACATGGCAGATGTGTATTTCTTTGATTCCAGGACTTGCAGCAAGAGAAGTCGTGGTGGCAGCTTTGGGTACAGTATATGCCGTGGGCAGTGTCGGTGATGAAGCTATCAATCAAACGCTTATTCCAATCATTCATGCCCAGTGGGGACTTGCGACTGCATTTTCATTTTTAGCATTTTACGTATATGCGCCTATGTGTTTAGCCACGCTGACGGTTATCCGCCGTGAGACCAAATCGTTAAAGCAGACGTTGGCCATCACTGGCTATTTGTTTGTATTGGCTTATGTCATGGCTTGGGTAGTCTATCGAATAACAGGCCAAATTTTTGGATTCTAAGGAGTTAATAATGAGTATATGGTTAGAATATTTTATCGTCTTTATAATCGTTGCCATCTCTATTTACTATGTATGGACAAAGGTTATATTTAAGAAGTCACAAGGCTGCTCTGGCTGTAATAAATGCGCCAAATAAAAAAAGCACCAAACCTCATGACAGGTTTGGTGCTCAATCAATTCGTAAAAAGTAGATTTACGCTTATGGTTTACATTTGACCCCTTCAAGCGCTAACAGATATTCTTTTTTATCTAGCCCACCTGTATAACCGCCAAGCTTACCATCACTAGCAATCACTCGATGACAAGGCACGATAATACTAAAAGGGTTTTTGCTATTGGCATTAGCAACGGCACGAAACCCTTTAGGACTATCAACACGCTTTCCTAATGTGGCATAGCTGATCGTTTCGCCATGATTGATACCTTGTAGTGCACACCATACTTGTTGCTGAAACTTAGTGCCCAAGCTCATATCTATCGGCAAATCAAACGCCTGAAGCTCACCTTTAAAATACGCCGTTAATTGCGCGATGGCTTCTATCAATAACGCTTGAGAAGGCTCATTCTCGCTTAGGCTATTAGTATCTATAAAGGTAAAGTCTTGCTCTGTAAGCTTATAATGCTTTTTGAGTTTGGGAATAGATTTTGAGTGCTGCCAAGAGTTACCTGCCAGCAACCAATTGGCCTCAACGAGCATAGGGTGACCATGCTCATTGACACGGGCGATTAGCGTTAATCGATGTGATCCAAAGGCTGCTGTGGTAACTATCATGGCTTCTACTTCCCAATTGTCTTAAAAATAATTTGCTAGGGCATGTCTTCAATTCAATCGATAGTCATCTAAATGGGTTAAAAATGGCTATTTTATTCTTTATCATCAGTCTCAAATAACGCGGCAACAAACTGTTTTGGACTAAAGGCACGTAAATCATCAATCGACTCACCCACCCCAATATAGCGAATAGGCACGTCCGTTGTCTCAGCAATATTAAAGACTACGCCACCTTTCGCCGTACCATCTAACTTGGTAATGGTAATACCGGTCAATGGTACGATTTTATTAAATAACTCTACTTGGTTAATCGCATTTTGTCCTGTACCAGCATCAAGCACAATCATGCCTTCATGCGGTGCACTTGGATCGGCTTTACGCATGACACGTACGACTTTCTCTAGTTCGGCCATCAAGTGAGTTTTGTTTTGCAAGCGACCAGCAGTATCCGCGATTAACACATCGATATTTTTGGCTTTGGCAGACTGCATGGCATCGAAGATGACAGACGCGCTATCAGAACCATGACCTTGCGCTACTACTGGTATGTTATTACGCTCACCCCATATCTGTAGTTGCTCTGTCGCAGCAGCACGGAACGTATCGCCCGCCGCTAACATGACTGATTTACCTTCACCTTGCAGGCGCTTGGCAAGCTTACCAATCGTTGTTGTTTTACCCACACCATTGACACCAACGACTAGGATGACAAATGGCTTTTTGGTGCTATCAATCACTAAAGGTGCGACTTTCGGGGTTAAAATATCGACCAGCTCACTTTGCAGTGCTTTATATAATGAGTGTGCATAAATCAAATCACCACGGGCGGTCTGTTCAGTGAGACTTTTGATAATACGATTGGTTGCATTCACCCCAATATCGGCAACAAGCAGCTGATCTTCAACTTCTTCTAATAGCTCATCATCGATCTCTTTGCCACCGATCAAGATACTGACCATACCTTCGGCTAGGTTTTTACGTGACTTACTCAGCCCCGTTTTCATACGATTAAACCAACTGCCTTTTTTATTGTTTTCTTGGCTCTCTACTGATTCTGGCACCGTCTGAGTTACCGCTTGCGAATTGCTACTTGCAGCGCTAACAGCTGATGTATCGCCTAACTGGTCCTGCAATGGCATGGTTGGCGCAGTAGAAATGCTACTAGGTGTTGCGGCGTTATCTTTATTAACTGTATCACTTTCGATTGGCGAGCCCAGAGCGATATTGTCTGCTGCATTGGCGACAGCATTGATACTTGGTACTTCTTTATTTACCGTGCTGTCTTTTTTCACTGCTGCAACATCGACAGTCTCATCGATAATGGGTACGGATTGTGCCGATAGACTGGGTAAAGTAATATCGTCGTCATCCAAGTCATCAAGATCTCCATCGAGGTTAATGACCACACGGCTATTATTATTTGGGTTATTCATAAGCTTGCCCTAAAAGTTATCACAATCAGTTATTTGTTTATTTTAAATGGATTTATCGGTCATGATGTTTTGACCATCGACATGACAAATAATTTTGCCCTAGTTTAGCATAATTCAGGTTATGCTCAGCCCTTACCATCATAGACTATCGTCAAAATTTATAAGTTTAAGAGATCATATAACCGACTGAGAAAGTTTTGCTTAAGGTTTGGACACAAAAATCTGACTTTACACATGTTAAACTTCACCTACTCTACCAGTCTTACTTCCTTGTTCTAGCTTTTCATTCTATACCTAGAAACCACTTTGGTTATCACCTTTTAGGAGTTACCTATGTCATCACTATCTAACACTTATAAAAAACATGCACAGAAAATAATCAGTATCAGTACCGTAATGCTGATAGCGACCGCCACACTAGCAACAACAGGCTGTAACACCACACATGATATTAAGCCAACTGCTACTGTTATGGTCGGTGCACACACTTCTCTATAGCACTTTATCACGACAACTAAGGCCTATTAGACATTCACAAATTATCAGTGCTTTTCTAACGTTAAGTCATCTGAAAAGTTCAATCGTCTAAACAATAGCCACTGTCTGTCTATACCATAGCTGCATAGTGAACCTGTCCTAATATATTGTTTGATTTATCAATCATCAGTTTACAAGCTATCATTTTATATGAGTAGAACACATCATGATATTGTCTTTACCACTACCTAAAACCGCTTTACGCATTGCTTGTTCCATCGCAATGATGACGACCCTTGCCGCGTGCCAGACCAATGCTATCGATCCGAAGCTATTGTCTACCGCTCAAATTCCAGCAACTCCGAGCACATTGAACCAAGATAAAGCGGGTCAAAACCAAACGACCAATGATAGCCAGTCATCATCATTATCCATGGATATGTCAGGTCGACATGAGTATCAGTTAGAGAACGGTCTGAAAATAGTGATAAAAGAAGACCATCGTGCACCAGTGGTCATGTCTCAGATTTGGTATCGAGTAGGTTCAACTGATGAACCCATTAACAAGGGTGGTATCTCTCACTTACTTGAGCATATGATGTTTAAAGGCACTACTGACGTGTCAAGTGATGACTATGAGCGCTTAATTGCCAAGTTTGGCGGCGTCAACAATGCCTTTACGAGCTACGACTATACGGGTTATTACGAGCTGTTCCCTGCCAACCGATTCCCACTAGCGCTTGAGCTAGAAGCAGATCGCATGAAAAATCTACTGTTCAATGAAAAAGAGTTTGTCAAAGAGCACCAAGTTGTCATGGAAGAGCGCCGTCAGCGTACCGATGACAATCCACTGGCAAAAGCATACGAGTCATTTCGTTTACTCGCATTGCCTGATAGTCCAAAAGGTGAATCCGTCATCGGCCCCATGAGCGAGCTTGAATCAATCACACTACCGGAACTCAAAGACTGGTATCAAAAATGGTACGCACCAAACAATGCAACCTTAGTCATCGTGGGTGATGTCGACCCTCAAGACGTGTTGGCTCAGGCCAAACGATACTTCGGTGAGCTAACGCCGAGCGCTTTACCGAAACGCCCTACTGTCAGCCAAAAAGGCTTCCGTGGCTATCAGAAAGTCGACTCCGAGCAAGCCGTACAAGTACCGGTTTTATTAATGGGCTATAACGTACCTAGCCTCGTCACAGCAGGTGAAAATAATGAAAAACAAGCGTATGCGCTCTCACTGGCCCAAGATGTATTAGATGGTGGCTTGTCTGCTCGCCTTGAGAGTCGACTGATACGTGAGCAAGGGCTACTGACCACAGTAGGAACGTCTTATGATTTGCTCGATCGCGGCGATGGTTTGTTCCTGATTCAAGCCACTCCACGTGAAGGCGTGAGCTTAGAACAAGCACAGCAAGCCATTATGACTGAGATAGAGAAGCTAAAAACCGATCCAATTGCTGCCGACGAAATCAGTCGCGCCAAAACCAACACGGTGACAGGGCTTGTCTACGCACAAGACAGCATGGAAGGTCAGGCACGTATGATTGGCTCATTACAGTCCATTGGACTGGATGACAGACTGCTTGCGGAGCTACCAGCCAAACTTGATGGCATCTCGATCGCTGACATACAAACGGCCAGTAAAAAATATTTAGTAAAAGACAATTTAACGGTCATGCATGTCATCCCGCCTAAAGACCAAGCCAACACAAAAAAATAATGGTGTGGTGATTATGCCGAGCATAAAGACGTTACTATTAATAAGAAGAAAACCATGACTCAAAATAATGACTTATTACAGATACGAAAAAACCCTCTAAATCATGCACGAATGCCAATGCAACGCTTAAACACCGCCTCTAAAAAACTCTCTCAACTGAGCATGGGTATATTATTCGGTATGACGATATTGACGATACCAGCACAGGCGGACTCGGCGGCTACGGAAGAATACCGCGGCTCAGCGGCTGCCGTAGATACGAGCGCACCCATTGCAGCATTATCGAAATTGACGAGCTTAAATGACGCCAAACCTTTGACCGTCACCGTACCGACAATTCAGCAATTCAAAACCAAATCGGGTGTACCTGTACGCTTTGTACAAACCACAACATTGCCAATTGTCGATATCGACTTGCGCTTTAATGCAGGTAGCGCACGTGATGGCAGCATCCAAAAAGATGGCTTTGGTATTGCTAGTATGACAGCGACCATGCTGACGCAAGGCTCTAAAAGCTTGGATGAAAATAAATTCACACAAGCAGTTGAAACATTGGGTATAAACCTAGACAGCAGTGCCTATAAAGACATGTTTATCGTCTCATTGCGGAGCTTATCTGATGATAAACATCTGCTGCCTGCCATCGATTTAATGACTCAAATGCTCAGCGAACCTGCTTTTGACGATGATATTTTAGCGCGCAACAAAGCACGATTATTGGTCGGTTTGCAGCAACAAAAACAAGATCCAAACAGCCTTGCCAGCATTGCTTTTGATCAGGCACTATACGGGGAGCATCCCTATGCTCATCCATCCGCTGGTACGCTTGAAAGCGTCCCTAGTATCGGCAAACAACAGCTGATAGATTTTAAAAACCGTTATTTAGTCGCGGCTAATGCTTCGCTTGCTATGACGGGGAATTTAACCTTAGCACAAGCAAAAAAACTGGCTGAAGATATCACCACCGAGCTACCAATAGGTCAAATGGCAACGGAGTTACCTGAGCCGAAATCACTAAGCCAAGCAAAGCACATTCATATTCCATTTCCGAGTACTCAAACCACCGTACTGATGGGCCAGTTAGGCAGTAAACGCGCTACTAATATAAAAGATCAGCAGCAGCAAACAAACTTTGCTGTCGGCAATGAAGTTATGGCGGGCGGAGATTTTAATGCACGGCTGATGACTGAAATCCGACAAAATCTTGGCTACACCTATGGCATATCAGGATCTATGAACCCAATGCTTGCAAAAGGTCCTTATCAAATTGGGTTTTCGACTCGTAATGATAAAGCTCGTGCTGCCATTGATGCCAGTTTAGAGGTTATCAATGATACTTTAGATGAGGGTATTACCAGTAGCGAGATGCAGCTGACAACAGATGGTCTTAAGAACAGCTTTCCAATGGGATTTGCGAGTAATGCGGGGATTAATGGTTTACTTGGCATGATGAATTTTTATCAGTTACAAGACAATTATCTGACTAATTACGTCAATCGTATTGACCAAGTAAAGCTATCGGAGGTCAATCAAACAATGCGTGACACGCTAAAGCCTGATGATTTTTTAATTGTCACTGTCGGCCAGGATGACCCTTGGAAAGATAAGAAGTCTAAAAAGTAATTATTTAATTTAAGAGCGATGCCAGAAATAGCATCGCTCTTGACGTTTATCTTTAGTGATAAAGACAGTTGAGGATATATTTAATTGGCAATGGTTACGGCAACGTCATAAATAAAATTTTCAGGCTTATAGTCTGCCCCATTGTAAGCCAGTCGAATCACGTGCTTGTCGTAAGAGCTTACTTGATAGTCACCATTGGCAAAGTTATGCAACGTAGGTACTATTAATAATGCTTCGATTTGACGATTATTAACTTTAACAGAAATATTTTGACCTTC
Organism: Psychrobacter sp. SZ93C1; assembly: GCF_015864635.1. Classification (NCBI taxonomy): domain Bacteria; kingdom Pseudomonadati; phylum Pseudomonadota; class Gammaproteobacteria; order Moraxellales; family Moraxellaceae; genus Psychrobacter; species Psychrobacter sp. SZ93C1. The sequence continues at coordinate 127,047 of NZ_JADYWY010000006.1, read as the reverse complement.
TTGTGGATATAGAAAATAATCACAATAATCATCTACCATGACTTCTGCAGTACGCTCAACGACCTGACTGCCGACATCTTCTTGTATCAGTTTTGGACAGACATCTGAACGTTGTGAAGCCAATCGAGCGTAAGAGTTTCGAATATTGTCTTCAATCTCTTGCGCCTCTTGTAAGGTTTTATCAGCATTGTTAGCAGTCGCCTCTGTCATTGGCATACTGTCTTCAAAAATAGAATCTGGACTGCAAGCACTGATAAATAAAATTGAGAAAATGGCTGAACCAAATAAAACAATGCGCTTGTTATTTAACTTCAAAAATGTTTTTGCGGGCTTACAGATATTATTATTTTTTGCTGAGTACTGCTTTTTCATAAATTCTACTTATAATAAATTTCTTGCAAAATTATGGAATTACCAAGATTGACAGGCAAGCTTTACAAGCTATCTAGCGACTCAATCAAGAGATCAAATAAGTGTTACTTTTAGTTATGCGAATATAGTCTATCAACATATTCGTTAATACCAAAAAAATTTATGACTCATGCGTTTATTTCTTACTTTTGAACCATCTCACAGTTGATAATCTAATCACTGATGAGCAATCTTAATAGCGACAGGGCGAGCCACTACTCGCATGGTTGAACCCCCACTTACGATAGCCATCAGTATCTAAATGAATAGCGCCTGTCGCATATAACCCTAAACCAAAATTATGCCCGCTTCCCTGATATTGCCAAAATTGACACAATCCATCCTGCATTGTACTACGCTGCCATGGGTTATATTCATATTCTGGCACCCAGATGTCCATAGCGCTAGCATTCATGTGCTTGCTGCTGTCAGCACCGCCTGCACAATCATTGAGGCCGGGACTACGATATACCGAACGTATTTCACTACTTGCAGGCAAGATGCCCTGCTGCTTGAGCTCACTATACAGACGTAACGTCGGTACAATGTTTGCCCATAATTCTTGCGGTGGCAACTGATAAGGCTCATAGCCACATTTACTCCAGCTGCGAGCAGTAGTCAATAGCTGTGATAGTGGTGGTACGTTTTTTGCGCCCACTTGCGAGCTGAGATAGCGTTGATACTCTGCCACTTGTTTGGCACGGTAACTGTTGTTATTCAGCCAGACATTAAAGTCAACACTGACAGCGTCATTGTCATCATTGCTCCCTGTGTCATGGCCATCATGATTGTGTTCTGTACCATAAGTGGTCGGACGCCGGTTGATATTGACACGTTTGTTTTCTTCGATAGATAGACGGGCATCCAAATTAAAATCACGCTGTTTTTGAGCAATCAATCCCTGCATGCTATCGCCATTGGTAGCATTGCCGCCACTCAGTATCGTAACACCAGGGCTGTGAATTGAGCCATTTGTGGAAGGTTCAATGTAGACATTACTACCTTGACGTACTTGTATTCGACGTTCACTATTGTCACTGGTAAGCGCAGCATGGGCAGAAATACTGCTGGCACACACAAGTAATGCAATCATAGGCTGCTGAATATGCCTATAGTTTCGGGCTGTTATATTGATCATCGCAAGAGACTACCGCTAAAAACGTTTTATCGATACTATCAAATTTTCAGCAAGCAGGCTAAACTATCGCTTCTAATCAGAGGTGTGATATTCGTAATTAACACTTATCCTCATGATTTTTATAATTATGTGACTTTATTGCTTAGGTGTTACTTTTTACACAACATTGCATTAGGACGTGTCTTCATTTCAAAAATGGTGATAAAAACGAGATAAATTGCCGTCAAATAAGAAAAATAGCGCAGATAATATCGGGATATTAACCAGCTATTTGACGATGTTTGGCAAGATTTAGCCATTTTTAGCCCATTTAGATGACTATCGGGTGAATTGAAGACACGCCCTAGTAAATAACATCCTGTTCTCTCTGAATCTATATCATTAGATAAAACTTTTCTTTTACACCAATTGCCAGACTCACTTTGCCTATGTCTTCTAATCCGCAATATCGTTTTTCACGTCAGAGCCATCACTTCGGCCAAGGTCATGCACCAACGCTATGGCAGCGTATTCATATCGACCCATGGCTAACACTGCTTTTATTAACGGTTTGCTGCATTGGTTTGACGATTTTATACAGTGCTGCAGCCCAAGACGTCAATATGGTCATACGCCAGATGATCAGCTATGGTGTGGCGTTTACGGTCATGGTTATTATGGCGCAGATACCTCCTAGTATTTATCGTACCTTTACGCCCATATTTTATGTGCTTGGGCTGATACTGTTGGTGCTAGTTGATATCATCGGCGAAGTACGTATGGGTGCTCAGCGGTGGATTAACCTACCTGGGTTTGGTAGTGTCCAGCCATCAGAATTTATGAGACTGGGCATGCCGATGATGTGTGCTTGGTTTCTGTCCAAACGTGAGTTACCACCGTCTGCCTCTAGTATCGCTATCACGTTGGGATTAATCATAGTACCTGTCTTATTGATTGCCAAAGAGCCTGACCTTGGCACCTCGATATTGGTAGCAGCCAGCGGTATTTTTGTGTTGTTTTTAGCAGGGCTATCTTGGCGACTGATTTCAGCAGCAGCCATTCTAGCCGTACCTCTTATCGCCTTCGCTTGGAACTTTCTATTACACGACTATCAGCGAACACGCGTCATGACATTGCTAAACCCTGAAGCCGATGTTCAAGGGGCTGGTTGGAATATTATTCAATCCAAAACCGCTATTGGGTCTGGTGGCCTCACAGGAAAGGGCTACTTAGAGGGTACGCAGTCGCACCTACACTTCTTACCAGAGGGTCATACGGATTTTATTATTGCCGCTTTTTCTGAAGAATTTGGCTTGCTAGGTGTATTGCTATTGATGTTTATTTACTCTTGTATCCTCATGCGCGCCTTGTACATTGCCTTTACCCATCCTGATGCCTATAGCAGATTGTTAGCAGGTGCTATTGCCATGTCCTTCTTTGTTTATGTATTCGTCAATGTCGGTATGGTTGGTGGTATTTTACCTGTGGTTGGTGTCCCTCTACCTTTTATCAGCTATGGTGGTACTGCTATCGTAACGCTAATGGCAGGCTTTGGGCTGCTAATGTCTATTCACACCCATAAATCAGGTTAACGCTGATTTGTCAAAAAATACTTAAAGATAACTGGGATGAGTAAAATAGAATGTCACTCCTCCTAGCCAATCTTTTAACCATTAAATTAACGGATTAAAGTAGTGGGTTTAGACAGCAGTAAATTTAAAAACAGCTGAGCATGAATATTAAGCAATCAAATATTAGACCCAACTAATGATTTTTAGTATCTGACTATTTCAATAGAAAATATAATGGCCGTCAAAAAATCACTCATACACGCTATAAAAAACAATTATAAATAGTTGATATATATCATATAAACATCAATCCTGCCTTTCGTTTCTTCCTCAAAGAATACACCTCCACAAATAGTACTGATAGATTTTAATCCTTGTTTTTTACAAATAATTGCGTTAACCTCGTTCAAATGTACTTTGATACATAACCCGTACAGAGCTACTAAAAAAGTTTTCATTCAATTATATTCTAGTTGTAGCCCAGCCGTATAGTAAGCAGCTTGTAGATTTTGAGCTTTCAAATACACTACTTAATTAACGGTTTAGCCACAAAGTTATACGTAAAGTCATTTATTAGATAATAGGTTTAGTACTTAACTTTCCTATTTAAGTAATGTGCTTTATGAATATCGTTGACTATCATTTGAGCGTGTCATAAGTACCTTCAGTTAAGTGACTGTAACCGACTTATGATGATGAAAAATTACCCTATATTAAAATCTATAAAAGTCCTATCTAGTATCAATTATTATATAAAACTAGATTAATAATGCGGCTTTAGAGTGTATGACACAGTTAATTCGAACGGATACTGTGACACTCTATCTAACATGATTAGAGTTAGGTTTTAATGTACATGTTATAGAGGTATCTATGAATAAGCGTTTATCTGGTTTACTTACCGTATCAGCAGTATTGTTTGCTGGCTCTACAGCCGTTACTAATGCCAATGCTGCAGACTCCAAAACCTCCCTTGCGATGATTTCACAAGATAACGCCTCCCATATCGATCGTGTGCTTGGTGAGCTTAGCCGTCAACATGATGGTGCATCAAGTTTGGTTAAGTCAGCACGTCAACCTACTTCTTTAGCACTTAGCAGTTCACTGTTGGCTAATGACTCAACCCAAGTAAGCAATGATGAAGACGTACTAGAGCGTCTGACAGCCGTTGCCTCTAATTCAGTCAGCAAATTTAAGCAGACTGGCCTAGCGTCTTGGTATGGTCGTAAATTTCATGGCCGTAAAACAGCCAGTGGCGAAACCTTTGACATGAACGCATTGACGGCGGCACATCGCTCATTACCATTGAACTGTTATGTTAAAGTTACCAATAAGACAAACGGTAAAAGCGTCGTGGTAAAAGTGAATGACCGTGGTCCATTCCATGGCAACCGCGTATTAGATCTATCTTATGGCGCTGCTAAACGCCTAGGTATTACGAACAAAGGGGTCGGCAACGTTTCTATTGAGCGTGTTTCAGGACCATAGTTCTGCCGCAACCTTTATCTGATAGCTATATCAAACAATAAAAAGCGCCTAACCATGATGAGTTAGGCGCTTTTTTATTTAGCTTAAATTGACTATATCAGAATCAAAGACATAAGACCTTACAATTCAAATGCGCTCTCAATCGCATCATCAAGCCGCTCTACCGCAATGACATTAATACCTTTAAACTGAGGTGCATTCTTAGCAGGCGCATTGGCCTTCGGAATAATGGCATGCTTGAATCCATGCTTCATCGCTTCTTTGAGACGCTCTTGCCCATTAGGTACAGGGCGAATTTCACCAGAGAGTCCTACTTCGCCAAAAACTGCTAATGACGATGGTAATGCCCGTTCCTTAATACTTGAGGCACAGGCCAATAGCACTGCTAAATCAGAACCTGTCTCGATGACTTTGACACCGCCGACCACATTGACATATACATCTTGCCCACTGGTATGAATGCCACCATGACGGTGCATGACAGCTAGCAACATAGATAGACGCTGAAAATCTAACCCCAATGCCATCCGCCTAGGTGAACCTTGCGAATCATCAACTAAGGCCTGTACTTCTACCAATAGAGGTCTTGTGCCTTCGCGGCTGACCATAACAACAGACCCAGCCACAGGTTTGTCATAACGACTCAAAAATATCGCTGATGGATTGGCGACTTCTTTAAGACCCATGTCAGTCATACCAAAGATACCCAACTCATTAACCGCACCGAAACGGTTTTTGACGGCACGAATCATGCGAAACTTGGAGTCTGACTGACCTTCGAAGTACAACACTGTATCTACCATATGCTCGAGTACACGAGGTCCTGCTAGCGTGCCCTCTTTCGTCACATGACCCACTAAGAATAGTGCGGTGCCCGTTTGCTTAGCATAGCGGGTCAAAATCGCCGCAGACTCTCGAATCTGACTGACACCGCCCGGTGCAGAGTTAATCGCATCTGTATAAATCGTCTGAATAGAGTCAATAATAGCAATCGCTGGCTGCTCTTGTGTCAAAGCTGCACAAATTGTTTCCACATTGGTTTCAGCGAGTACGCGAAGCCTATCTGCGGGCAAGTCTAAACGTTTGGCGCGCATGGCTACCTGCGCAAGTGATTCTTCACCCGTCACATACAGTGCACTACCTGCGAGTGAGTCAGCACGTGCCATATTAGTCGCTGTTTGCAACAAGATAGTCGACTTACCAATACCAGGATCACCACCTATGAGCACCACAGAACCAGCAACCAATCCACCACCAAGCACTCGATCAAACTCACCAATGCCCGTTGGTAGGCGCGTGTCTAATGTTACGCTGACTGCATTGAGTGGCATGACCGCGCTATGCGTACCTGAATAATTACCCGCAGGTGCACCAGTACTACGAGAAGCGGCACGACTGGCATTAGGTTTGGCTGTGTTTTTATTATGATGTGGCATGCTGACATTAGGCGCTTCGACCAAGCTATTCCATTCGCCACAATCGGTACACTGACCTGCCCACTTGCCAAAATGTGCACCACAATGCTGACAGACATAACTGCTCTTATTTTTTGCCATAATTTATGAGCCTTATTCAGGTGTTCAATCAAAAATAACTGAGAAAATATCGTGACACTTGTATGAGTGCTAGTGTAACTATAAGTTTAAGTTTAAGAATGACTTAGAGATTAATCAGCCATAGCCATAATAGGCTGTGACCGATAGAAGGGACGGTATCAAATGAGGTGACGTTCTAAAAATAAGAAAAGTAGCGATAGCAGTAGCTGGCTGAAGGCATCAGTTAAACCTTTTGACTCTAGCAACCAGCTTAAATATTAGCGTGGTATATATGAAAAAGTATCGGTTTATACCTGAAAATCCTTACCTAAATAGACAGACTTCACCAATTCATTATCTAAAACTTCAGCCGAAGTACCTTCCGCAATGATGGCGCCCTCTGAAACGATATAAGCTTTTTCACAAATGGCCAATGTATCGCGTACATTATGATCCGTAATTAAAACCCCGATGCCACGATTCTTTAGAGACAGAATAACGTCTTTAATATCGCCTACAGAGATAGGATCAACACCTGCAAAAGGCTCATCTAATAAGATGAATTTTGGGTCGGCTGCTAATGCGCGCGCAATCTCACAGCGACGACGCTCACCACCTGACACACTCATCCCCAAAGATTTTCGTACATGCTCTAAATGGAATTCACCAATTAATTTTTCAAGCTCTTGCTTTTGCTCACTTTTACTTAACTCTTTATGAGTTTGCAAAATAGCCAGAATGTTGTCTTCGATAGACAACTTACGGAAAATAGAAGCTTCTTGCGGTAAATACCCAATACCTGCACGAGCACGCTCATGCATTGCATATTTAGATAGGTCCATTTTTCCTAACGTCACACGGCCTTTATCCATGTTAACCAGACCCACCACCATATAAAAACTGGTCGTCTTACCCGCACCATTGGGTCCTAACAACCCAACGACTTGTCCTTGTTCAACAGAGAACGAGACATCTTTTACGACCCAGCGTTTACCATAGCGCTTACCTAGATTTTGCATCGATAATCGCTCAGCAGGTACTGTACTATTACCTGTGGCTGGAGAGTCTATATTTTTACTATCACTCATAACTTACTCATACTGTTGAAAAATCTAAGCACTGGTGCAGGCTGGTTTGAATATTGATACATAGACGATTTAACGTCTTAGCGTACGCCACTTTGGCTGCTGCTATTACTGGGTGGAAACACCAACTCTACTCGTTGATTACCACCAGCAGTTGCCTCAACATCACCTGCTTTTAAGCTATAACGAATGACATTACCAGCAAAACTTGCACCATTCTGAACCAACTTGGCATTACCCGTTAGAGTGATGATGCCAGTGACTGCATTATAATCGATCTTGCTGGCTTGGCCTTTTGCTAAGCCTTTTTCTTGAGTCACTACCTGCTGCATAGTCGCTGGACGCCCAGTCGCTACGGCGGAGTTAATACTACGCTGTTGCGATAAATTGACAGTGATATTGTCCGCTGTCATCTTAAATGTACCTTGGGTAATACTAACATTGCCTGAGTAACTGGTCACGCCTGTACGCTCACTATAAGTCGCTTTGTCAGCCAGCAGTTTTATTTCTTGATTGGAATCTGATGGTAGCGCATGGCTATAAAGTGGTAATGCTAGCAGCATGACCATTGGTAACTTGCGCAGTTGACGCAAGCTATGTGTTTTTGCATTTGAGCGCAAAGTAGGCAAAAATTTAGATTTCATAAAATCACTCGTTTTATAATGGGTAGTAGAATTTGCAAACTTTATGCTAGCTGCTGTCTTTTTATATAAGCAATAAGCACCGTTATCATTAGAACAATGCTTTATCTTGACGTTCAGAAGGGGTAAAAGCAACAGCGACGTGGCCAAACTCATACTCACCTGTTTCAAGATTGGCAGTCATACTAGAGGCTTCAAACCGGTTCATTCCTTGCTCGACCTGAACAGGCTCGTCACTATATACTTTGCCTGACTTAGTATTACCTTTAAGGATACTACCTGTCACTTTTATCGGCTCAACCTCAGACGTACCTTTTTTGCCTTCGCTAACAAGTGAGAAGCCACCTGACAAACTAAGCTCACCTGTCTCTTGACTGATAGCAGCCGTACCCGCTTCAATACGATAGCGCTGTTCAGCGGACGGCTCCCAATTCATAGTGATACCTGACATTTCGTCCAGATTGGTCTCTGGATTATGCGTCAAGGACTCAGCCGTCAGCTCATACTCAGTCTCACCTTCATCGTTAGTCTGTACCGCCTTAATTTCTGATGCCTCATAATCGACATCAGTGGGCGCCATACTAACTGGTGGCGCAATATCACCCTGCTGCTGAAAAAACCAACCTGCAATACCAGCAATAATTAATGCAATAATTACTAAAACACGAGTATTCACGACAAATCATCCTGAGTTTTTACTTCATCAAGCGTATAGTGCGCAATAAAGTCTTGATAGTGTCCATGACCCTTTAAGATGAGATCACATATTTCGCGTACAGCACCAGTGCCACCTGCACGAGTTGTGACCATATCGCTTCGATTGATTACTTCCGCATGCGCATTAGGGACTGTTGCAGCAAACCCGACTGTTTGCATCGCTTTAATATCTGGTAAATCATCACCCATATAAGCACAATCAGCGGCCGTAATATTGAGTGCTGGATCAAGGGTTGATAGCAGCTCATTTAGCGCAATGAGCTTATCATCACGTCCTTGTACCACATAGCCAACACCCATCTCGAGGGCACGTTTATCAACCATAGCACTGCTACGGCCAGTAATAATAGCCGTTAAGATACCATAACGCGCTAAAGACTTAACACCAACGCCATCATGAACTGAAAATGTTTTGGTCTCGATACCATTGGCGTCATAGATGATTTGACCATTTGATAATATACCATCAACATCCATTACCAGTAATTTTACTTGTCCAGCTTTTTTGATTAAGTCCTGCATCATCTACCTCTTGCTTAAAGCCGTTTATTAGATTTTATTATGATACGCCGATACCACCAGTCTACTTACTTTACACCCGCTTGCAACAAGTCATGTACCGTAATAATCGCTTCTAAACGATCTTCGTCATCAATAATTAATAACTGACTGATACTGTTTTCATTCATCACGCTAAGTGCATCTGAGGCACGCATAGATTTACTAATACGGCGTGGATTACTAATCATCAATTCACCCATTGGCGTTTGTAGATCAATGCCTTTTTCTAGGCCACGGCGCAGGTCACCATCTGTAAACACACCAATGACTTTATCACTCTCATCAGTCACCACTGTCATACCCAAACGCCCAGCAGACATCGTAAACAAAGCTTCTTGCAGTGGAGCGTTCTGATGAATAAGTGGCAAACTTTCAGACTGAGTATGCATCAAATCTTCAACTCGCGTTAGCAGCTGACGACCTAATGCACCGGCTGGATGCGACAATGCAAAATCTTCTGAGGTAAAATTGCGAGCATGTACTAAAGCAACTGCCAGTGCATCGCCAAGGGCCAACGTGGCCGTGGTGCTCGAGGTAGGTGCCAGATTAAGAGGACAAGCTTCCTGAAACTGACCAAGTGTCAAGACAATATCAGCGGCACGAGGCAGCATGCCACGCTTATCACGGCTAATGCTAATCAATGGAATATTTAAACGTTTAACAACAGGCAGTAGCATCTTGATTTCATCAGACTCACCCGAGTTAGAGATAGCCAGTAGCACATCACCCTTTACTAACATACCCAAGTCACCATGTCCCGCTTCACCAGGATGCATAAAAAATGATGGAGTACCAGTAGAGGCAAATGTTGCCGCGATTTTACGGCCAATCAATCCTGACTTACCCATACCGGTCACTACCACTCGACCCTGACAGGCCAAGATAGTATCGCAAGCTTGTGCAAATCTATCATCTATCTGTTCTGTCAATAATGTTAGCGCAGATATTTCGGTATTAATCGCCTCAATAGCTCTATTGATAAACTGATTATGGGTCAAATTGGCTTGGGTATTATCCATAAAAACGCTCTATTTTTATAATGAATCAATCAGGTATTTTACTACACTATGACTAATATTAATAATATTAGGCTGTTAATAGCATCAGGCAAAACCTATCGATAGCCATTACGAACTATCTATTGAATCATTATTGTGTGTTTGTTTATACAAAAAAAACCCACTATAGTAGCAGGTCTTAATCGAATAAGTCATATCTTAACGATACAGTTGAGGCAATGCACTGAGATATTTAACCGTTGTTATCATTAGATCCATCATTTGGCTTATCTTCAAAGCCTGCGTTGTCTGCTGGATTCTCAAAACCACGGTCCTGACCAAATCCACCACGCTCAAAACCGCGCTCTTGACCTTGACCAAAGCTACCGCGTTCAAATCCGCGCTCTTGGCCTTGGCTAAATCCGCCACGATTAAAACCACTACGGTTAGAAGCAAAACCACGCTCTTCAAAACCACCCGTGCTAGCAGGGTTACTGCCACGCTCGAAACCGCCACCTTGATAGGCCGTTGGCGCTGCGCTTTGAGGTTGTTGGGTACTAGTGCCAGTCGTCGTACTACTACGAGGATTTCGAGCTGGTACTACGGTCGAGATAGCATGTTTGTACACCATTTGACTCACAGTATTCTTAAGCAAAACAACATATTGATCAAATGACTCAATTTGGCCTTGCAGTTTGATGCCGTTGACCAAAAAAATAGAAACAGGAATGCGGTCTTTGCGCAGCGAATTCAAGAACGGATCTTGTAAAGTTTGTCCTTTTGACATGAAATCTCTCCTAAATATTATATAGTTATGTTTTGAGCGCCAATTATTTTAAGTGTTGATTTAATTATAATGGCTGAAGGTAGATACAATAATAAGCTATCTTTATAAAACGTATCTAAATAAACCCTAATTGTTGTCAAGTGATTCCACTTTATCGTGAATACATTATTATTGTAAATAATTAAGTAACTACTTGTATCATTGATGATTATTTTCAACAAGCATCAGTAACTAGCAATTAGGAAAGTAGTGTTAAAGCCGTTACTTTCATAGATTTAAATTATAGCAGTTATCTACGTTATAATTTGAAACTAATTGTCACTACTTTCTGATGGCTGTGTAGCGTCTGTTTCTATACCAAATTTTCAGTACATTACGCTTTACGCGCAACTTACCCTTGAGCTGATAGTCTACTCATACGAGCAATTTTTAGTATAGATACTCTCTTGCCTGCACCATCGTTGTAAATGACTTTATAATCATACCCGTGTTTATAGAGCTATTCTCATCGTTAGATAAATCAGGCATCTTTACCACATCTGTCGTGGCATGAGGCAATTGCATTACTTTACGCAACCAAGTGTACTGCCGTTTTGCCAGTTGTCTTGTAGCATATAATGCCTTATTTTGCATTTGCTGACAAGCAAGTGACTCGGTCTCTGCACTGGATAGCAATGATTGCGCTGACAGCTCAGCGGTATTATTTGATGTTGCTTGTCCATCTACTGATTCTGAATATTCTCCAAAAGCAGCATAAAACTGCGCTTTGTCCAAATGCGGTAACTCAAATATTGGATGATCAATATGTACCAAATACTCTAATACCTGTCGATAGCCAACACAGCGCATAGCAGGCAAATTAGGTGTTAATGTATATTGCTCAAGTAAGCCAATCACTTCAGCTACCAGCCCTTCATCCCACATTATATCTAAACGCTGAGCAATACGCGCATGCAGCCATGGACGATTTGGCATCACTGATAGTGCATGCCATTGCTGCTTTGGATTATGTGCCAGTGCTTGTTTAGGTTGACGTTGCCAGTCACTAATTGGGATGTTTGTTTGCAGATAAACTTCAATCGCTCGGGTAATGCGCTGAGTATCAGTTGCATTAAGACGCTCATGACTTATCGGGTCAACTTGACCAAGGTAATCATGCAGTGCTTCAATACCTTCCTCTTGCCGCCACTGATCCACACGAGCGCGCACGCTATCATCACTATCAGGCACAGGTGATAGTCCATCAAGTAGCGCCATGTAATACATCATGGTACCACCCACTAGCAATGGTATCTTGCCATTCTTATGACAGTTATCAATCAAATTAGCAACATCTGCAACAAACTCAGCAACACTATAGCTCTGTGTCGGATCAATGATATCAACCAGATGATGTGGATAACGTGCCAGCTCATCAGCTGACGGCTTTGCTGTACCGATAGTCATATCACAGTATATCAATGCTGAATCTACTGAAATTAGCTCGTAGCGCCCTGTATCATATAGCTCATATGCCAATGCAGTTTTGCCACTTGCGGTTGGCGCCATAAGACAGACTACGCTATTATCCGCTAGCTTGTGAGGGAGGCTATCAGACGAATGTTGCATAAGGTGGCCTTTCATAATGTATGGATAACGGTTATTTTTAAGTATTCAGGATAGCATTAGCCTTACTAAGTAGTGGCTATCTATTGCTTTAATAGCATTGTTCATAATTATTTCAGTAAGATCGTTCGCAAAAACCATTGAATCCTGTGCAGACATTTGCATATTTATTTCAATAAGTTGCTGATTAAGCTCATTCGCACTGTCTGGCAATCTAGCTTTTTTGAATATTTGATGACCAGATGCAAGTGACTCAAATAACTGACTTACTTTAAACTGCCAACCTTTAGCGTTTATCAATACACACTGCTCTTGGTGATAAAATAACAGCCAAGGTAGCTGTTTGTCCTCTGCGTTTGAGTCAATACCAATAGCCTCTACATCGTCAATAATATCTAAGCAAACTGGTAAGGATACAGATGCAAGCATTCCAGCGGAACAAAGTGAAGAGCTACTGCTAGCTTGGCCTGATCGCTCATCAATATAAGCGTGCGTTGACTCTTGAGATAACGGCTTGCTTGGAAATATATTGCTTAAAGATGCATTGCTTGAAGACGATGGTTTGGCTGAAAACGATTGACTTGAATCGGGTTGATAAGGCTGCCTAGGCGCTTGTACTTGCCCGTTGTAGCTTGAGCCATTTGTAGACAGAGCATTTGACACAGACAGCTCTGATAGATTGCCTTTAGACATATCACTGTTTGAAATATCACTGTCTGATAAATCCGATATTTTCGAGCTAGTAACCTTTGACGTTGGTACAGAGGTGGGCACACTGATTGTTTTCAGTTGAGACTGAATCGTGTGATTTAAGTGCGCCATGATATTATTTAGTGGGCTAATCTTAATGCGCTGCTTCGATGGATGCACATTGATATTGAGCCATTGGGTTGGTAGGTCAAAATAAAGTGCGTAACCCATACCATTTAATTGCGCACTCTGAGCCAATTGACGCATCTGATTACTAATCAATGCTTCTTTGACCAGTCGACCATTCACATAGATTAGCTTTGGCAAGTCAGATTTTTCATGATGCAGCGGCCATAGCCAGCCACTAATCGCTGCCTGACTAATATTGCTATTACCGTACTCTACAGACGGCTGTATAAGATTCGTTAAATCTATCGATATTGCTAACGCATTATCCGTCAATGCCATGCCAGTCGCTTGTTCTAGACGCGGCAATGGCAAACGACTGTCATCGTGATTATTCATACCCGTAGTACTTGCGGATAATGACAGCCGTTTTTTATTGTCGTGAAACAGCGTCAGCGACACATCTGCTCGTGCCAAAGCAACTTCTCGCACGATAGTCTCAATATGCCCAAACTCAGTCGCAATAGATTTCAAATTACCGCGACGGGCTGGTACATTAAAATATAAATCTTTGACGGTAATCGTCGTTCCACAATTGTGTACGACAGGTATTAATTTTGGTGTATCAGCCAAGACACCAGCGACCTGTAACTGACGACCAACACCGCTATCATCATGGCTACTCGTCAGAGTCAAACGGGACACTGCAGCCGTTGCTGCTAATGCCTCACCGCGAAACCCCAAAGTAGTAATTCCGTGTAGATTAGCGACATCAGCAACCTTACTGGTTGCGTGACGGGTAATGGCCATGACCATATCATCGGGATGGATACCAACGCCATTATCGACCACTTCAATCAAGCCCATACCGCCTTGAGTGATGCGAACCTCAATATTGGTCGCGCCTGCATCGATGGCATTTTCCAGCAGCTCTTTGACCACAGCTGCCGGACGCGTCACTACCTCACCCGCTGCTAATTGATTGATTAACAATGGCGACAGTTTTTTGATACGTGTATTAGCGTAATTATCAGACATGAATAAGCATCATATATTTTGGGCTACAGGCGTTTGGTACAACATTCAATTTTGAGCGTTGATAGATCTAAATCTAGCGCTTGTCCTGCTTTCGATAGTCGCAACTCCACCAAACGAGATTCTTTACCATGATGATCACCATCACCTTGGGTCATATCAATAAACAAAGTCGGCGGTGGTAAATAGCCATCCGCACGGCTAGCCCATTCGATGATAACTAATGCTTCAGGCTCATCGAGATACTCATCAAACCCAATGAAAGACAGTTCTTCTGGATCTTGCAGACGATATAAATCTGCATGATAAACTGGCTTAATCGAGCCATCACTTTTCTGAATACTGTAAGGCTCAACCAAGGTATACGTTGGGCTTTTGACTGCGCCTGCATGACCAAGCGCTTGCAGCCAATAACGAGTCAACGTGGTTTTACCTGCACCCAAGTCACCTGCCAGCCACACACTGCCTGTCAATGGCAAATCAGCTAACTGCTGCGCCAATGATTGAGTATCTTGCTCAGAGTTCAGTATCAATGTTTGAGAGTATGTGTCGTCTTTTATAGATTCATCAGTGTGCATCAGTCTGAACCTGCCTGTACTTGCTCTGTTTGTACCTGCTCTGTCTGTACTTGCATGGTCACTGATGGGTTGATAAAACTCTCACCGCGAATCAGTTTGGCATACAGTTCAGGGTCATGCCATTCTTTAGAAACTTGGTCACTAAATGCAAATTCTTCCAAAACCAGTTTGCCCATTTGATCATTGGCCACATCATCAGCGAAACACTGCGCATAACCCGTTGCTGTTTCGTGGGCAATCACTGAATAAACACTGACATCTGACTCGCCATTTTGCATTTGAGTCTGGCGCAAAATCTCTTGTGCCCAAAAGAAGATAACGCGTGAGAATTGCTCTGCTGACGGTGATACTGGCAAGCTTATCCAGCGCGCACTGAACTTCTTACAGGCATCGATATACTCAGGATCGTCTTTATTCCAAAAACAGATAGCATGATCAAAGCTGTCGATGATGTCTTTGATCGAAGACTTTAACAGACCAAAATCATAGACCATCTGACCGTGATCTAAGCGCTTGGCTTCTAGAATCAGCTCAATCTGATAGCTGTGACCATGGATAGAATGCTTGCAACGTTCAGAACTACAATTACGAACGATATGAGCATTTTCAAATTTAAAAAGTTTACGAATACGCATAATAATTTGACCAAAACAGTAAGCACGATGGTGCTAAATGTTAATAAATAAGAGTTTGCCGCGTCTATTCATCGGCTTGTCGCTCATTATAGCAAATCGCCATGTATCCGTAAGTAAGCACTTATGAATACTCATATTTATTATACGAATTGACATGACGCAATTTTAGTTAATAGGAGCAATCCATTTAATCGTAGACGAATTGTGCGAATACTATCTATTACTAGTGCTTAAGCCTATACTCAACCCAGTAAACGGCTATGTTGGCCGTCATTATAACGGCACTGCCTCAAACCAGCTCACTTTGGCTTAGAGAATGGCATGTGTTATCTAAAAAGGAAACTACCATGAGCAAAGGTCAAGACAGTAAAAAGAATGTAAAAAAGAAGCCGCTTTTGACGGCAAAAGAAAAGAAAGCGGCAAAACAAGCTAAGAAAGAAGACAGCGGCAGTATCTTAGGTAAGCATTAATAGTAAGTGTCTCAATATGCCAATCAAACTTAACGGTTTGATTGGCATTTTTTTTGAGTGAGCTACTAATTTTTAATTAGGGCGTGTCCTCATTTTAAAAATGATGATAAAAATGAGATAAATCGCAGTCAAACAAGGAAAATAGCGCAGATAATATCGAGATATTAGTCAGCTATTTGACAAGATTTAGCCACTTTTAACCCATTTAGATAACTATCGATTGAATTGAGGACACGCCCTAGCCACTGCGCGGTGCAAACATAATAATCGCCATTCCTAATAGCGCGACAATAGAACCTACAACATCCCAAGTGGTTGGTCGTATACCATTCACTGTCCACAACCACAAAATGGCCATCACAACATATACCCCACCGTAAGCGGCATAGACTCTGCCTACTGCTGTTGGATGCAATGTCAGCAACCAAACAAAGGCTGCTAAACTCAGTACAGCAGGAATCAAAAGCCAGATTGACTTACCTTCTCGCAGCCATAGATAAGGCAGGTAGCAACCGATAATTTCTGCTAATGCAGTAAGCCCAAATAGCCCAACGGTCTTTAATTCTGTCAAAACTTACTACTCCTCACCCATTACTACTCAATGGTAATAAAACCAGTCAGATACTGTACAGCATTGCCAGAGACTAGCACCCTATCCTCGACAACCATGCAATCGAGTACCCCACCGCGACTGGAGGCTTGATAAGCAACCAATTCATTTTTCTCCAAACGCTCAGCCCATAATGGCGCTAAACCTGTATGCACCGATCCTGTCACAGGGTCTTCATCGCCACCATTGGCAGGCCAAAAATATCTCGAAATAAAATCGTAATTTTTATAGTCGTCTGATTCAGATTGACATGTCACCACCACATCTAAAGGCGCTAGCTGCTTTAACTTTTCATTATCACGTTCTACATTTAGCACATCAGCTTCAGAATTATAAATCACGAAATACGCTTGCTCATTACGATAAACGTCAACAGGAACGACTGAAAGACCTGCCAACAACTCCTGAGGAATGTCGGTAATCTTTTCAGGCTTTCTGTTTGGGAAGTCCATTTGTATTTTACCAGTGTCTGTTTGCACAACGGTCAAAATACCAACGGCTTTGGCTGAGAGTTTGATAGACGTTAGAGTAGGATTTTTCTTAAATAACACAAAGGCAGATGCCAAGGTTGCATGCCCGCAAAAAGCAATCTCAGTAAATGGTGAAAACCAACGGATATGGTAGATACCTGCATCATCCGTTTTATCTAAAACTAAAAATGCGGTCTCGGATAAGTTGTTTTCCATCGCAATAGATTGCATCAGCGCATCGGACAACCAATTTTCTGTGATAATAACCGCTGCGGAATTACCCTTAAAAACGCTATCAGTGAAAGCATCGATGACATTTATTTCTAGCTGCATGTTATATTCTCAATTTTATAAGTGTTTAAAGATTAATCTTTGCCTTCATCCTCTCCAGAGAAGTCAAAATACAGAATATTTGACCAAAGTCCAAGGCCGAGATCGTAGATAGCTTGTTCTGAGTTATTCGAGGACAATGCTTTTGGCCGTGTTGGACGACGACCGAACAGTTTTGCCCAGAAGCCAATAGGTTTAGGCTGGTCGCTCACTACTGGCGCAGGCAATAACAGTGACTGATATGCGGCCTCTATCTCAGGCTGAAGGTTCTGCACTTGATTGAGAAGTGCCAGATTTTGCGCTTCTACTGGCGTCTCACTCATCTCAAAAATCTCGCCACACTCCAAAATAAAATACTGACTTTGGTTCTTAGGCATTTTTAAAAATTCAAGCGCCTCTGCAATTGGAGCTTGAGCAGCAGGTAACGTGATACCTGCTAAGAATGCTTCAAGGTTTTGCACACCGCTTGCATAATCCCCAATGAGAGCAATCTTTTCAGGGTTGTCCCAAATTACTGATAGACAGGCTTGCGGATTACCAGAGAGTAAAATTTTAAAGACGATTGGAATATCATAATTATATTCTGAAATACCAGTTAGCACACGGCTGCTATCATCTTGATTTGGTTCGGGGATAGTGTTGGTCGAATACAGATAACTACGGTTCGCCATAATAATCACTCCAATTTATAATAATTAAATCAATCGCCATACATGCTTTTGTTTACAATAGTATGTAAGACCACCTATTCGATAGTCGATGTGAGCACCATTGTCATTATCCAATATACCCTGATTAAAATGACATGACAGTCAGAATTACCGTAAAATCCATCATATAGTTGAATTCAAATAATTTCGATACAAGGAAGCCGAGTGCAAGTGATACATTAGTATGCTTAGCGAGGATGACGATGTAGCGGATTTATATGGACTTGACTATAGCAGACAAACCTCTTAGAGAGCGCTCTATCGAGGTCGTACCGACACTTTACATAGGAAGTTAGCATCATGATGCGCATTGGATTATTCTTATTGACCAACTTAGCAGTGATTGTGGTATTTAGCATTGTGTTTGGTATATTGTCGAGGTTTTTTGGGATTGGCGGTGTCCACGGCGCAGGCGGTCTTAATTATGTTAGCCTTGCCATTATGTGTGGTATCTACGGTATGGTTGGCTCGATGGTATCCCTGTTTATATCAAAGTGGATGGCCAAAAGATCAACGGGTACGGTGGTGATAGAATCTCCACGCAATGCTACCGAGCAATGGCTAGTCGATACGGTCGCCAAACAAGCCAAAGCAGTAAAAATCGGTATGCCTGAGGTCGGTATTTTTAATAATTCGCAACCAAATGCGTTTGCGACTGGCTGGAATAAAAACAAGGCGCTGGTGGCAGTGTCATCTGGTCTACTACAGAATATGAATCAAGATGAAGTCGAAGCGGTATTGGCGCATGAGATTGGTCATGTGGCCAATGGCGATATGATCACGCTTGCTCTCATTCAAGGCGTGGTGAACGCTTTTGTGATGTTCTTTGCACGTATTATCGGCAGTTTCGTTGACCGCACTGTGTTTAAAAATACCAGTGGCCGCCCAGGTGTTGGTTATTTCATTACCAGTATCGTGATGGATATTCTGCTTGGGTTTTTGGCGTCTGCCATCGTCATGTGGTTTTCACGATTACGTGAATTCCGTGCGGATCAAATGGGTGCAAAACTTGCCAGCCGTGAAAAAATGATCAGTGCGCTTGATGCGTTGCGTCCTTCTGCACAGCGTCCCGACCAAATGCCAGAGAGTATGAAAGCGTTTGCAATCTCGTCTGGGCAAACTCAAGGTTTTAGTATTGCAAATCTATTCCGCTCACACCCAACGCTTGATGACCGTATTGCGGCGTTGAGAGAATATAATCCTAGTGAGGGGTGATGAAGAAAACATAATGACGCTGTCATCAAAACGCTTATATAGCGTACAGTGCGTATTTCACTACTCTAGCTAAGCCAATCTATTTCCATAAGTTTATCGATTTCTTTTCTATATTTTGGCTCGACATAAATAGGAATATATTTCTCCCCTATTTCTTTTGCGATAGCATACCGGTGATGGCCACCCTTCAACATAACCTCGCCGATAAGGTGAGGTTTTACCAGTGGCGGTGATATAGGTCTTTTTTCAGATAAATAAACAATCAAATATGCCAAACTACTTTTATGTCCTACTGACCACAGCTCGCCTTTATCTCTACGGCTAAAATGGCATAGTTTTTTATCTAGAGCATCTAATTCCACTGTTCCCAATATAAAACCTTCTGGATATTGAGTTTTAAAACTTAATTCATTGTCACCATCTAAAGAGAAACGTTGACCTTTTTCTGATAAATCCCAATTAAAGGTAATGGGTGGCCAATCTGAAGAATCTGTTTCCATATACTGACTTGCTTCACTTGATATTCTTGAGCTTAACTTATATTTTTCCTGATGAACTTCTAATGTTTCACCTGCTATAGCAGCAAACACCTCATCCATATCCATACTTATTCCCATTATTCAAATATAAGATCAAACCTCATTCATCATAATCGATGCTTGATGACTATATTATTGAAATTTTGCGTATCTACGACCCTAATCATGCATGAGGATTTGGTTATTTGAAAACACGCTTTAGTTATTTCTTTTACTTAGACGGAAAAAGCGATATCAAACCATCCCCTATTATTCCTCGCCAAGAAAAATAGTCATGCCCTGCACCATACTCTTCATAACGAGTGTCATACCCTTTTGCCAATAACACATCACGCAGATGACGATTGGTTCCCAATATACCATTGCTACTACTTTCCCCACGAGCTGTTTCAAACACGCCAGCACTCATAAAGAAACGAACGGGTGCCTTATCCATTCTTATGACTTCAGACGCTACAAAATGCTTATCATCTGCTGTCTGATCTTCTGGCTTCCACCAAAAAGAACCAGACATAGAGATAACATTGCCAAATATATCAGGATGACGTAGTGCGATCGTCATGGCAGCCAATCCGCCATAGCTCGACCCTGCAATGACCGTTCTATCCTTTGATATCGCTACTGGCAACCGTTTATTTACTTGCGGCACCAGCTCATTGGCCAATACATCTGCAAATACAGGATTGGCAGGCAATTCGCGCGCACGGGCATCCCCATCAGGATTACTGATAAACACTGCCGTCACCGGTGGAATCTCACCTTCTGCGATTAAATTATCTAATATCGTTGGCAATCCAACCGTATCGATATAGGCTTCCGCATCAAAGATATACAACAACACCCCATCGTCTCTATTATTCTGGCTGTCATCAATAGCAGGAGAATAGATAGTAATGTCACGGGTATTGTCTAACGTACTGCTGGTAAATTTAAAAGTAGAAAGCTCGCCTTTGGGGGTTTCTTTTTGCACATCTACCCAAGGCCTTTTTGGCGCATCTTTTAACGTAACAGTAGATTTGGTTGTGTACTTGTCGATTGCTGAATCAGGCCATGGATGATGGTTATAAGGATCGGCCTGAGCCACAGATTTTATGGCAATTCTACGGGCACGCCCAGACAATGGTGGTTGAGGTACATTTGGAGCGATTTGATAAGATAAATGCGTGTTGTTTGGCACAATAAAACTTTTGTACCACGTATCAGAGTCCGCCAATCGTTGCAATGCATCATGATTATTGGACGGGCCACCCATTAGCTTGATATTACGATAGTCGCCTCGCGCTAAAAACGTCATCAAGGTGCCCGAAGGCGTCTCTTCGAGCAGCGGCGTGCCTAATGCTTCTACATCTGCCCAAAAACTGTCAGTACTCTCACCCTTTTGCAGTGATTCACGTAATGCCGATACTTTTGGGCTGAGTAACGTATCAGAACTTTCTGAATTACTTTCTAAAGAACCTTCTAAATCTTGCTCAGCCAGACTGATACGTTGTTCGAGCACTATCTGATATGCACCTGTGCCAGACAGTCGCCACGTCTCTGGGCAGTTTTCGGCTACTGAATAGAATTTTTGTTTGCCAGTTTTATGGTCAATCAAACGGCGCGATAATTTTCCTGTGGCATCGATGATATCCATCGTCACCATATTTTTACCACTTTCCACATACCCAGTTAGATAATCGCCTTTTTCACAGGGAATACGGATATCCAATGACTTATGCTGTGACTGTGACTTAGCATTACTATTTTCACTGTTGAGATGGCTTAGCTCACCCTTCAAAGGATTTCCCACTTTTAACACTGGTATCTCCGAACCAAATGCCGAAAATGATTTCGAATATAACAAACAAGTAAATCCTGCTATAGCCCATTTATTAGAGAAAAAACGTGTGTATGTCATTCATTGCTCCTTATTCTATTCACTGACAAACATCTAACCTCCGCCGTTACAAGATGTTAGGGCGTGTCATCAATTCAAACGAGTGCCCTCTAAATGGGCTAAAAATAGCTAAATTTTGCCAAACATCGTCAAATATCTGGTTAATATCCCGATATTATCTGTGCTATTTTCCTCGTTTGACTGCAATTTATCTTATTTTGATCATCATTTTTAAAATGAAGACACACCCTAGCAAATGATACAAAGCTGAAATACTACCTTATTTTCATTATTAATGATATTAAAAATCATTATCATTTAAGTTTTGTAAATTGAATGCCTATAACGGCTTAATATTTTTGCAAACTCTTGAACCTAAAATTTTGTAAAAACAAAAAAAAGCCCCTCTGACTCACTATTGAGTCAAAGGGGCTTGGTGATACAAATTACGACTAACTAGATATCAAACTCAAGCGCTCTATCACCATTCTCGTCTTTGATACGAGTTGGCAAACCAATCTTATTCAATAGATTGATAAGTGGCTTGGCATCAAGCTCTTCGACGTTGACCATCTTGCCTGCATCCCATTCACCGGTAGCAATAAGCATAGCAGCCGCGACAGGTGGGACGCCCGCAGTATAAGAAATACCTTGGCTACCCATGGCCTCATATGCGTCTTTATGGTCAGAGACGTTGTAGATAAATACTTCGCTATCCACGCCATCTATCTTGCCTTTAACCTTGTCACCGATACAAGTCTTGCCAGTATATTCTGCTGCTAAAGAACTTGGATCTGGTAGTACAGCTTTCACCACTTTTAGAGGGATAACTTCTTGCCCTTCAGCGGTCATGACAGGCTGCTCAGACAATAGACCTAAGCTCTGAAGCACGGTAAAGACATTGATATAATGCTCACCAAAACCCATCCAAAAGCGAATGTTTGGCACATCCAAGTTAGCTGATAACGAATGAATCTCATCATGGCCGCTCAGATAGCTGTTTTGCATCCCTACGACAGGCAGATCATCCGTACGCTTTACTTCAAACATTTTGTTTGACTGCCACTTACGATCTTGCCAAGAGTAAACCGTACCCGTAAATTCGCGGAAGTTAATCTCAGGGTCAAAATTAGTGGCAAAATACTTGCCATGGCTACCAGCATTGATATCGATAATATCGATGTCTGTGACTGAGCCTGCATCCATCATGTCATAGCCAAGACGCGCATAAGCGTTGACCATACCGGGATCGAATCCTGCACCTAAGATAGCTGTGATCTTATTGTCGGCACAGCGCTGCTTACGCTGCCACTCATAGTTGCTATACCATGGCGGCGTCTCACAGATCTTACGAGGATCTTCGTGAATAGCCGTATCAATATAAGCAACTTCCGTTTCGATACAAGCTTCTAGCACACTCATATTCAAAAAAGGTGAGCCAACGTTGATGACGATTTGGATGCCTGTGTCTTTTATCAGCTGTATCAGCGCAGGGATATCCATGGCATCGATTTGGTGCGTATGCAAAGTCGCTGGCTGCTTAAAGCTGCCTTTCTCTTGCACACTTTGGGCGATGGCATCACATTTATCTACCGTGCGCGACGCAATATGAATATTGCCAAGCACGTCATTATGCATTGCACATTTATGCGCAACCACTTGAGCGACACCGCCTGCTCCAATGATGAGCACGTCTTTTTTGTTGGTTGTAGCTTGTTGGTTTGTGTTCAATGAACAATCCTCCTTTGTGTCCCTGTCGATACCATTGATAGCGGCTATGCAAAACAGAAACGAGTGAATGATATGCGTGAATTAAAAAGGAAGACCGAGGAAAACCCACGCA
The DNA here is from genome assembly GCF_015864635.1 of Psychrobacter sp. SZ93C1. Lineage (NCBI taxonomy): Bacteria > Pseudomonadati > Pseudomonadota > Gammaproteobacteria > Moraxellales > Moraxellaceae > Psychrobacter > Psychrobacter sp. SZ93C1. The sequence goes on along the minus strand of NZ_JADYWY010000006.1, from coordinate 103,404 downwards.
CCCGTCGGGCAAGCATCATTTTCTGCCAATGACTGTTTGCCCGAGGCGATTATAGCAATTTTTTACGCTCTTTTTGACAAAAATTCATGAATAAATATGAATCTTATTAACAATGTAAGCATAACGCTGGCTAACAATCAGTTCTGAATGTTAAGACAAGCTCGCCTTATATTCCTGATAATCAAACTCACGCTGTACATCAATCGAGCCATCAAGACGGCGAATGACGATAGCTGGCATGTTGACACCATTGAACCAATTTTTCTTAACCATGGTATAACCTGCGGCATTGCCAAAAGTAATCTGATCGCCTATCTGTAAATTACTTGGCAAGTCATACTCACCAAAAATATCCCCTGCCAAACAAGAACGACCATAAATGAGCGTACTGTCTACCTCACTGTCGAGAATAGGTTCTGACGTCTCAATCACTGAATGACCGATAGGAGCGACATCCATTACTGTATTATTGATAGCGGCAATGGGTGCTGACTCGCGATAAATCAGTAGATCAAGCATGTGTGCTTCGATAGACGAATCAACCACGGCAAGATGCTTTTCATTATGCATGGTGTCTAGTACAGTCGTGACTAACGAGCCAGCGCCATGGATACTCGCTTCACCTGGCTCAAGATAGACTTGTACACCATATTGTTCGCTAAATACTTTTAAACGAGTAGCGAGATTTTCCAGTGGATAATCAGGCGCGATAAAATGAATACCACCGCCCAAGCTTACCCATTCTAATTGCGCCAGAATATCTCCAAACCTGTTTTCAATATCCGCCAGACTTTCACTAAACGCTTCAAAGCTATCGTTTTCACAGTTGTTATGAATCATGACGCCTGTAATATCACCCAATACTGCCGCAATCTTAGCTTTATCATGCTCACCCAAACGGCTAAAAGGACGAGCTGGATCGGCGATAATAAACGACGAATTACTGGTTTTTGGGTTTAGACGCAGCCCGACAGGAATGTCTTGCGCACGTGCCTGCTCGCCAAAAGTATTGAGCTGCGAGATAGAGTTAAAGATGATTTTATCCGCGTATTTTAATACCTCAGGGATTTCATCTGCACTATAGGCCACGCAGTAGGCATGCGTTTCTTTTTTGTCTTTGCTGCCCGCATCGTTGCTATTAGCATCATCGTTGTTACCAAAAGTCTCATAGCCCAGTCTGACTTCGTTGAGTGATGATGAGGTAGTACCATGCAAATAAGGCTGCATAATGTCAAACACGCCCCATGTCGCAAAGCATTTCAGTGCTAATAATGCCTTTGCACCTGACAGCTCACACAGTCGTGCAATGATTTTCATGTTGTTCACTATCGCCGCTTCATCAAGCAAATAGTATGGCGTTGGTACGGTGATAGACTGGCTAGTAGATTTGGTAAAAGTTGGATTGGTAGACGATGTATTCATAATGGTGCACCCGATAGCATTTGATAACAGTAGCGAATAATATTTTTCGATATAGTAGACTAAATTTATCATTATTAGAATAGCTTATGGCACTTTCAACCGACTACTCAACCTCGTCCAGTCAAGCCAACTCGGCTCAATTGGATCCAAAAAACATTGATTTGGCCCATCTAAATCCTAATGCACGTGCTGTATTGGACTTTTGGTTTGACCCAAACAATGAGCAATATTGGTTTGCACAAAATGATAACTTTGATAGACAAATAAAAAATAAATTTGGCGATATCTGGCAAGCAGCTAAACAGGGTGAATGTGCGACTTGGCGACTTTCAGAGTCATCATTAGACAGTAATAGCTCAATCACGGCTTTGGCTGGACGCTTGGCAGAAATTATCGTATTGGATCAATTCTCACGTAACTTATGCCGCGGGCAAGTCGGCGCTTTTTCTCAAGATGGTATGGCAGTCGCTTTAGCACAAGAAGCCAGCCAGCAACCGTATTTTGATACGCTACCAATGGCATGGCGTAAGTTCATTATCATGCCGTTTATGCACTCTGAATCGGCAGTCATCCACGAGCGCTATCTGCCATTATTTGAACAACTGGATGATACCTATACTTTAGACTTTGAATATCGCCATAAAAACATTATTGAGCAGTTTGGCCGCTACCCTCATCGCAATAACACGTTAGATCGTGAGTCAACTTACGAGGAAGAAGTATTTCTGCAGCAGCCGAATTCATCGTTCTAAGTATTTTTGACCATTTAAACTTTATAGTGGTTAAATTATAAAAGCAAAAAGCCACCTGCTTGTAAATAAGTAGGTGGCTTTTTGCATTCCAACGGTAATATATTTTATGCTTAGGCTATTTTATAAGGACAGTATGTCGGTCAAATCTACTGCCCTTTCTATAGAACCTAAAAAATATTAACGTACTGATAAGTTGTAGGATAAATTTCTTCAAATTTTATGGATAATTATGAACAAGCACCTGCTTGTTGTGCTCCATAAGCTGCTTCATTTGCAGTGTACTTGTCACCTGCACTCGATGAAAGTTGTTCGATTAATCCATTACAAGAGAAACCTGTCATATCAAGATACTGGTTTGCCGATCTCACGGCTTGCTCATTCCAATTGATATTTAAGCTGTCTACAGCAACGGTAGCATCAGCTACTTCATAGCCATCACCATATTCTGATGAAAGCTGATTGATAAGTCCATCTCGTGAGAAGCCCGTCATACCAATATACTGTTTTGCTGATCTAACAGCATTCTTTTGTGGCTGAGATAGGCCTTTTGGCTTTTCTAGTGTGACTTTTTCACTTTTTACTTGTGTTTGTTCAAGTTTGGCATCGGAGACTTTCGGAGCCGTATAGTAATTACCGTTTTCACTCCAAAACTCTAGATCACCATTTTTATTAATAATGAAGTATTCATTGTGATCTTTTCCGCTCTCATCTTGAAGCCTTAATCCCTTATCTAATTGAGTTGACTCATAGACTGTGTCTTCTTTTGAGAGTGGACCGAAATCATATAATTCTTGAATATAAATCTGACCATCTTTCTTATATGCAGTCACCTTTGAGTCCATTCCACGACTGGCCATCCAGCTCCCTATTAATTCACCTTTAGATATATTGGTGTTTTTTATTCTTTCGTAATCCGATGCGGTTGCCCCAACTATATTTACCTCAAACTCAGGATTATAGTGAGTCGTTGCCCAAGCACTCCCATCACCTCCACTAGCAAGCCGATACGTGATAAAAGTGCGCTCAACTTTTGCATCTGACAGAGCATAAATCTTTTCTGCTAAAGCAATAAGAGATTCCTCATCCATCCGTGACGATAGCTCCACTTCTACAGTACGTTTAATATCGCCCTTAACTGTATCTTCTACAATTTTATATTCAGGCAGTTTCTCAACTTCAGGTTCTGGAGTGGGTTCAGACTTTGCAGTATCGACCTCTGTTTCTGTAGTTACTGGTTCATTGGTTGCTGTCTGGTCATCTGTTGGGATAAATAACATTGATATAAATATTAGAGTAGAGCCTGCTAATGTTACTTTACCCCTACCTATTTTAGGTTTCTTATCTAAGATTAAACGCTTGATAGGTGGTAACAACAGAACCGATCCGATTAGCATTAATACACTAGTGACAATAGCTCCTTGTGCCATCATTCCTAGTGCCGTTGCTATAAAGAAAATTCCAAAAAACCAAGCACACACTGACAGTATCTTTGATTTTAAATCATTCATTATCACCACCTAAAATGTAAAACTTTCAACTATAAAGCATTATGTCAATATAACAAATGTTTAGTTTAAATTACTTTTTTACAAATTAGTTATTAGATTTTTTCAACCTCATTAGGGACATGTTTTAGCTTTCTAGCGCCTTTCTAACAGGTGCAAAGCTACGCCTGTGCTCAGATAATACGCCATAGGTGTCAATCGCTTCCATATGTGCACGCGTTGGATAGCCTTTATGTTTGGCAATTCCGTATTCTGGGTGCTGTGTATCAAGCGCATACATGGCTTCATCACGGCTTACTTTTGCTAAGATACTGCCCGCGGCAATACTAGTATGACGAGCGTCGCCCTTCACCCATGCTTGGCAGTCGATATTAGCCTGTTCGACCCCACATTTAGCAAGCTTAGCAAAGTCCAACTCTGGACAACGATTGCCATCGAACAATACTTCAACTTGTAACGGTTTAACAGCATCTGCTGTCATTTCACAGGCCATGGCAAACTGTTGAGCAACTACTTCTATCAATGTTTCGGTACATAGGCGCATCCCTAGCATGGTCGCTTGCAATATATTGACCTGATCAATCACTGCTGCGGGTATGTCAGCGATGACATAGCCGATTGCATATTGCTTCACTAACGGATAAAGAATGTCGCGTTTTTTTTCACTCAACTGCTTAGAGTCTGTCAATATAGATAGCGGCGTACCTGTGAGTGGTTGTTCCTCAATCAGTCCTGACCAAGCGGCAGGCAATATCGCAGCGGCAACATTGACGCTACCGAGCAAAGGCCCACGCCCTGCTTCATCGATGCCAATCTGTAGCATTGGCTGTGTTAAATCTTGCTGTCTATCTACTGAATATTGAGTGAGAAGCTCAGAGACATTGAGTCGCCCGGACAAATGAATGGGGGCTGCCAATTGGATATATTGACCTTTAATATCAATGCTCTCGATACTCACTTTAATTGGTGTCATTGAGCTGTCGGTACTGTGCTGTTTACTCATAGCGATGCGGTGTCTTTTTATCAAAATAGTGGAAATGTAGCGTGCGTTAATCCGCAGTATTATGCTTTATGGTCTTTTTGAATAAACCATTGCTCAACCACACTATTGGCTGGGTCATGGTTACTTTGCTGTTCTAATGACCGTTTGGTGGCGACGAGGTCTTTTAACTGCTCAGCATAGGCCCGCGGTTGCAGTAATCGCATGAGCGTACGGCAAATATTATCCCCGCTTGCCTGCTCTTGAATCAGCTCAGGGACGATGGCCGTACCCGCCAAAATATTAGGCAGCGCCACATACGGCACTTTTACCAAGCGTTTGGCTATCTGATAGGTGAGCTTGTTTAATTGATAAACCACGACCATCGGGCGCTCTAGTAGCATCGCCTCTAACGTTGCCGTACCCGATGCTAACATAACGATGTCAGATGCAGCCATGGCCTGCTGGCTAAATGTCGGTTGGCTGTCATCATATACCACGACTATCGCGGCGCGCAGCTGCTCTGAGCGTTGATCAATCACATCTTGCACGATATATTGATGATTCTGATCTACTGTTGGAATGATAAAACACAGCTTTGGATCTAATAGTATTAGCCTTTGAATACCGTCTAGCATCAACGGTAAAATAGCGGTTATCTCTCCGCGTCTAGAACCTGGCATCACACAAATAAGTTGGCTGACGTCATCAAATCGCTCAATAAAGAACTGCTGCAAACCATCGTTGTGCCAAACTAATTCGCTGCGGCGCTGATTAATCGGTGTCTCTAGTAATGTCTGATCAATGGTGCGTAAGAGCGGATGACCGACACATATCGCCGGGTGATTATGGCGTTCATAAACAGGTAGCTCAAAAGGAAATAAGCACAGCACCAGATTGGTCGCCGCTTTAATATTATGAATCCGTGACTCACGCCATGCCCAAATAGACGGACTGACATACTGTACACAAAACACGCCTTTTGGCTTTAGCTTTTTAGAGACTCTAAGGTTGAAATCAGGGGCATCAATACCGATGAACCAATCAATATTAGCGGCTTTGAATGCGCTCAACAGCTCACGACGGGCTTTGAGTAAATCAGGCAGTTGGCCCATCACCTCTACCAACCCCATGACTGCCAGACGCGACAAAGGAAAAATACTTTGTAGCCCCTGCGCCTCCATCATGCTACCGCCCACACCTACCCAAACAATATCATCACGCAAGTTGTTCATTTGTTGCATAAAATCTGCACCCAAACTGTCACCTGATACTTCACCTGCGACGATACCTATCACTAATGGCGTCGATTTTAACTCAGGCGTCTGCTCTGTGAGTTCAGTATGTTTATCAGGCGTAGAAAAATCTGTCATGACAAGCTCTCGATATTAAAAAACACAATGTTATAAAGAATAAAAAATAATTATTATGAAATAATACTTGGGAAATCTACACTAAAATACGATGATTAATGAGTATTCTCAACACGCACTATTTTAGCGTCCTATCGTTTATGTTGTCATCATACGTGACGATGATATAAATAGCTAAGTTAGCTGATAAAAGTAGCGTGATATACCTATGAAAAATGACTTAAAATTTCGGTCAATTTTTCATTATGGATAAGAATATTAAGCAGAAATCTTACGTCTATTACACTCAACACAAGACTGATAATAAACAAGTATAACTAAGTTTTGTTTTTATCATTCCAGTTATGAGTCAATAAACTCGCCGACTACCCTTGTCAACAGCCCGTTTTGTCCGCATAATGATTATTCCTATAAATTAGCTAGACGATATAATCATGACGACACCAGCTACCCATAATGCAGATATTGATGACGTGAACATTGAACAATTCATCCCCCTAATCACTCCAAACGAGCTCAAAACTGAGCTGCCTTTGTCAGAGAAAGCGTATGACACGGTTTTAAAAGGCCGTAATACTATCCAAGACATCTTGGATGGTAAAGACAAACGCTTATTTGTGGTCATCGGCCCTTGCTCTATCCATGATATCAAAGCCGCTCACGAATATGCCGATCGCTTAGCCATATTGGCAAAAGAAATCGAAGACAGCGTTTTCGTTGTGATGCGCGTGTATTTTGAAAAGCCGCGTACCACTGTCGGCTGGAAAGGTATGATTAATGACCCTGATATGAACGACAGCTTCGATATTGAAAAAGGTCTACGTACGGCCCGTAAACTACTGATTGATCTGAACGAAAAAGGCTTACCTTGTGCCACTGAAGCATTGGATCCAAACACGCCGCAGTACATGCAGGATTTGATTAGCTGGTCAGCGATTGGCGCACGTACCACTGAGAGCCAAACTCACCGCGAGATGAGCTCTGGTCTATCATGCCCAGTTGGTTTTAAAAATGGTACCGATGGCGGTATGACCGTCGCAGTCAACGCTATGCAAGCAGTAAAAGCAGGTCATAGCTTCTTAGGTCTATCATCAGATGGCAAAGTCTCCATCATCAAATCTAAGGGCAACCCTTACGCGCACGTGGTATTGCGTGGCGGTAATGGCAAACCTAACTATGATCAAACAGCTGTCTCTGAAGTTGAAGATGCGCTGGCGGCAGGCAAAACCAGTAGCAAGATTATGATTGACTCAAGTCATGCCAACTCAGGTAAAGACCCATATCTACAGCCGATGGTCATCAAAAACGTCGCTGAACAAATTCAGAACGGCAACAAATCTATCATCGGTATGATGATTGAGAGTCACCTAAAAGGCGGCAATCAAAAACTGACTGCTGATTTGAGCCAGCTTGAATATGGCAAATCTATTACTGATGGTTGTTTAGATTGGGACAGTACCGTCGTTGCGCTACACAACTTACGTGACATGGTAAAAGACGTATTGCCTAACCGCTAGTCGTCATTGTCTTATAGTCAATTGCTATAAGCCAAGCATAAAAAATCCCGTCCGACATAGTAATGTTGGACGGGATTTTTTTATGCTTTCAATTCAATCACAAGGTCATTTACCCTACTCGCTTGCTGCACCTAACACACTATTTAAACTCTCAAGCACATGCTTAGATGAAACTTGCTGCTGCAACTCAAGCAACTGATCATGCGCCATCTGGCGATGTGATTCAGCCAACGTATTCCAACGTGCCAGCACTTGCAGCAAACGCGAGGCCAAAACAGGATTGGCATCATCTAGCTTTTTGATCACGCCTGTATAAAGGCTCAGCCCTTCTGCTGTCCACAACGCTGTTGGCTGTGACGTAAAGGCGCTAATAACTGAGCGTACGCGATTGGGCGTATTCCAATCAAAATCAGTATGAGCAATCAACGACTTGATAGTATCAGCCGTGACCGTATCAGCGGACGCTTGCACACTAAACCATAAGTCGATAACCAAATCATTGCTGTTAAAGCGCTCATAAAAATCGGCTAAATAAGCATCAGCACTTGCCACTTGATGATTGACCATCACTTTTAGCGCACCGAAACGCTCGGTCATACAGCTGGCATTGTCATACTGCTGCTGCGCCCATACTGCTGCATCTTCAATTTTGGCCGTTAATGCCATGTCTAACACCACATTACGTAGCGCACGAGTACCACGTGCCTCAGGGCTATCTTCATAAGACTGCATCGGTAGCTGTTTATAAAGCACTGCCCACTGATCTTTTAAGGTATCTGCTACCAGTTGGTACAAGCCTTCATGCTGCGCTTTCACCAACGCTGGATCGTAATCTTTGTGAATCGCAGACGCCAACTCTTGTGCTGATGGAATATCGAGCAAACGTACTGCCAACATCGCATCTTCAGCTGCCAACTCAGGCAATGTCTGAGCCAGTGCGCTTAGATAGACGTCAGGACTGCTTTTTGACACTTGGCCTTGTAGCAGGATACGATTGACGAGCATCTGTGTTACTTGCCAGCGATTAAAACCATTGGTTTCATGTTTGAGCAAAAATGCCAAGTCTTCATCTTGATAATCATAATTAAGCTGTACTGGCGCACTGAAATCACGCAGCAACGAGACGACTGGCTCACTAGTCACATTTTCAAAGGTAAATGACTGTGTTGCTTGATCGAGCAATAACATACGCTCAGCGATGATATCACCGGAGTCTTGATCAAACAGTGCAGTCGCTACCGGAATAGGCAATGGTTTTGGTGCAGAAAAACCACTGACATGGCGAGTTTGCTGACTAAGCGTAATGGTTAATGTCTGCGCAGCGCTGTCATAGCTTTGATGGCCAGAGACCACTGGCGTGCCTGGCTGACGATACCAATCTATGAAGTTTTCAATCTTACTATCAGTGATACTCAGCGCAGACAAGAAGTCTTCAACGGTCACAGCTTGCCCATCATAACGGCGGAAATACTCATCAGTGCCCTTGCGGAAATCATCAGGCCCTAACGTATTCGCAATCATACGGACAATTTCAGCGCCTTTTTCATAGACAGTCGTCGTATAAAAGTTATTGATCTCAACGAAACTCTCAGGGCGCACAGGATGTGCAAGCGGCCCTGCATCTTCTGCAAACTGATGCGCGCGCAATGTCGCGACATCGTCGATACGCTGTACAGCGCGCGACTGCTGATCCGCTGAGAACGATTGGTCACGGTAAACGGTAAAGCCTTCTTTTAGACACAGCTGGAACCAGTCACGGCAGGTGATGCGATTTCCTGTCCAGTTATGAAAATACTCATGAGCGATGATGGCTTTCACACTGAAGCTACGTGAGTCAGTCGTTGTCTCTGGGCTAGACAATACGCAGGACGTATTAAAAATATTTAGACCTTTGTTTTCCATCGCGCCCATATTAAATTGGCTGACAGCAACGATCATATAACGGTCTAAATCGTATGGTCGGCCATAATTGACCTCATCCCACTTCATGGCATCTTTTAGCGCTTGCATACCGACATCGCATTTATCGATATCAGCAGACTTAGCATACACTTCAAGCTTGACATCTCGGCCTTCGCTCGTCGTATAAGAGTCTGTCAATACATCTAAATCGGCGACGACACAGGCAAACAGATAGCTTGGTTTATTAGTCGGATCATGCCAGATCGCATAGTGGCGGTCTGGCGCATCTACCAATTCACCAGACTCCACCAAATTACCATTGGCCAATAGCGTTGGGTAGCGCTTATCTGCTTCCAGACGCGTGGTAAATATCGCTAGTACATCGGGACGGTCTGGATAAAAGGTAATTTTGCGGAAGCCTTCAGGCTCACATTGGGTGACAAACATCGTATCGTCACCACTACCTGCCATATATAGACCTTCAAGGGCAGTATTGGTCTGCGGGCAGATACGTACTTGAATCTCTAAAACAACTTCATCAGGTGCATTCGATATTGTCAGTTTGTCAGCGTCTTGCTGATAATGCTCAGCAGTTAGTGTCTCGCCATTCATACTAATAGCAAGCAGCTCTAACGCTTCACCAAATAATACGATATCTCCTGCCGTTTGACGTACCATTTTTAGCGTACTGTCTACCTGCGCAAACTCTTCAAACAACTTTATATTCAAATCAACCGTTTCGACATCAAAGCTTGGTTTTTTATAGTCCTTCAAGTTAATTTTACTCGGTGCTTGCGGTGGCACGTCTGGCATATCAGCATTGATGATTTGAGCATCAGTTTCAGCAGTAGACATATAAATTCCTATTATTTTTTATGATATAAATATGATGTTGGTACAAGAGCTTGTTAGACTTATAACTAAATTGACCTGAACGACCAAATTTCAAGTGCAGGTCTAAAGATTATAGCATCCAGAAGAAATGCAGATGTATATGTGGTACTTCAAGCTAGGTTAAGACAACTTGTGTTAATCAATCATTGGATAATAATGCTTAAAATGATTTAATAGATTCACTACTGATCACTATTTAATTAACGGCCTATTATATGACAAAGCATACTGCCCGTCGTTCAGACATTACTTTACCATTACTTATAGATTACGTTGATGCCCTACTACCATCGTTAGTGACGCAAGAAGACACACCGGAAATGATTGAACAGCTCAATGATATCACTGAGTTATTATGGGTGGTACAAGACAAAAATGCACGCATGGCATTAAAGACAGAACTAAAAGAATATCTCAGTAATAAAGACAGCAATAATGAAATGGAACAGGTTGAAGCGCTACAGATAGTAACGTTATCAGAGCTTACACAGCAGCAACTGCCTGAACGGTATGAGCTCGCCTGTTTTTGGTTACCTGCATTGTCATCCGAGCTACTACAGCAATATACTCCACTACTGATGCGCTATCGTGATCTGTATGCTGCGCATCTGCTCATCGCACTTGAGAGCAGCATAAGCTTGCAAGCTTATGGCTTTACGCCATTTGATATTTTGAATGAGCAATCTTTAGAGATTGGCTTAATGAATCAAAAAAACTCGCTCGTATCAACAGCCGCCACTCTCTGGCAGTTTAATTTATATGACTATAAACAGCTACCGAATTGGCTCAATGCTGACTACTGGGCTAACCCTGAAAACTGGGGTAAGCATCGGTGGTAGTAAGCCTCATATCTATATGTAAATTCTAGAATTATTTACAGTAAAACTAATTACATAAAGTAACATTTAGTATATTATAGATAGCAATTGCCCAAGTTTTATCCTAAGCAGTTTAAAAAAACAATTTAATTAAAATTTTAGGAGCTCAGCATGTCAACTAACTTTTCTAAGATCGCCGTTCTAACTGTATTAGCAAGCGCAATCGCCATTACTACAGGTTGTGCTACCAAACGCACAAACTCTGAAGTTGTGGTTGCCCCACTAGGTATCCCAGGTGGTCAAGCTGGATATAATGGCTCTGTTTCTATGAATAACTCTAGCGCAGTTATTGCTGGTGCTGAGAACCTACAAGCCGTTGTATACTTCGGCTATGATAGCAGCGAAATCACTGCACAATCAGCCAGTGTTTTGAATCAGCATGCAAGCCTACTTAGCTCAAACCCATCAGCGGGTGTTGTTATCGCTGGTCACACTGATGAACGCGGTAGCCGTGAATACAACATCGCATTGGGTGAGCGCCGTGCTCAAGCAGCGCGTAACTATCTTGCGGCCCAAGGTGTGTCTACAAATAACATCCGTGTCATCAGCTATGGCGAAGAACGCGCTGCTGCTGCTGGTAACACTGAAGCTGATTATGCACAAAACCGTCGTGCTGAGCTGTCTTACTAAAAGTCGTACAACCAATCAGAATCAGACAAGCTTAACTTGATTCATAAAAGCCCAGTAATATTGATATTGCTGGGCTTTTTACGTATTACTAAACCAAAAAACTCACATCAATCGATATAACTCATGATGCCAACCTTACGCCTGACGCATATTCAATTTACTCAGCTACAGCCTATGACGTGGTGTGCCACCGCACAGGTGAGTGAGTATCCACGCCTCAAACATCAAGATTTATGGGGCAAGTCGTTGGGGAGACCCATTGATCACGCTACATGTATAGGTACTGATGAATGGTACAAACGTAGTTGGCAATACCGCATACCACCAGATGATTTATCAGTGCGTGATATCGCTCGTGCCCAACGTCAGCGACAGCGTCAAGGCGTGCGTCTGTTGTTACAGCAGTTTCTGGATAAGCTAGCGCTCAGCGATACGTTAGATGAATCCGCATTCCCGTATCGCCTTGTCAAAAGTGGACATTACGTATGCTTCAGTCATACAGGTGGCAAAAGCAAGGCAGTCAATAAACTGTTAAGCAGTATCGTCACCGTGGTGATTAGTCCTCATCGCCCTATAGGTGTGGACGTAGAGGTCAATAATGTTGCATGGCATGTGGCAAAGCGATTTTACTCAGACAATGAGATTATGATCTTGCAATCATTACCCGTGATTCAACGTGACACGATCACCAAGTTGCTATGGCAGATAAAAGAAAGTTTTATTAAAATCCATCAATACAAACTGGCTCAAGGTCTAGGAATAGATTATTCCTATCTTATTGATGACTTAATAGATGCCAGTAGAGAGCCGTCAGCTTTAACCGTCATAACTGACCATAAGTCACCTTATCAAATTGCCATTTTATCTATACAACAGACGGTCGTTATTTTTTAGATAAGTGATAATTATATTAATTTAGATGGCGATTACTGTTTTAAACAACGACTGCTACTTTATTTTAGACAAAAAAACGACCCTAAAAAGGGTCGTTTTTTTGTGCTTACTTTTCTTCTAATGACAGTATTTAAACTGTGATTAGATTAGAAACGGTAAGTTGCACCAACTTTAACAATTGGTAACCACTCTAACCAATCTTTATCTTCAAGCTCTTGCTCAGCTTTTTTAGCAACATCGCCTGCAGTAGTTGTTTGAGTATCACCATTTGAATCTGTATAGCTAACTACACTGTCTGCATTCACAGCTCGAACAGTTGCGTCAGTTTTACCCATGTAAGCTGCGCCGATTTCACCAAATAGACCGAAGTTATTTGTGATGTTAGGACGGAAACCGATAGTACCATAAGGCGCTAGCTTGTTACGGTGCTCGATAGTACCTTCAAGAGTACCAGTTTGAGCAGCATTGTATTGCTGGCCGTCAACTTTAAAGAAACCACCATCTGCATTAGCAGTTACATCAATATCGTTATCAGGTACGATGATACCAGCACCAACTGTGAACCAGTTACCAGTAGGACGTAATTGTACGCCTAGGTAAGGGTTGCTGAAGTCTGCGTCAACATCATAGTTAACATCGCCAGCATCGAAATCACCGCCGAATAGGTCAGCGACATCGCCACCTGCCCAACCAGCTTGCAATTCAGTGTTCTCATTTAGTGACCAACCGATGTTAGCACCATAACCTAAAGTACCAGCTTCAGCACTTACAGATGCTGGGTTAATAGCGGTGTTGAATAGCGTTTTAGTGCCACCAACGACAGCGCCAGTAGTATTACGGACAGCACCAGCAGTTTTACCGATAACACCAGTGTTAGTAGGTTCTGCTTCATAGGCGACAGCAACTGGCTCAGCTTCATAAGCAACAGCAGCTGGCTCTGCTTCATATACCATTGCATCAGCTTCATCAACAACGATAACTGGTTCAGCAGCGAAAGCAGCAGTTGATGCCATGACAGCAGCAGAGATAGCCGTTAATTTAATAAATTTCATCAATATTCTCCTAAAGAATGGGATAACTCGCCCGTAAAAAAATGATAATTCAGATTTTGATATCTATCATTTTTGTTGAGGAGATTAAAACAATTTTGGCTTTAAAAGTCATCCCTATAGATGCGCTTTTTATTTGCCATTATGTAAAGATTGCATAGATATTGTAATAATTACTACACCAATCCGTAAAACTCCGAGTTTCTGTTACACAACACTCTTACAGCTACTGAATAGCGCAAACATTGATATTGGACAGCTTAATGTTTATGTAAGGGTATTACAAAATATGTCATTATAGTGAACGACCTTTCCATTAAACTCAGTGGCGGTTATATAGCTTATTACTACGGTTTGTTGTACTTTGTGAGTTGTTGTAGCCACTGTTGCTTTAAATAGGTTTTTAGACACATGTGTTTATCATACAATTGTTTCTATATAGTATGAGCAGATAGCGTGCCTAAGACTTGTCTAAGCTTGATATTGTGCTAAATTAGAAGTAGTTAAGAATGTGTGACAAGTCTGCGTATTCACGGCTACCTATCTGATTGATTAAAACATTGTGATATTTCCTACTGTATTATTTTTATTATTGAGCCATCCATATGCCTAAAGTATCGTCGATTACCCGTGTGTTAGAGATTATCGAGGCGGTGTCTTATGCTTCTAAGCCTCTCTCTCCACTTGAGCTATCACAGGAATTAGACATTCCTAAACCAACCATGCATAGATTGATCCAGAATTTGGTTGATGAGGGTTTTGTGACCGTCGATATTGGAGGTGGCATCATTCCTGGAAAACGAGTACGCAACTTAAGTGTTGAGCTGTGGCAGCAGCGCCAGTTCTTTAATGAACGACAAATGGTTTTGCACAAATTAGTAGAGGAAGTAAAAGAAACGTGCGGGATTGCTATTCCCTATTATATGGACATGCTCTATACCAACCGTGCACAGACCGCTCTACCGCTACAGATTTATCTGCCCGTAGGTGCCAAGTCACCAATGTGGTGTACCGCTACAGGTAAGCTGTATTTGAGTCAGTTATCTGCCACCAGTCGCAACAAGATACTGCAAAGTCTGCCACTAGATAAGTTCACGAAAAACACCATCACCGATATCGATGCGTTAAATAAAGAGCTAGATCATATTGCTGAGACTGGTGTTGGTATCGACAATGAAGAGTTTATCTCTGAAATGGTAGCTGTGTCTGTACCTATACTAGATAAAAAGTCGCGCTATCTGGCCTCACTATATATTCATGCGCCAACCGTACGTCTATCTTTGGATGAGCTATTGACACATGTGCCACGACTACAAGCAGCGGCACAAGATATTCAATCGCTGGTATATGAGCTACAAAGCTAACAACATTGACCGTTAAATGACTATCATTAAATGGCTATAATCGAATAACTATAAAAAGGCCTGCGCTAAGATATTAGCGCAGGCCTTTTTATATAGTTGAACACATCTCTTATAATGTATAGCCGTTTAGTAGTTCTTTGACTCTATATTAAACATACTATTTTGGAGCTAAGAGAGTACCGAACTGTCATGACGCGCCATGATACTAGAAAAATCTCTATCGCCATTTTCAACTGTATGCGCTTCATATAACTCCGCAGCTTTAGCACCCATCGGCGTATCGACATTTGTATTCTGAGCGGTTTGCAAGGCCAGATTGAGGTCTTTTTGCATCAGCTTACTCATAAAGCCACCTTGATAACCATTGCTCGATGGTACGTTCTCCATTACTTGCGGGTAAGGATTGTACACTTCTAATGTCCAGTTACGGCCTGAGCTTTGTAGCATAATATCTGATAGTACTTTAGGATCTAAGCCATTTTTGACGCCCAAATTAATCGCCTCTGCTGTCCCAGCCATGAGAATACCTAACAGCATATTATTGCAGATTTTTGCGACTTGTCCGGCACCATGCTCGCCAGCATGAAAGATGTTTTTGCCCATGACCGCTAGTATTGGCTCCGCTGTTGCAAATGCATCAGCACTGCCACCCACGATGAAAGTCAAACTGCCTGCGATAGCACCGCCCGTACCACCGGAGACTGGCGCATCTAAGAATTCTATACCCAGCTTGCTTGCTGCCTCTGCCACGGTTCTTGCATCAGCAGCAGCGATGGTACTGCTGTCAATCACCAATGTGCCCTGTGGTAACTCTGCCAGTAGACCATTAGTTCCATCTTCACCCAAATAGACAGAGTGAACGTGCTTGCCAGCAGGCAGCATGCTGATGACGACTTGTGCATTGCTTGCAGCAGCTTTAGGACTGTCTGCCACCCTAGCACCTGCTTGCTGTAGACGCTGGGTCGCATCCTCAGACAAATCATAGACAGACAATGCATAACCTGCTTTTAACAAGTTCTCCGCCATTGGCGCGCCCATATTACCCAGCCCGATAAAAGCAATGTTTGGCTTCGCACTGCCATTATCCGCAGTATTTACATCCTTTGTATTCATCTCATCATTCCTTGATGGTTATATAGTCAGCATGACGCACGCTTGTGTTTTGTGTACGTTATGCCATTATGTCGTTCAGTGTGGTATGTCTAGTTCAAATACTAATCAAATGGATAATTCAAATTGTTAGCGCACAAACTGGTTGCCTGCTGCTTCAGTACCCAACCAATCATCTAATGGGTGCTCGCCTGTCGCATAAGGGTTCACAAAATGCTGTTGGATATATGCCTGCCCCTCTGTATTGAGACAATCGGCTAATGAACGCGACCACTGAGGATTTCTATCTTTATCAATCAACAGCGCGCGTACGCCTTCTTTAAAGTCGGGGTTGGCTGCACAATGTACCGCCACATTGGTTTCTAGATATAAAACTTGCTCTAGCGACAGGTCAGCAACTTTGTGATAAAGCGCATAGGTCAAAGCGACGGTAACGGGACAACCATGTCGATAAGTGGCGACTGCTCGCTGCGTCCAACTGTCTGCTGCAAAGTCTGAATGTAAGGTTGCTAATGACTCATCATTTTGCAATATGGCATCGATATCACCCAAGCCACCACTATTCATCAACTGCTGGATAGGTTGCCAATATTTTGCTAAATTGCTGGCAGACAACTCAGCAACTGATTGCGCGGCGAGTGCACGGCTAACGATACTATGCGCACTATTGTTATCGCATTTATCCTTACTGCTGGCAGCTGGTTGCCAATCGCTCTGTTTTAAACTTTGTATGACAGCATCATAGTCACTACTGGCGACGGCATACTCTGCTAGATTGGCCAATAGCGCATCACTACCATTGCACATAGCACCGGTTAGCCCTAAGAACAAACCTGTTTTGGCAGGCATATTTTGCAAAAACCAACTGCCAGAGGCATCAGGGAATAGCCCGATAGTCACTTCTGGCATTGCAAAGCGGGTACGCTCAGTGACCAAACGATGGCTACAACCTGCCATCAATCCCATACCTCCGCCCATGATGATACCGTCACCCCAAAGTATTAGCGGCTTAGCGTAAAAATGCATCTGCCGATAGAGGCTATATTCATGACTGAAGAACTCTGTCGCATAAGGGTTCGGTAACGGTGCACTGGTCAACATACTGTCATACAGCTTACGAATATCACCACCCGCACAAAAAGCCTTGTCGCCTGCGCCTTTCAACACCAAAGCGACTATCTGTGCATCACTTGCCCACGCATCTAACTGCTGTGCTAATAGTTTGCACATATCAACACTCAGCGCATTGAGAGATTTGGGCGTATTGAGCGTCATGACGCCAATCAGATGACCACAATTTGTCGGTTCAGTGTTGAACAATACTGGCGCTTCTTGCTCTGTGCTTTCTGTAACTTTTTGATTATTATCCGTTGCTGTTATAGCTGCTGTCATAAAAGGTACCTGCAAAAATTAAAATGAATAAAGTGACTGTTAGGACATCCTACCTACGGCCTATTTATTTTGCCAATTCGGTTTGCGCTTCTCTAAAAATGCTTGCACGCCTTCGCGCTGATCGTTGGTATCGAACAACTTCACAAACGCTTCGCGCTCATGGATAAGGTTTTGTGCAGGCGGGGTATTTCTCGCAGCTTGGATAAGCGTTTTAGAATAGCTGACAGCAACAGGAGACTGTTTAGCAACTTTTTGCGCTAGTGCTTGCGCCACTTTTAACCCTTCTCCTTTGGCAGCAACTTCTTCGACCAGACCAATACGTAACGCTGTCTCTGCATCAACGCGCTCACCGCATAAAATCATACGCTTTGCCCAGCCTTCGCCAACGAGCCAAGGTAAATTCTGTGTACCACCCGCGCATGGCAGTAACCCCACACCAGTCTCCGGCAATGCCATCTGTGCATGCGCTTCTGCGATACGAATGTCACAGGCCAACGCACACTCAAGTCCGCCGCCCATCGCATAGCCGTTGATGACAGCAATACTGACACCACGATACGCTGATAGCGCCTCAAACGCTTCGCCAAAAGCAATCGCCATGCTGATTGCACGACCTTTATCACCATCTGAAAAATTGTTTAAATCAGCACCCGCTGAAAAGAACTTCTCGCCATCACCATGAATAATCAAAGCATAAATATCATCATTGGCATTGAGGTCAGTCACCAGCTGTTTGAGTGCAGGTAGACTCTCCATCGTCCATGTATGGGCTGGTGGGTTATTCAATGTCACGGTAGCGGTATGGCCATCAATCGATAACTTAAGATTGGTATAATCCGTCATAAATAATCCTTTATTTTATCTGAATTGGGTATGGTTAAATGGTTAGCCGTTAGGGCATGTCTTCAATTAGATTGAGAAATATCCTAATACAATTAACGTAATTGATCCAACGCATCGTCCTGTAATAGCTGACGCGAGACGATCACTCGCATAATCTCATTGGTGCCTTCCAAAATCTGATGCACACGCAAATCTCGTACATGACGCTCAAGTGGATACTCATTTAGGTAGCCATAACCACCGTGTAGCTGTAAGGCTTCATTGGCGACATCGAAGCACAGGTCAGTGGAGAGACGCTTTGCCATTGCGCAATAGGTAGACGCTTGACCGTCATTGTTATCGACTTTGCTCGCTGCTAAATAAAGCATTTGTCGCGCGCTAATGGTTTGGGTCAGCATATCGGCAAGTTTAAACTGTACTGATTGTAAATTAGCAATCTGGCTGCCGAATTGGCTACGCTCTTGCACGTAATTAGTCGCTGTCTCTAGTGCTGACTGCGCCGTACCAACCGCACAGATACCGATGTTGATACGCCCGCCATCTAAACCCTTCATCGCAATGCGAAAGCCTTGACCTTCATCACCTATCAAATTCTCTACTGGAACTTTCACATCTTTAAAGCTAATCGTGCGTGTTGGCTGCGCTTTCCAGCCCATTTTATGCTCGTTTTTACCATATTCGATACCAGCACTATTCGCATCTACCACAAAAGCCGAAACGCCCTTTGCGCCTGCGCCGCCTGTACGCGCCATGACGACTAAGACATCGGTAGACCCCGCGCCTGAGATGAATGTTTTCTCTCCAGTTAGCAAATAATGCTCGCCTTGCTTATCCGCTTTGGTACGCAGAGAAGCTGCATCAGAGCCAGCATTGGGTTCAGTTAAGCAATAACTACCCAACCACTCTCCACTCACCATATTGGGTAGATACTTTTTGCACAAAGCATCGCTACCATACTCACCGATCATCCAAGCAGTCATGTTATGAATACTCATATAAGCAGCAACGGCAGTATCACCCCATGCAAGCTCTTCAAACACCATGGCAGAGTCTAAGCGTGGTAATCCCAAGCCATCATATTCTGGATTGGTATACAACCCTAAAAATCCGAGCTCGCCTGATTTTTTGATGACATCGACTGGAAAATGCGAGGTGCGATCCCATTCTGCTGCGTGTGGCTTTAGCTCTTTTTGGGCAAACTGCCGAGCAGTTTGGCGGAAGGCAATTTGGTCTTCGGTCAGTGAAAAATCCATGAGGTCATCCTTATGCGTGCATAGCAAATATGGTGTAGAAAATTTTATAAATCGTCAGTCTAATATTGTTCATATAGTATTGGCTATACAGTATAGCAGCGGCATAACGACAATCATAAGATCAGGCTTTGTTGAAATATGCCCTAAACAGAATTATCGCTATACCGCAAACATGTCGAACGAACGATTAAATTGAAATGGTGGTATTGACGCCGCGGCTCGCCTCATCATCAAACCAACGTGCCGTCACTGTCTTCGTCTGAGTATAGAACTGCACGGCTTGCTTACCATAAGGACCAAGATCACCAAGCTTACTGGCACGTGAACCTGAGAATGAGAACATTGGTAGTGGCACAGGAATCGGTAAGTTAATGCCAATCTGACCAACTTGAATATCTTGTTGGAATTTATGTGCGGCGGCGCCTGACTGAGTAAAAATCGCCGTGCCATTACCATGTGGATTGGCATTGAGCATCTCAATCGCTTCATCAAGGTCGGCGGCACGCATGATACACAGTACTGGACCAAAGATTTCTTGTTGGTAAATCTGCATATCGCTTGTGACATTATCAAAGATAGTCGGGCCGACAAAGTTACCTTTCTCATACCCTTCAACAGTAATGCCGCGACCATCTAGAATTAAACTGGCGCCCTCTTCTACCCCAGTACCAATCAAGTGCTCGACACGGGCTTTTGCGGCAGGAGAAATCAGTGGGCCTAGATCTTTATCATGCTTACCTGCTGATACGACCAATTTTTCTGCTTTGGCTTTAATGTCATCAATCCACTCACCTGCAGCACCGACCAATACCACCACTGACAGCGCCATACAACGCTGACCGGCAGCACCAAAGGCTGCGCCTGCTAGCTGATTAAGCGTTTGTTCTTTGTTAGCATCCGGCAAGATAACACCGTGATTTTTTGCACCCATCATGCACTGGGCACGCTTACCAGATTGACTGGCACGCTCATAGACGTGTTTGCCAACAGCGGTAGAACCTACGAAAGAAACGGCTTTGATATCAGGGTGATCACAAATAGCATCGACGGTAGCTTTTCCGCCATGTACAACGTTTAGCACGCCTTCAGGTACACCCGCTTCAATCGCTAGTTCAACCAAACGCATGGTGACCATCGGGTCTTGCTCCGACGGCTTAAGAATAAAGGTGTTACCCGTAGCAATCGCCATTGGGAACATCCATAGTGGAATCATTGCTGGGAAGTTGAACGGTGTGATACCTGCACAAACCCCTAGCGGCTGCCAGATACTATAGGTATCAACGCCTGATGCGACGTTTTCAACGAAGTCACCAATCTGCAAATTTGCAATGCCTGCTGCATGCTCGACCACTTCTAGACCACGGAATACGTCACCGCGAGCATCTGCAATGGTTTTGCCTTGTTCAGCGGTCAAAATCCCTGCCAGCTCGTCCATATGCTCGCGTATCAATGCTTGATACTTTAAAAAGATACGGGCACGTGTGGTGATGGGTGTTTTGCGCCATGTTTGAAAGGCGGTCTGGGCAGCGGCCACTGCTTGGTTAATTTCATCATCGGTCGTTTGCGGGACTTTTGCGATAACTTCTTGCGTGGCGGGATCCGTGATATCAATCCATTCGCTGGTATTTGAATCGACGAATTGACCATTGATGAGCTGCTGAACGTGGTGCATAAGATATCCTTATCTTTTTTGCAAAACTACCATATATCGGTATAGTTAATCCTCTATAAATTAGATACGGTGTCAGCCTCGCTTAGTCTACTATTTGTAGTACTTTCACTCGGCTTCCTTGTATCCAAATTATATTGAATAAACTATATTTTGTATTGATAAAAAATTAAATATTCATCAATAACTACCAAACATGGATAATTTTAAAATGATTTATTATGTATCGTTATTGACTATAACAATAAATCAATTTTAGGGTCAAGCGCTTTATTAAACTTTTATGTTAGGTTAAATTCACCAGTAAATATTATAAAAATTTAAAACTAAAAAAGCCCATGATGATTCATGAGCTTTTTACAAAATCGAGTGTCGTTATTGGTCAGCAATCAATAAAGTCACATTCCGCATTGATTAATAATCTTTCATAGACTGCTTGATCGCATCAATCGCGGGTGGATTATCGAGTGTCGACATATCCCCTGTTTCCTTGCCTTCTGCTAATGCACGAATGGCACGGCGTAATATTTTTCCAGAGCGGGTCTTTGGCAACGCTTGCGGGAAATAAATGGCCGCCGGTCTTGCAATACCGCCAAGGGACTTGACCACGGCACCGATGATTTGCTGCTCAATACGGAACCGATTTTCAGTTGTTGCCACCTGTTCATGATCTCTCAGCACACAGAATGCAATGGGCAACTCTCCTTTTAACTCATCCTGAATACCCACCACCGCACATTCTGCCATCTCTGGATGCATGCTGATCGCCTCTTCAATCTCTTGCGTACCAATGCGATGACCAGCGACGTTAATCACATCATCTGTGCGCCCTAAGATATAAAAATACCCCTCCTTATCAGTCACCGCATAGTCGGACGTTGAGTATTGTTGTCCATCAAACAAGCCAAAATAACTACTGATGAAGCGCTCGTCATTGCGCCATACGGTAGTGAGACAACCCGGTGGTAGAGGCGCCTTGATTGCAAGCAGGCCTTTTTCGCCCGCAGCACAAGGCTGGCCCGTTTCTTCATTGATAACTTGCGCATCATAGCCATACATTGGATAACCAGGCGAGCCTTGCTTATGCGGTTTATGATTGAACTTTGGCGTATTACTTAGAATAGGCCAGCCAGATTCTGTCTGCCAATAGTGATCTAAAATAGGGACACCCAGATGCTTAGTTAGCCAATTGGCTGTTGATTCATCGAGTGGCTCACCTGCCAAAAAGAACGACTTAACGCTTGAGACATCGTAGCGTGTCATCCAAGCTTCATCTTGTTTTTTGAGCATGCGCACACCCGTCGGTGCGGTGAACAAAATATTGACCTTATTGGCTTCGACAATCCGCCACCAGATACCTGGATTTGGTCGATGTGGTAATCCTTCATACATGACACTGGTCATGCCAGCTAGCAATGGCGCATAGATCGTATAAGAGTGTCCAACGGCCCAGCCAATATCAGATATCGCCCAAAACGTTTCACCTGCCTTACCGTCATAAATATAATCCATCGATGTCGTCAGTGCTACGGCATGACCGCCTGTATCACGTTGCACACCTTTTGGCGTACCCGTCGTTCCAGAAGTATAGAGAAGATACGATGGCGTATTGGACTCAAGCCAAACAGGCTCAACAATCGCATTGGCTTCACAACTGACACGGCGCTCGGTTGCATAGTCCACATCGATATCCTGTGGTGCAAATGGCAATACGCCTCGGTTGACGACCAACACATGCTCCGGCTTTGTTGTTGCTTGCTCAACCCCTTGATTGACGAGGCTTTTATAGTTAATGACCTTACCACCGCGCAAACCTGCATCCACCGTGATGACCATTTTAGCTTCGGCATCATCCATACGGATCGCCAAGTTATGTGCCGCAAACCCACCAAACACGACCGAATGCACCGCACCGATACGAGCACAGGCCAACATGGCGTAAGCCGCTTCCAGAATCATCGGCATATAAATAATGACGCGATCGCCCTTGCCGATACCATGACGTTGCAATACATCCGCAAAATAATTGACTTCTTTATATAAGTCATTGTACGTCAAACGGCGCTTGGTATAGTCTGTATAAAACTCGACGTTGTTGCCCAGATCTTTAAACGAATCAACGACGGCGGGAAAGGTTTCGATCAACTCTTGATTAATCTCTGATGACAACCAAATGAATGCGTCCTGCTCTGCGCGCTCTTCGAGGTGGCGATCTACACAGTTATAACAAAGATTGGTCTCACCGCCGACGAACCACTTAGCGAATGGCAGATTACTGTCATCGAGGATTTGCTCAGGCTCTTTATGCCAGTAGATACGCTTGGCTTGCTCAGCCCAAAACTGCTCACGATTATTAATGGAGTCGTGATAGATATCAGCAAAATTCTGAGTGGTATCAGATGGCGCTTGAGAGTTTTGAATAGAGACGTGATTGCTGCTTTGATTAGTATTTTTATTGGTGGCTTGCTCGCTCATAATGGCTGTCCTTAGCGTAAACGATGAGTAATAAGATACTGCTTTATAATATAATACCATTCACAAAAATTAGAGTAGTAAGAAAAACGAGTGCAAGTACTACCTGTCGTAGACTAAACCAGTTTGACACCGCTAATTCTGCTTTTTTGAATCGCAGTTTTTGGAATTAGTATAAGCTCTTATATTGCATATTCTCATAATACAATACTGGCTGTCCTTGCCAAAACTAAAAAACCGATACATTACGTATCGGTTTAAAATGTATCAGAGCTAATGATAAAGGTCAACTACATAAAATTATACTTCAGTCTGATCAGCATACATCTTACGCATGACTTTTTTATCATGTTTACCGACAGAGGTTTTGGGCAGGTCATCCACAAACTTAAACTGACTGGGCACGCCATACTTAGGAATCATACCTCGCTCAACCGCTTTTTCAGCAATGGCTTTGATATCATCAACATTCGTGTCTTGCGCATCAGGTTTTAAGACAATCAAGGCCAATGGGCGCTCGCCCCACTGTTTATCACGAACACCAATGACTGATACATCCGCCACGGCTGGATGCAGTGATAAAATGGTCTCAATCTCTAATGATGATATCCATTCACCACCTGATTTGATCACATCTTTTAGGCGATCGGTAATACCAATGCAACCATCAGGGCGTATGTAAGCGATATCTTGGGTATGCATGTAGCCATTTTCCCATAGCTCCTTACCCGCATCCTCATTTTTCAAGTAGCTTTGGGTCAGCCAAGGTGCCCGCAATACCAACTCGCCTGTATTTTCTTTACCGGTGCCAACTGATTTATTGTCTGTGCCCCAAACTTGGGCATCGACCATCAGCACAGGCTTACCAGTCATACAACGGCGCGCGATATCTTCATCATCAGACATTTCAGGCTCATTAAGACTAAATTCGGTCAAGCTAATAAGCGGCGCGGTCTCTGACATGCCATAACCAGTATAAACTTCGATACCTTGATCCATGGCTACTTTTGCCAAACCTTCTGTCAATCGTGAACCACCAATGATCATCTTTAAACCGTTAAAGCTCGCACCACGATCCTGTGCTTCTTTAAGCACCATTTGTAAAATTGTTGGTACGCAGTGGGTGATACTGACTTTTTCATTAATAATCAAATCGAGCAAACTATCAGGGGCATAACGTCCTGGATACACTTGTTTTAGACCTACCATCGTTGCGGTGAACGGAAAACCCCACGCATGGACATGGAACATCGGCGTCATAGGCATATAGACATCACCATAGCTAACGCCCTGCTTATCAGGAAGCATACCTAAGGTTGCGGCTTCTGCCAAACTGTGCAATACCAATTGACGATGGCTAAAGAACACGCCCTTTGGATCGCCTGTCGTCCCTGACGTATAAAAAGTCGTCGCAATAGTATTTTCATCAAAGTCAGGAAACTCAAACTCACTATTGGCGGCTTCTAATAATGTCTCATACTCACCTTTTACACGATTTTGACTACCACCAAAAACACCTTCATACGATACCCCATCATCATCGAGCCAAATGATGTGCTCGATGCTAGAGTTCTCAAACTGATAGTCTTTAACCAACGGCGCAAACTCAGAGTTCAGCATCAGTACTTTAGGCTTGGCATGATTGATGGTGTAAAGGATTTTATCTGGTGAAAGGCGAATATTAACGGTTTGCAAAATATACTCTGACATCGGTACCGCAAAGTACGACTCCAGATAACGATGACTGTCCCAATCCATCACTGCCACCACATCACCAGCGTCAAGCTTTAAATCAGCTAAAACGTTGGCTAAGCGATTGATACGGCTAAACAGCTCTTTATAAGTGAAGCGTTTTTTATCTGCATAAACGATTTCTTGATCTAGCGATACCGTCTTCGCACGGTTTAATAGTTGCTTTACCAATAGTGGATAATCGTAAGCGGACGGTGCACTATTATAGATATTTGACATAAAATTGACTTCCTTGTTGATCAGAGATAAAGCGTTAACGACTCTCGTTGTTAAAATCTTCTAACAAATTATATTTTTATGAGCAGCCATTACTGTTGCTCCATTACTATTACTAATAGTATTTAAAAAATGCCATCATCGATAGTAAGAAAAAACCCACACCATGTAAAGTATACACGCATAAACACCATGACATTGAGCGTTCGTTTATTCTGGTTTCACGCCTTATCACGTTATGTTAGCGAGCCTTTAGGTTAGTAGCCCTTAGATTATCAGCCTTTATATTAAGCGACACGTGATTTGGTCTTTACCATACCAAAACTGGCAACGAGCAAGGCTAAAATCTGTACAAACACTAGCAGCCATACCGTTAGCGACCACTGCCCACGCGCATAGACGATGCCGCATAGCCATGCCCCTAAAGTCCCACCCGTATAATAGCCTAGATAATACAAACCCGATGCGAGTGAGCGACCTTTCTTCACATTGACCGCAATATAGCTAATAGTAGCCGCTTGGGTAACGAATACACCGGAGGACATAATAGCAAGCCCTACCACCACCCCCCATAATGGTGTCACGAGTGTCAACAACACGCCTATCATAGAGATGAAAATAGCGACTCGAACGGTACGTGCTGACCCGAATCGGCGTAACAGGTTGGTCGATAACGGTGTAATAACGACCCCTATCAGATAGACTGCAAAAATATTGGCCAGTGCCCCCGTACTCAGCTCATAAGGTGTATTGGCCAGATGTAGATTAATAAAGGTAAAACAGCCCACTAGCGAGAACAACACACACGCCCCAAGCAGACAGGCCGTCACGACATAGCGGTTAGTCAAATGCTCTCCAAGCGTCTGTATCGCTGCTCGAAAATTGGGATTGGCCACAAATTGCCGTGAGGACGGTAGCATTTTTCCAACCCACATCGCGCCGACTAGCGTCATCGCTGCCATCACATAATACCCAGCACGCCAGCCAATGAGCTCGTGTAAATGCCCGAGCAAAAACCGACCAAGGAACCCGCCTAATACACAGCCTGACACATAGAATGACATCAGGTCCGTCACTGCTCGCCCTTCAAACTCCTCACCGATATAAGCAATCGTCACGACTGTAATACCTGGCACTGACAATCCTTGCATGAATCGCCAGAGCCCTAGCCAACCAATACTCGGACTCTGCGCGATTAACGCCGTAGGTATCGCCAAAAACAACAGCGCCCCAACGATAAATGGCTTACGCCCCACTGCATCAGAGAGCATGCCTAAAAACGGTGACATAATAGCAATCGCCATTATCGTCGCGCCAACGATCATACCTGCTTGCACTTCGGTCGCCGAAAAGTCCACCATTAGCACAGGTAGCACGGCTTGAATAGAGTACACCTGCAGAAAAGCAAACATACCAATTAGGCCAATTGTGAGCTTT
This sequence comes from Psychrobacter sp. SZ93C1, assembly GCF_015864635.1. Classification (NCBI taxonomy): domain Bacteria; kingdom Pseudomonadati; phylum Pseudomonadota; class Gammaproteobacteria; order Moraxellales; family Moraxellaceae; genus Psychrobacter; species Psychrobacter sp. SZ93C1. Next base: position 76,101 of record NZ_JADYWY010000006.1, on the reverse strand, counting down.
AGCACCCACGATGGCGAATTGGTTTGAGGAGATAGCAATGGGGCGTTATTTTGAGTCTGACTGACAGTATTGTTCACAAGGATGCTGACTATATTAGGCGTCATATGGCTGACGTGAGTGATAGAATTAAAATAGAGTCAATTCATTATAAACAGGTTACAGCGTCAACTTAGCTTGATGTATGAAAACTACCTCTGCGCTCGGTTGCCTTGTACCACTGTTAAATTGAATTAACCATATAAACGTCAGCAATGATAATTGCTTTAGGTTTGTAACGGCAAGCACGTTATGGTATCACAGCCAATCACGCGTGCTGATATCAAAACCTAATACAAACAAAAAACGCCATTAATAACAACGTTAGGGCATGTCCTCAATTCAAACGACATTCATCTAACTGGGCTAAAAATGTCTAAATTTTGCCAAACATCGTCAAATAGTTAGTCAATATCTCGATATTATCTACACTATTTTTCTCGTTTGACGGCAATTTATCTCATTTTTATCTCCATTTTTGAAATCAGGACACACCCTAATCAAAGTTTCACCTTTGTAACAGACTTTGAGTGAGCAAATTGCCATAATCATAAAGCGCTATATAAAGTAGCTGTATAACAATAATCTTATAAATTTAAAAACTAATCATTTAAGGAAGTATATCGATGAGCGATAAAATTCATGATTTAGGGTCGGGTTTTTGGAACATACGCGGATCATTTCGCATTGGTGGTGTACTAAATATCGGTACGCAATGCTCACTAATAAAGCTAGCATCAGGACGCTTTATCTTTTTGGACAGTTATGCCTTAACAGGTGACGTTCGAGACGAAGTGATGGCATTGACCAATAATGGGGAAAATGTCGAGGCTGTACTGAACGTACACCCATTCCACACGGTACATTGTGCACAGATGGCAAAAGACTTCCCAAAAGCAACTTTTTACGGCAGTAGCCGACATCATAAAAAAATATCAGAAGTACAATGGGCAGATGACTTGGTCGAGAGTGATGCGGTCGCTGAACGCTATCCTGAGCTTGAGTTCTCTATGTCAGAAGGCGTCTACTATATCTCGCCTAATGAGATGATTCATGCCGGTTCATTATTGGCCTACCATCCTGCCAGCAAGAGCTTGCACGTCGATGATACCTTTATGAGTCCACCAACTAAATTACTAGAGGCGATATTGCCTGAGCTGATACTACATCCTACGACCAAAAAAGCATTGAAAAACGAACCCAGTGCTGGCAAGGAATATTGTGACTGGGCTACCAATCTCGCCCATGAATGGCGTGACACTCAGAACTTTTGCGCGGCGCATTCATATTTGGTCCAATTCAAAGAAGGCCAGTTTGAAAAAGCACTACTAAAAGCGATTAATAAAGCACGTCCTAAGTTAGAAAATGCTTAGTCGACCACATACTTTAAGAAAGTAAAAACACAAAAGAGGACTACCGTAATAGTAGCCCTCTTTTATTTTGACCTGACACTGTTATTAACAGCACTATCGAAACGATTATCTAAACAACAAATCTTTCAGCTCGTCTTCATTATTAATGATATCTGCCAATGTATAGCGCTCAAGGACGGTAATAAAAGCCCTTAATGCTTCAGAGAATACACTTTTTAGTTGGCATACTGGCGTAATCACGCAGCCTATCGGTTTATCTGTCTTTTCTTCGATAAAGGTAACTGGCAAATCTTTTGATTGAGAGCCTTTATCCTTACTCACTGGTACGGCAAAGCACTCTACCAAATCAAAATCAGGCTCTATTTGTTTAATCAATACACCCAAATTAATCTCTTTAGGTGCACGTGCCAGTCGTATGCCTCCATTTTTGCCACGCACACTTTCTATATATCCTAACTGACCCAGCTGATGAATAACTTTGGTCAAATGGCTTTTGGAAATGTCATAGCTATTGGCAATGTCACTGATATTAGCGAGCGTGTGCGGCTCCGGTTTGACCGCCAGATAAATCAATGAGCGCAGTGCATAATCACTATAATTGGTCAATCGCATTTACGAACACTCCCATTCTAATTCTCATTATTAATCATTTAACCACTAGCTGCTTAACCACTATTTACTTAACCAAACAGGCCATCCGGTCTAGGGCGTGCCAGCATCGGTACGTAGCTGATGCAAAATAACATAAAGCAGGCAATCCATGCACCTTGAGCAATCATAATCCATAATAAGTAATGGCTCATATCTACCAAAGGCAATAGCACGCGACTGGCAAACACTAGCACCATCAAACCATACATCAAAGTTGTCGTTTTAGGCGGACTATGAATACTGCGGCCAGTATGCCCAAGCGATACCCGTGTCATCATCGCTACCGTCATCATGCCAATACCCGAAATCGCGAGCCCATGTACCGCCAAACTATGAGAATAACCCAACCACGGTTGCAATGCGTACAGCATAAAACTCAAACACATGCCTAAAAACGCAATATACAATGACCAAAGCAACGGCTTTTGCCAAATGCCACGATGATACCAACCGACTAGACGAATGATGTTAACGATTGCCACACCGAGCGCCGTTATAGTCAGTAAATATGGATGAGGATAAAGCAGATCAACGATAAAAAAGGCTAAAAATAATAATAAGCTTGCGATATCTTGTACTTTACTATTATACAAGGTAATGGTTTCCGCAACGCCTTTAGCGTTAGTCGTACTAAGACCTCGCTCAATAAAGAATGGTACCACGCGGCGACCAATGGTCAATACTAAGCCAATGATTAAATAAAATCCCAGATACATGCCTATCTTCATGATGCTCATGTCTGCATTGATAATGCCCCAATAGCACAGTCCATTACCTAGCATTAATAACACCAACTTTGCTAAGATGCCCATCTGCTTATATTGCTTTACTTGCCATACTGCTCGGAAAATAGCGAAGGCCATCGATGCAATAAACAAAAAATCAAACACTGCGGCGACGTATAACAACAATGTGCTATTGCCCGCCACCACTATGCCCATCCCAAAAGCAATCCAGCTGAGACGTGCTAACAACCAACAGACAAAGATACCTAACAGTTTGTAGCCGTGCGGCATCATCACCCCTGTCCAAGTCTTGACCGCTGTCAGTAAAAACCCTGCGACCACTGCCAATGCATAACCATAAATCATCTCATGGCCGTGCCAATACAAGGGATTTAATACCTGCGCGTCTATATCTGTATGCCCAGTGAACACAAAGGCCCATAACACCATCGTGACTACCGCGAATAATGCAGCAGCACTGAAAAACAGACGGAAGCTCAAATTAAGAATTGGGTGTGGCGAGCTTGGCGGCTGACTGGGTAGGTTAATAGATTGCATAGTGATCTTCTTAGAGAATATTAATAAAACCGACCTTAAAGATTCATTTTATATGAATGTTATGTGTTAAGCAACGTACTTAGCCAGCTATAGTCGGCGAACTACTAAACCGCTACGGCGTTACCCTTCTTAGATGTACTACTTGTACACTCTGCAGTCGGCTGCCTTGTACCCATGTTAGAGTTCTTTGACTAGGGTCTGTTGAAAAATAGTTTTCAGAAATAAAAAAGCCACCCATATGGTCGCTTCTTATTTTTGGAATACTTAGGATATACTGAGCGAGAAAGGCTATGACAAAATGACTCAAATTCATCAGTGAATTTAAGGTGAGCTCAGTACATAATCATCAGTATTATCACCTTGCCATTTATGAATAAAGCTACCACTCGGATCATATTGCTGGGTTTGTTTGGCCAAATTAAACTGTCGGCAGCCTCTTGGATCAGCACCCACTCCCGCCAGATACTGCCAATTACCCCAATTGCTAGCGACATCATAATCGATAAGGTGCTGCTCGAAATGAGTCGCCCCATAACGCCAGTCCAAACCCAACTCATGGATGAAACAGCTGGCAACTATTTGTCTGCCACGATTGGACATATAGCCCGTTTGCTTTAGCTGATTCATGCAGGCATTGATGATAGGATATGGCGTAGTACCCTCTTTCCACTGCTCCAGACGCTCTTTATCAAACTCTGTCGTTGGTGATTGTTCAGCAATGCCTTTGAACCAAAACAGCTTTTGCTGATGGGTCATGGCATACCAATAAAAATACTCACGCCACAGTAGCTCAAACCATATCCAGTAAGTAGACTCATTGGCCACCACTTCACGCTCATAATGACGCAAGCGGTTCAACAGCACCTTGACCGAGAGTGTGCCATTTGCGAGCCACGCTGAAAATTTAGTAGAGTGTGTCCAGTCATCCAAAGCATTGCGCGTGGTTTTATACGTACTAGGCGCATCAGAATTGAAATAATTGTTCAAATGGCTGATAGCATTAGTCTCTCCACCTTTAAACTCAGAGGGTAGTTGCACATCAAGATGATGTTCGTTGAAGAATAACGAATGGTTATCTGCTGTACCATTTATCAAATTGTCTGGCATGGGTGGCAGAGATTTTGGCGCTGGACTAATAACTACGTCTGTTTCGGCATTTAGTAAATCATGATCTGATTCGACTTGTTTACGAAACTGCGTGAAACTTTTAGGCAATTCTTCCATCGGTAAAGACGCAAACAACGTATTGGTTACTTGCTCATGCCAGCGTACCTGTGGGTACTTACGTTGCAAGAAACCATAAGCTTGGTTTTGGTTATAATCTGCCGTTTGACTGACACAGATATCAGTGACCTGTTGCTGCTCGATAAGCTGACACAGCTGCGTAAAGGTATCCAATGGAGCCGATGATGTATGCGGCGTTAGATGCAATAATCTATTGCCAAGACGTTGTAGCGATTCATTCAAATCAAACAGACTCTCAGATAAGAACTGCTGACGAGCATCGCCTATTCGATCGAAGTCGTAAGCTTGATCTTTGTGTGCCTGACCGATGCCATCTGCTAAAGCATCCGCATAAACAAGTAACAACTGCCTATGGTTTTCTTGGGCCAGCATTGCTGCTTTTGCCAATGTTGCATTATCATCTATACGCAAATCATTATAAAATAGTACCAACACCGCTTCTTTATCTATTGGCATCTTTGTTAAACTATCTAATTGCGGATTTAACATGTTTACGACTCCCTAATTGTACTCATACACTTATTAGCTCAGTCTGAACTATAATATTTTAGAATATGATATACGGTACAAGGTATGTTAAATATCTCACTTAAATGTTTGTTATAGTCAAATTCATATAAGTCCGCTATATCGTTGACCGCGCCAGCTATATTAACGTATCAATATCACTGTAGATTGACGATACTTATCTGCGTTATTCTAACCATAAGCCTGACTGCCTACATGATTTATTCCTAGGAGAATAATATGACTGAAGAAAACGCACCAGAAGAAAAACGTAAGCTCATCAACAAGTTTTTGATGAGACTAACGAAAGATCAACCACAGATGTATTACGCCACGACATCCGAAATCTCTCGCAGCATACATACCATGATAAAAGAGCATACCAATCGCCTATCTGTAGAAGAGCAAGCACTTGTCAGACGCATCACGATTGAAGAGATTGAGGCCCTACTTGGTTTTCATCATAAACAGAAAATTTAAAGAAACGCGTGGTGTCTCAATAACATAAACATTAATACCTGCTAATTTTTAGACAGTACACCCATAAAAAAGACCGCTATATAAGCGGTTTTTTTATGGTTCAAATATCAGTTTACAACATTTAAAAGTTAAGCTTTTAGAATGGATATTCGCGTGGCTGATGCTGTACAGATATCCAATGCAATCTGGTGAACTCTTCTAGTACCCACTCGCCATTGAAACGACCGATACCTGAGTTTTTCTCACCACCGAACGGCGCATTACTGTCATCATTCACTGAGATATCGTTGATATGCGTCATACCTGCTTTGATACCGCGAGCGAAACGCATGCCTTTAGCTAAATCTTGCGTAAATACCGCACTCGATAGGCCATACATAGAATCATTAGCAATAGACAACGCATCGTCTTCATCTTTGGCACGAATGATACCAACCAACGGGCCAAATACTTCGTTACGTGACAAATCCATCTCACGCGTGACGTCGGTGAAGATATGTGGTGGCACTACTTGACCGTCTATCTCACCACTTAAGATCATTTTTGCGCCTTCTTCTTGCGCTTTGGCGATTTTATCTTTTAGTGACTTGACTTGTTTTTCGTTAATGATTGGACCGACTGCTGTTTCCATTTTGTCAGGGTCGCCGACTTGCAAGGTTTTGACATGCTCAAGGAAACGCGTCACGAAGTCATCATATAGTGCGTCTTCGACAATAATGCGGTTAATCGCAATACAGATCTGACCTTGGTGCAGAAACTTACCAAAGGCAGCTGCTTTTACTGCTTGATCGATATCAGCATCTTTTAGTACGACAAATGGGCTATTACCACCCAATTCAAGGGCAACTTTTTTGATATAATCGCCGCCATTGGCCAGCTCGCCGATGTGCTTACCGACTGAGGTTGACCCAGTGAATGATACTAGGCTTGGCGTTTTGTGTTCAACAATCGCATCACCTATCTCGCTACCTGAACCGACGACTACGTTGAGCAGACCTTTTGGCAGACCTGCTTCTTCAAATACTTTTGCCAGTAGCAAACCACCTGTCACAGGCGTGTCGCTAGCAGGTTTGAGCACCACTGCATTACCAAGTGCTAATGCAGGCGCAATAGAGCGCTGGGTCAAATGCAATGGGAAGTTCCACGGGCTGATGACTGCAACAACACCAATTGGCTCACGGTAAATGAAGTTTTCTTTATCAGGGGTATTAGATGGACGAATCTCACCATGCACACGGTTAGGGAAAGTCGCAGCTTCAAGGGTAATCGCCCGCGTTGCACCAAACTCGACCATGGCTTTGATACGGGTGCTGCCCGACTCTTTGATTAGCCAATTAACAATTTCTTCTTGACGCTGGTCTAATATGTTAACAGCGTTGTACAGTACAGCAGCACGTGCCGCTGGTGTTTGCTTGGCCCACTCTTGCTGCGCCTGACTAGCAGCTTCATAGGCTTCATTGAGCTGCTCTTCCGTCGCTTGTTGAATTTTTACAAGCTCGTCGCCGTTGTATGGGTTTGTATTGGTATTGACGCTATCGTCTTTACCTTTTTGCCATTCACCTGCGATATATTGCAAATGAAAGTCACTGTAAGCACTGGTGTTGGTATTATTCGCTGACATAATGATCCTTATTTTTACTTAGTTATGTTTAAAATTTGGTTTTAAAGATAGTTTTAAAATTATTATCGAAATATTGAATGAGAAACTTACTTATAAAAGCTTATTTATAAAAAATCGCTTATAAACAGCTTCTTGTAAACAGTCTCTTGCAAGAAGTGCCTCTAAACTCATTGTTAAGCGATATATCAGTCTAACGATTTGACTAATAAACGTCCTAATGACTAGCGAGCCTAAAACGTACCTTGATAGACGACTGGTCTAATGCTACCATAGCTATTAATAAAACAAGACTACTTTACCCGTAAATATTGTTGATGAAACGTAACGCATATAAATAAATACTATTAGAATACGTCCTCAATATGACGCTTAAATGAATATTAATCACTCTATTACTATGAAGTTCCAAGGAGAACATCACCTCTATGTCTACTATTACAAATGCACCACCCGTACCTATTGCTACATCAGATACTAGAGCTCACTTGCTCGAAACTGGCTATCAACTCATCGCTAAAAAAGGCTTTACTGCCGTTGGTCTTAAGCAAATACTAGACACAGCAGGTGTACCTAAAGGCTCTTTTTACCATTACTTTGCGTCCAAAGAAGCGTTTGGTGAAGCGATTATTCATCATTACTTCAGCCTATATAAGACACGCCTAGACATCATCGGTGCGCAGAATGTTAGTGCACAGCAAAAGCTATATAACTATTTTCAAAACTGGTACGACACTCAGCAAAACGGCTGCGATCATGAAAAATGCTTGGTGGTTAAGCTCAGTGCTGAAGTAGCGGATATGTCAGAGCCTATGCGCATCGCGCTAAATGCAGGCTACCAACAAACCGTCAACTGGCTTGGTGATCAAATCAAAGCTGGTTGGATAGATGGCTCTGTACCACAGCCTGATAACATCGCTGCTGAGAGCATCGCAAAACGCTGGTACTTTGCTTGGTTGGGTGCCAGTTTAATTGCCAAAATCAGCCAAACCAATACCCCACTCGCAGAAGTTTGGCAGATGACGACGTCACAACTCGGACGCTAATGCTCTAGACGCGTATTCTCCATTCTTAAATGGTTATTACTGCATTAAAACTCTACGTTAGATAAATCATTGGTGTCTTAAAAAGCACACCAATGATAATCGCCAGCAATGAATCACTCTTAGTCTCTTGTCATTCTAGTCTTTTGACTGGTTTCTTGACTGCCTCAAGCTATCAAGGGTCTAAGAACGATTCACGTTCTAATACACAATCCTCATAACTCTTAAACCCCTACTTAATAATCAAGTTATGAGAGACTTTTGTAAAAAACACTAGACGACTGGTCTAATTGATGTACAATGCACGCAAATGTAATAAACGAACTCGCCAATAAATAAATTTGCAGCTCGCACACCCAATCAATATTTAACAAAGTTTAGGAATATTATGAACAACTTCCAATATTACAACCCAGTACGTATCGTTTTCGGTGAAGGTCAAATCGAGCAATTATCAGATCTAGTCCCTACTGATGCCCGCGTCCTTATCACCTATGGTGGTGGCTCAGCGCAACGTAATGGTACATTGGACGAAGTAAAAAACGCCTTGGCAGCAAACGGTAATCGTACCGTATTTGAATTCGGTGGTATTGAAGCCAATCCAGAATTTACCACGTTGCTAAAAGCAGCCGACATGGTAAATGAGCACAACATCGACTTCTTACTAGCTGTTGGCGGTGGTTCAGTGATTGATGGCAGCAAATTTGTTGCATTGGTATCGTCACTGACTGAAGAAGATGGCACTGTGTCACGTGAACAAGCGTGGGATGCATTGACTAGCTATTGTAGAGACATCGATTCTGCGGTTGATTTGGGTGCGGTACTAACCATTCCAGCAACTGGTTCTGAGATGAACTCGGGCGGCGTTATTAACTATAGTGAACGTCAAGCAAAACTACCGTTTGGTAATGCACTTGCCTTCCCTAAATTCTCAATTCTAGACCCAATCAAAACACTTACATTGCCTGAACGTCAAGTAATGAATGGTGTGGCTGATGCATTCGTTCATGTGATAGAACAGTATCTAACCTATCCTGTGAATGCTAAAGTCCAAGACGCTTTTGCTGAAAGCCTGCTCAAAATCCTTATCGATGAAGGCTTGGTTGTTAAGCAAGATCCAGAGAACCTAGAAACCCGTAAAAACATTATGTGGACGGCGACAATGGCATTGAATGGTCTGATCGGTACTGGTGTACCACAAGACTGGACAACTCATATGGTTGGTCATGAGCTGACATCGCTACACGCGATCGATCATGCACGTACCTTAACTATCTTATTGCCATCAGTGATGCGTGAGCTAAAAGAAAGCAAAAAAGAAAAATTGCTCCAGTATGCACGTAACGTATGGAATATCACTGATACTGATCAAGACGACGACGCCATCATTGAGACCGCGATTGTTTACACTGAAAACTTCTTCCGCGACTTGGGCTTGCCTGTTAGCCTAGAAGATGCCGATTTGACTGAAGCAGCGATTGATCCAATCATCAAGCAGCTTGAAGTGCATGGTATGGTCAAACTTGGTGAGCACGGCACAAACGACTTAGAAGTATCACGTCGTATCCTACAACGTGCCGTTACTAGCAAAGCGTCTTAATAAGTAACATCGCCGTAATAAGAAATACATATAGTTATGCTATTTATAGTAGCTACTCAGCAATGGGTAGTTACTACATTCAACATCAGATTCAATATCAGATTAGACATCACATCAAAGATAAAAATCTTTAAACAAAGAATTTTGTACAAGAAAAACCTTTCATCGAAAGGTGCAAAGAGTATAAAGATAGACATTTAAAATTAATAATTAAAAAGGATAATAATATGAGCTTTGATAATACTCAAAACCAACAACAAAATCGTCAAATCAAACTGGCAAGTCGTCCTCATGGCACACCAACCAGCGACAACTTTGAGCTTGCTACTAGCGATACCCCTACCCCTAACGACAAGCAAATGCTCCTACGTACCGTTTACCTATCACTTGACCCTTACATGCGTGGCCGCATGAGTGATGCAAAGAGCTACACCGATCCACTACAAATTGGTGACGTCATGACGGGCGGTACAGTGGCACAAGTGGTCGAATCTAATGTCGATGGCTTTGCTGAAGGTGACTTGGTTGTATCAAATTCTGGCTGGCAGGACTATAGCGTCAGCGATGGCGAGGGTGTCCTAAAACTAGATAAAGATATGCCACATCCTTCTTATGGTCTTGGTGTACTTGGTATGCCTGGTTTTACTGGCTACATGGGCCTAACTGATATCGGTAAACCACAAGAAGGCGAAACTTTAGTAGTAGCCGCAGCAACTGGTCCTGTCGGTGCAACAGTCGGACAAGTGGGTAAAAAACTTGGTGTACGCGCAGTTGGCGTAGCAGGTGGTGCTGAGAAATGTGCTTATGCCGTCAATGAATTGGGTTTTGATGCTTGTATCGATCATCATGCCGAAGACTTCGCCGAACAACTAAGCAATGCATGTCCAGATGGTATCGATATCTATTACGAAAACGTTGGCGGTAAAGTGTTCGATGCAGTATTACCTCTATTGAACGCGCATGCCCGTATCCCAGTATGTGGTCTAGTATCACAATACAACGCCACTGACTTACCTGACGGCAAAGACCGTTTAGGTATGCTAATGGGTCAAGTATTGGCCAACCGTCTGACGGTTAAAGGTTTCATTATCTTTGAAGAGTATGGCGACCACTACCCTGAATTCTTAAAAACCATGGGTCAATGGGTTGAGTCAGGCGATATCAAAACCAAAGAGCATCAAGCAGATGGCTTAGCACAAGCACCGCAAGCGTTCTTTGATATGCTAGAAGGCAAGAACTTTGGTAAAACAGTCGTTAAGGTTGCTGACGTTAAATAGTTTATGGTGAATCATAATCGCTATAACTACTTAACAACATAAATACTGACTTTAACAACTGACTATTAAGTCTCAAACATAGATACTGTTAGCAGTCATCATTTGCTATTACAATTTTAAGATGGTTGCTACTTATCTGATAACAGAATTTTTTCTCTATCCACACTAATTTTTAACACTAATGAATAATAAATAAGGATAACTATGAATATTTTAATGGTACTAACGTCACATGACCGTCTAGGTGACACTGGTAAAAAAACAGGTTTTTGGCTAGAAGAATTCGCAGCACCTTACTATGCATTTATTGATGCAGGTGTGAATGTCACGCTAGCCTCTCCTGCTGGCGGTCAGCCACCACTCGATCCTAGTAGTGACAATGAAGACACGCAAACCAAAGACACATTGCGTTTCAAAGATGATACTGATGCTCAAGAGCATCTTGCTACTACTAAAAAGCTCGCTGACATGAAAGCAGAAGACTTTGATTCAGTATTCTATCCTGGTGGTCACGGCCCATTATGGGATTTGGCAGTAGATGAAAACTCTATCAATCTTATTGAGACATTTGTTAAACAAGACAAACCTGTTGCGTTTGTTTGTCATTCTCCAGCAGCGCTCAAAAACGTGAAAATTGATGGCGAATACTTGGTTAAAGGCAAAAAAGTGACTGGTTTTACCAACTCAGAAGAAGACGCTGTTGGTCTTACCGATGTCGTGCCATTCTTAGTAGAAGATGCAATGATCGCCAATGGCGGACATTATGAGAAAGCAGCTGATTGGGAATCATTTGTGGTAGAAGATGGTCTATTAATCACCGGTCAAAACCCAGCCTCTTCAGAAGAAGCCGCTAAACGCTTACTCGCTAAGCTTAAAGGTTAAAGGTTAATACTATGATTCGTTTGCATCATCTTAACCAATCACGTTCATTGCGTATTTTATGGCTCCTAGAAGAATTAGGCGAACCTTATGAGATCGTGAGTCATCAACGTGATGCTAAGACGCATTTGGCGCCTGATAGCTTAAAAGCGGTACACCCTCTTGGTAAGTCACCGGTCATCGAAATGGATGGTCAGACATACTCAGAGTCCGGTGCCATTACTGAGCTATTGATCGAACGCTTTGCGCCAGATCGCTTGCGTCCTGCACCCGACAGTACTGACTATGGTCATTACTTGCAGTGGATCGACTTTGCTGAAAGCTCGCTCATGTTGCCACTTATGCTTGAATTGTTTACCAAAAAAGCAGGCATCGAGGATAACGAGTTTTTGAACGGTTATATCGAGATAGAAAAGACCAGATTGTTTAAGTATCTAGATACGTCGGTCGAGGGTAAGTCGTTCATCGTGGGTGACCAACTCAGTGGTGCAGACTTTATGCTATCGTTCGATTTAATTATTCTTGCTCAACGTCAGAAACTAGACGATTATCCGCATATTAAGCAATATGCAGAGCAGTTGGCGAGCCTTGATAGCTATCAGCGTGCCATGCGCCTTGAAGCTGAATATGACGAATCAAAACAAGCCTAAACGCACGCCATAGTAAATATTTTATAAAAAACATGATAAAATAGCTCAAGTCTATCTTGGGCTATTTTTGTTGTTTGTTACTATAGTCGATTCAATTTAAAAGTAGTACAAGGCAACCGAGTATAGATGTATATGTGATACTTCAAGCGAGGTTAACGCTGTCATACTTTGGTAGTGGAATGACTATACCTATAAAACATATTCTATTGTACGACTATACCGTTGACAGGCTTTGTTAATCTAAGCAGCCTATACAATCAACCGTCCACCCTCAAAGACAGTCATTCATCCATGAGTACTGAGTATCAATTCAAGCCCCACGAACAGCCAATGATGGTGGGCTCTCCAGCCAATCCTGATCATCCTGCACGCCGCAAGGTTTTTTACCTGATTATTGGTATTATTATTGGGGTGACTGCCAGTTTTCAAAATGGTTTGCTGGTCGCGAACCTGACTCAAATTCAAGGTGACCTTAGCCTAACGCCTATGGAAGGCGGATGGATATCGGTTGCCTACAATATGACCAATGCTTGTATCACCGTATTGTTATATAAGATTCGTCAGCAATTTGGCATGGCATTATTCAGTAAAATTACCCTGTTTTTTTTGCTACTAGCAACCAGCATGCAATGGTTTGTAAGCAGTGGCTTGATGACGGCTGCTGATGGTATGTGGCTTGACCCGTATTATTTAGAGATTATAGCGCGTGGTTTAAGCGGTATGGTGGCCAGCGGTATGACCATCTTAGGATTGTTCTATTGTTTACAAGGCATGCCAACCGTCAAGCGTACTAGCGGTCTAATTTTGGGGTTTGGCTTGGTGCAGTTTGGTATTCCATTGTCACGAATCATCTCGCCCTACCTCACCATCGATGGTCAGCTTGAAAGCTTATTTCTATTTCAATTTGGTTTGGCACTGATTTGTTTTGGATTGATTAATATATTAGAGCTACCACCAGGTAATACAGAGAAAGTATTTGAAAAACTGGATTTTTTAAGCTTTGGATTTTTTGCAAGTGGTCTGGCTGCATTGTCTGTCGTTTTAGTACAAGGTAGGATTTTATGGTGGACGACACCTTGGCTTATCTATCCACTCATGATTGCTATCGTCGGGATTAGCATCGCGCTATGGATTGAAACCCATCGCAAAAATCCAATGCTACAAGTGCGCTGGATGCGTAGCCGCAATATTATTGCCTTTATGATTACCGGCGCTATCATGCGAATTTTGCTATCTGAGCAAAATGTCGGTGCGGCAGGATTACTTGCCAACTTAGGCTATGGTGGCGATCAGCTGATTACTTTTTATGCTGTCATATTAGCCGCCAGTGTATTGGCCTTGGTCATTAGTATTTTTAGTACCAATCCGATAGATTTACGCCGACCCGTTATTTTTGCGGTGGCGTTGATTGCCTTAGGTTCTTGGATGGACACTAGCGTGTCTATTAATTCAGCACCTTATATGTTTTATATCAGCCAGTTTTTGATTGCATTTGCCGCCGTGTATTTCATGGGGCCTTTGGTTTTTGAAGGGTTTTTGCGTGCTATTGCCAGCGGCCCTGCCTATATTATTAGTTTTTCCGTTATTTTTGGCATTTCACAAACGGTAGGCGGATTGGCGGGTGCAGCCGCTATTCAAGCATTTACCACGGTTCGTACGCAGGTTTATTATGCAGATATGGTCAGCTCACTCAATTTTGGTGATCCTGAGCTAGTCGGACAGATAGCTGCTGCACGCAGTACTATATCTACACAAATGACGGATGCCACTCAAACCAATACGGCTGCTGTGTTGCAAGTACTGCAAGGTATTCAGCGCCAAGCCACTGTGTCTGCTTATGGTGATTTGTTTTTCATCATGGCTCTTCTATCGACTGGTGCTACCGTTATTTTACTGCTCAATTATTTCTACTATCGTTATCATAAACGTAACCCATTGGCTAAAGAGCTGGCCGTTATCGCCAAAATGCGTGAACCAAAATAAGATATTTTTAACATCGCTAAAATATAAACAACACGTTTTTGTACCCATATCAAATTATCTATTATATTGATCTAACCCTTTAGGAGCGCGTCATGAGCCAAGAAAAATCCAATGACCCTGACCAAAAAACTCAGACGCCAGCCGACATCCTGTCTTCTAACAACCTATCTTCTAATGACTTGTCTTCTAATACCGTTGAGATAGCAAGTGCTGAAGACAATGAGACCCAAGTTGCAGAAAAGGTAATGGAGAGTGACGCTGATAATGAAACACCCATGCCACCAACCGAACCTATTCCTTCCGCTTCAGGATGGAACCCTAAGAAAAAAACGTTCTTTAATATAGGGCTTTTTATTATCCTCATCATAATTGGTGTATTTCTGATTCTTTATGCTTGGAAACTGCCACCCTTTACCCCAACGGTGCAGCAAACCAACAATGCCTTTGTAAAAGGTCAAACAACCATTATCAGCTCACAAGTATCTGGCTACGTGACCGATGTCGCCGTAGAGGATTTTGCTAATGTGAAAGCTGGTGACTTACTGGTAAAAATAGACGATCGCACTTTTCAGCAGCAGCTTGAACAAGCGCAGGCCAATATCGAAGTGGCGTTAACCAATCGATCCAGTAATGCGCAAGACACCCAGTCTAGCCAAGCTCAGATAGAAGCGCGTGAAGCCGATTTATACAGTGCAAAAGTCAGTGTTGATAGTGCACGCGAAGATGTCAAACGCTATCAAGGACTGGATGCGATTGGTGCAGTGTCAAAAGCGGAGGTGGCACATACCAAAGCAGAACTTGCCCAAGCGCAGGCAGGCGTACAACAGGCTGAAGCCAATCTACAAGCTGCACAGCAAGCTAGCAAAAAAACCAGCGGTAGCCGTTCATCACTTGATGCCAATATCCAAAATGCTGAGGCCGGTGCCAAGCAAGCCAAAATCAATTTGGACAATACTATTATCACAGCTCCCGAGTCAGGTCAGTTAAGCCAAGTCAGTGTAAAATCAGGACAATACGTTAGTGCTGGTACACAGCTCATGTATATCGTACCGAAGGGCGTGTGGATTATTGCCAACTTCAAAGAAACACAAATCGCGAATATGACAATAGACGAACCTGCGACCATCCATGTGGATGCACTGGGTGGTGCTAAGTTTTATGGACGTATCAATAATATCTCGCCAGCAACGGGCAGTGAGTTTAGTTCATCAGCAGCAAACCCGACTACTGGCAACTATATTAAAATTGCTCAGCGGATTCCGGTACGTATCGATTTAGATGAAAACCAACCGGAACTGGCCAAACTGCGACCTGGTATGTCAGTTTCTGTCGACGTGGATACTGAAGCAAAATAAATTCCCGCATTTACTATTCGACACTTACTATAAGTGCGAAAAAGCCCCGCTAGCAAATTGTTTATAACAACTGCTAGCGGGGCTTTTTATTATCGTCAAATTACTTATGGTAATAAGCGTTTGGTATTCCAACTATCGCCATTTTCTTGAGTATATACAATGCGGTCATGCATACGATTGGCGCGACCTTGCCAAAACTCAATCTCATTGACCGTAATCTCATAGCCACCCCAAAAGACTGGCGTTGGCACTTGAGTGTCTTCTGGATAATCTGCTTGTAGCTGCTCAAACGTTTGCTCCATAACGGCACGATCAGCAACTTCACCACTCTGTGGCTGGCTAACCCATGCACCCACCTGACTATCGTGTGGACGCTTTTGGAAATATGCTGCAGATTTTTGAGCATCTATCTTAGCAATGCTGCCACTGATACGGATTTGACGCTCAAGCTCATGCCAAAAAAACAGCACCTCAGCATTAGGATTCTCGGCAATATCTTGTCCCTTAGCACTTTCGTAATTGGTATAAAAGACAATACCAGTATCTGTAATTTCACGCATGAGCACGATACGTACACTAGGTTTATTATCAGCACCGCAAGTAGCCAAACTCATCGCATACGGCTCTTGCACTTTCTGCTCTATCGCTTCATTCATCCAAGTATTTAACAACTCAAATGGTGATGTAGGTACTGACTGTTGATCAAGCGCGCCCTTTTCATATGACAGACGTTGATCGGTAAAATCCATACTCATGGTCATTCCTTATTTTAATATTGTTGCCTTATTATATGAACTGATCTTAGCCCAATACGGCTTTGATATGATCAGCCAAGTCATTTGCGAGCACATCACATTCTATTTCATCATCTGATTCGACCATCACTCGAATCATAGGCTCAGTTCCTGACTGACGAATCAGTAGACGGCCTCTACCTTCTAAAGTAGCCTGCGCTTTCTCAAAAGCGGTAACCAACTCCTCATGCTCAAACGGATCTTGCATTTGCGACAGACGCACGTTGACCAGTTTTTGTGGCAACACTTCAAACCCCTCGACGAGATCACTGAGCGCGCGCCCACGTGCTTGCATCACAGCCAGTACTTGTAAGCCTGCAATGATAGCATCGCCAGTACGGCTCTTATCTAAGCATAAAATGTGGCCAGATGGCTCACCACCCAATATCCAACCATTCGCTTCAAGCTCATGCATCACGTAGCGATCGCCCACTTTGGCACGCGTAAATGCAATGCCATCTGCTTTTAGTGCTAGCTCTAAGCCCATGTTACTCATGAGTGTACCAACCACGCCTTTAGCCTTGGACTGACCTTGGGTAGCAAGCACATATAAGATGCCATCACCGTCGACCAGATTACCAGCCTCATCGACCATCACAATACGATCACCATCACCGTCTAATGCGATACCAACATCTGCCTCGTGCTCAACTACTGCTTTTTGTAAGCCCTCAGGATGAGTAGAACCACAATCAGCATTGATGTTGAGTCCGTCTGGTGTATTGTTGATGGCAATCACGTTAGCGCCCAATTCACGCATAACTCTTGGTGCCACACTGTAGCCTGCACCATTGGCACAATCTACGACAACTGTCAGATGGCTCAAATCATACTGATAAGGAAAGCTGCCTTTACAGAATTCGATATAGCGACCTTTGGCATCGTTGATTCGATTATTTTTACCCAACTGTGCTGGATCAAGAATAGGCATGACCAAATCATTGTTATTATCACTAACATTGCCACCGATACTCATAATAATTTTTAGCTTATCGTTAATAGCATTTTGCATCTCATCAGTCAGCTTTTTGCCATCCCCTGAAAACAGTTTGATACCGTTATCATAATAAGGATTGTGTGATGCAGAAATCACTACGCCCGCATCAGCGTTAAAACTACGAGTTAAATGAGCAATGGCAGGCGTTGGTAATGGGCCAAGCATATGAACATCGACACCAGCGGCGTTAAATCCTGCTTGCAACGCCCCTTCGATAACGTAGCCTGAAAGACGAGTATCTTTACCGATGACCACACTAGGTCTACGCGCAGGATTGTCATTGTTCTCTATCAATACCTGACCAGTGACATAGCCTAACTTCAAAATAAAATCAGGCGTAATCGGCAACTCACCAAACTTTCCACGGATACCATCGGTGCCAAAGTAGCTCATTATATATGCTCTCCAAGTCTAAAAATTAAAGGCCCAACGTATACGCAGGCGATAATACTATTATAATAATCTGTTTATGTATTTTACAAAAAAAACAGCCAACAATAACAAGGTATTGTTGGCTGTTTCAATCTCAAAGTCAAGGCAGCTCTGCAAACCAGCTTTCGCTAACGTAACACAAAACTGTCAAAAACCTTCTAACTTACTCGATAGTTTGGTGCTTCTTTAGTGATTTGAACATCATGAACGTGCGATTCTTTCATACCTGCCGACGTCACTTTAATGAACTGTGGATTGGTACGCATATCTTCGATAGTTGCAGAGCCCGTGTAACCCATTGATGAGCGCAAACCGCCAACCAACTGATTAACGATACCAGCGACTGGACCTTTATAAGGAACACGGCCTTCGATACCTTCTGGTACCAGTTTTTCCACACCATCTTTAGCATCTTGGAAGTAACGGTCTGATGAGCCATTTGACCCTGACATCGCCCCAAGACTACCCATACCGCGGTAGGCTTTGTAGTAGCGACCTTGGAACAGTTCAACTTCACCTGGCGCTTCTTCTGTACCAGCCATCAACGAGCCTACCATGATACACGAGGCACCAGCGGCGATGGCTTTGGCCATATCACCTGAATAGCGAATACCACCATCAGCAATCAATGGAATGCTGTCTTTTAATGCACTAGCGACGTTATCAATCGCTGAGATTTGTGGCACACCAATACCTGCAATGATACGCGTGGTACAGATAGAACCAGGGCCAATACCTACTTTCACGGCATCGGCGCCTGCGTCACGTAACGCAAGTGCTGCATCGCCTGTTGCAATATTGCCACCGATGACTTGTACATTTGGATAGTGCTTTTTGATCCAAGCAACTTTATCAATCACGCCTTTTGAGTGACCATGTGCGGTATCAACAACGATAATATCGACGTCTGCTGCAACCAATGCTTCAACACGCGCTTGAGTATCTGCACCAGTACCAACAGCAGCGCCAACACGAAGACGGCCTTGCTCATCTTTACAAGCATTTGGATTGTTTTCAGCTTTTGCAAAATCATTAACGGTGATAAGACCTTTTAGGCGGAAATCATCATCAATAACGATCACTTTTTCGATACGGTGTTCATGTAGCAAACGTTTGATATTTTCGTTGCTCTCACCTTCATGTACCGTGACTAGCTGACCTTTTGGTGTCATGATTTGGCTAACTGGCAGTGACAGATTTGTTTCAAAACGCCAGTCACGATGCGTGACAATACCAACAACTTTATCCGTACCTTTCTCTACGACAGGTACACCTGAGATATTATTGTCTTGAGTCAAGCGTAGTAATTCACCGATGGTCATCTCTGGATGCACAGTGATAGGATCAACGACTGTACCCGCTTCAAACTTTTTGACGCGGCGTACTTGTGTGGCTTGCTTGGCGATATCCATGCTCTTGTGCAAGATACCCATGCCACCAAGCTGTGCCATAGTGATGGCCATTTCAGACTCAGTGACCGTATCCATAGCCGCAGAGATTAGCGGTAGATTTAGCGTAATGTTTTTGGTCAAACGGGTAGAAAGATCGGCAGTTTTTGGCAAGACTTCAGAATAGGCTGGCAACAATAAAACGTCATCAAAGGTTAAGGCTTCATCGACAATTCGCAACATACAGACCCCTAGTGGTGGTTATTTTGATGGGTGGGATTTTAGCAATAAACCAGCGAAACAAAACGCTCGAAAACTGCAAGTGATTGACGGATCATAAGTTTGCACAAATATAGTGCAGTCTTACGCTTAACCACTTATTTATCCCTTAAAAATAACGCCATATTATAACAAATAATGAGACAAATCGCATGCTATATTTGTCAGTTTGTTTTACACAAGTAAGTCTATGTCGATGACGGTCATGCTTTGCATGGTTAGTGGCTCTATTTTGATACCAATAACTTTCTTTTACGGCTTATAGCTCTCTTTTGTAACTATAATTGATTTAGTTCAAAAGAGAATCAAGGAAACCCAGTGAAGATATATATGTGATACTTCAAACAAGGTTAACGTGGTCACTCTTTTACAGAGGATTGACTAGATTGGCTTTCTGTTAAAGTAAAACGCTCTGTCGGTAGATACTTATTTTGCTGCTTATACAAGTAACCTAGCATCTGCTCACGTATCTCACAGGCTAACGTCCATGCTTCTATAGGACCTACCGCTGAAACAGCACCGCGCAGTTGAATGGTGTTTTCTGTCACCTCCACGACAAATATTTCAGGCTCCGTTTTGTTATCCCAAAGCTTGTTGTCTTTGACCATCGAGATAAACTGCTGACGAATAGCGTCAATATCTGCACCATAATCAATATATAAGAAAACAGGACAGGTCTGATGTACTTCTGTATGTGACCAGTTCTCCACCCTATCAGTGATCAATTCACGCATTGGCACAATTAATCGACGCTCATCCCATGTTTTTAGTACCGCATAAGTGTAACGCAAGTCTTCAACGGTGCTAAAATTGCCATCCATTATCACACTATCGCCAATCCGTACTGGCTGAGTTACTGCCACTTGTACCCCTGCGATAATATTACCCAATATTGGCTGGGCGGCGATACCAATGACCACACCTGCGATGCCTGCTGAAGTCAATAAGGTCTTACCAAGGCCTTCCATATTGGCAAACTCACTAAGTCCTATCCAAAAGCTCCCCAAAATCATAACAAAGATAAAGACACGGCGGAATATCGAGACATAAGTACGGCGGCGACGCTCCTTATCGAAATGCTCTTCAGCCAAATTCTCAATCTGCATGTCTTGATAACGGTTGGCAAAGAAGTTAATGATGCGAATACCTAACCACATGGTACTGAATACCAGTCCAATCCAAATAAGGGGACGAGTGGATGAAGCAACTGCATCCAAGTAAGGAAAACCGCCAGAAACTAAGGTGAAAACAAGCGAAAAACTGATCGTAAAAGTCAAAGGTACCGTCAGCTTACTAACCAAATCTGCTACGCCATTGGTGCTACCAACATACATGCTGTACTTTTCATCATCGATATAATGATTGATAATTTTTTCAGTGCCTTTACTGAGTAGCCAGCCCACACCCATGGTTAATAAGAAAAACAGTATGAGCGCTGAAAACTCCCATAGCGCAATCCCGAATATCTTTATTTTTAACCAAGTGGGTAAATAACGTTCAAACTCAGCAGGATGATATTGCTCATAGAGATTATCAATATTGCCAACGGTCTGCGCAGAAAATACCCAAACAGGGGCTCCTTCACCTACTCGCACTCGCTGCAAATAGATAGGAACACGGCGCTCTCGATAATCAATGTATCCAAGCTGAAGAGAGCGTCTAGCAATGCCCATGACACTGCTAGCATTACCAAGTGGTGGCTCAATCAGACCGTCGGGGCGATCTGGCATGTCGTCGAATACATACAGCTCTTTTTCAGATAATAAAAAATCCAGTCGCTTTGTCAGATCAAGCGCACGGCCACGTTGGCTTTTCTCATCAATCAGGTTCATATTTAGTGCATAAGCGGCCAAGTCATATTGCTGCTTCATTACTGCTGATTGAAAAAACTCTAAGGCTGCAAGCGGCGTTTCTAAATTGGGCGGCTCAGACAATGGTGGCAGTCCGGCATTGAGCTTATCGAGTATGTAGTAGCTCTCACTATACTCTCCTGTCAGTGCTGAGTCCCCTTGCAATCTACCTGCCTGCTCGACGGCGCTACGCTCAGTAGGATCAAATATCTCTTCTACTACACCAGAGAGACCAATACTATCCTCTCTCATGTCACTGACTTTTTGAGCAGCATATTCAGCAAAATTGTCAGGTGTGCTAGATGACTGGGCGCTATCTTGCTTACTTGCGCCTTGTTCGCTTGCAGCCTGCCCATTGTCATTAATTGCTGCCTTAACAGGTAGGCAAACAGCGCTAATCACAAGAATAAAAAAAGCGAGTAGCAATGACCACAGGTTATAAAACGACAGGTCAGACATGGTGATAGGATGTTCATTACCATCCATACTGGCATCGACATTGGCAAACACATCAGTGGCTATACTATGGCTACTAGCAGCTCGATTTTTGAGGGTATTCATAGATTAACGGCCAGTAATTTATGTGTGAGTCGCATACAAAGGCTGTCCTTCATGAAGATGATTCTTATATTTTATTAAGTCTACAAAAAAAGCCAGCGTAAAGCTGACTTAGTTTATGACTATCTGTATGGGTATTCTGTAACAGAATTACCTCAAGCGCGACGCCATGTCGTACCAGCACGGCTGTCTTCGAGCTCAATACCAGCGTTTTTTAACTGTTCACGTATCTCATCAGCACGGGCAAATTTTTTGTTGGCTTTAGACTCTGCACGTTCAATAATTAAACCATCGATAGCCGTATCCGTTAAACCATCATCTGCCTGTTCACCAATCACAGCTTGTAAAAATTGCTGTACTGGCTGCTGCAAGATATTAAGCACTTGCGCCAATGCCTTTAATTGCTGAGCTGACTGCCATGCGGTGTCTATCTCTTCAGCTTTAATGGCTTTGGTGATGTCACGTGCCAGCCCAAACAAGACACTGATTGCGGTTGAGCTATTAAAATCATCATTCATCGCTTTGATAAAATCTTGTCCAGCGGCGCTGCTGTAGGCTTCAGTAGTCAACGCTTCATCAATTATGAGCGTCTCACCCTTTAACTGTTCTGCCAATTTTAGAACGTTATAGAGCCTGCTTAGGCTATTATGTGCCTCATCTAAGGCACTATCTGAGAAATTGACTTGGCTGCGATAATGACTTGATAATAAGAAAAACCGCACTGTTTCCGGAAGGTATTTTGCCATCACATCACGAATGGTAAAAAAGTTGCCCAATGATTTGGACATTTTTTCGCCATCGACGTTAATAAATCCAACATGCATCCAGTTGCGTGCATACTCGCAGCCAGTCGCAGCTTCAGACTGAGCGATTTCGTTTTCGTGATGCGGGAACTGTAAGTCGTGACCACCGCCATGAATATCAAAGGTGCTACCTAGGCATTTAGTCGACATCGCAGAGCATTCAATATGCCAGCCTGGTCGTCCTTGTCCCCATGGTGACGCCCACTGCGGCTCATTAGGCTTTGCGGATTTCCATAGTACAAAATCAAATGGATTGCGCTTGTCATTTTCGACATCAACTCGCGAGCCTGCCTGCATATCGTCGAGATTACGCTTAGACAGTTTGCCATAGTCTGCAAAATTATCGACGGCATAGTAAACATCACCATTGTCGCCCGCATAGGCATAGTTGCCTGTGACCAACGTCTCGATCATTTGCTGCATCTCATCGATATGATCCGTCGCACGCGGTTCAGCATCTGGCATCTGGCAACCAAGCGCAGTCGCATCTTCATGCATGGCTTCGATAAAACGCTGCGTCAACGTGCCAATTTCTTCACCATTTTCGCTCGCACGCGCGATAATTTTGTCATCGATATCTGTAATGTTACGCACATAATTAACGTTATAACCCAACTGTGCTAGCCAGCGGACAGCCATATCAAAGCCAACCATCACCCGCGCATGACCAATGTGACAATAATCATAAACGGTCATACCGCACACATACATGCCTACTTGCCCTGCTTTGAGTGGTACGAACTGGCGTTTTCCGCCAGTCAATGAGTCATAAATCGCAAGCTGAGACATCGCATCGGCAAGTGGTGTGGTCATAGTAAAAAAGCCTTTTAATATAAATAAAATTGATTAGGGCGTGTTGAATATTCACAAATAGGCACTGCTGATTAATAAAACGGTTCCAGACAAGGCATAAAACGACGGTAATGCTCGTGCCTTAACAAGATTTATAACACAGTATGGAGCCGTTTTAGCATCAGCTCGAAGAGACATGACTCTTTTTTGCCATTTCATAGTTAAAAATAGACGCTTAGAATAACTAAACTTACTATTTTTAACGTCGAACTGTCTAAAAAATAGTCTCTGTCAGTGCCATGGTTGAATGTTCAACATGCCCTAAATAAAAAGTAAAAACATTGCCTGCTTTTGATTAACAAGCAATATAAACTACTGTCGTCATAAATATAACGACCGTGATATAAAACTTAACCCATTATCTTAGCGAAAACAGCCATAAAATACTACAATGAGCGCGCAACTAACACTATTCCATCACAAAAATGATTAAGGATTTAGATATGGGCAATCGCTTGAGTAAAATATACACACGTACTGGAGATGACGGCAGCACAGGTATGGCAGATGGTAGCCGTCTCAGTAAAGCTGACGACATATTCAACGTCATGGGTGATATTGACGAGCTTAACTCACACATTGGTCTGGTGCGCGCCCAGTTACAACGCAATAAAGGCCAATCTATCGCAAAGGAATTTTCTGAAGGCTTAATCATTATTCAGCACTTACTATTCAATATCGGTGGTGAACTTGCCATGCCAGAATATGAAGGGGTCAATGCCACTCATATTGAATGGTTAGAGCAACAGATCGATGCCATGAATACCACCTTGCCACCGCTAAAAGATTTTATCTTACCGACAGGTTCCGTATTGGTTAGCCAATTACATGTCGCGCGTAGTGTGTGTCGCCGTGCTGAGCGTCAAGCTGTACTATTACAGCAACAACGTCCAGAAGCCATTCGCCGCACCGCAGTAAGCTTTATCAATCGCTTGTCTGACTGGCTGTTTGTCGCTGCTCGTTTTTGCACCGATCCTAAGCAAGTCTCTGAAGTACTATGGGACAGTCAGGTATTAAAAGATTTCGCTGAGAAAAAATAGCGGTACGTGATTATTAAAATATAAAGAAAAGCCCGCAACGTTAACGCTGCGGGCTTTTCTTTGTGCTTATCATCTAATCATTTATTTAGGCTAGCTGACTAATTAGTAAATAGCTTAGTAAGTAGCAGTGCTGTCTTCGATGATTATCATATCAATAGATTCATCTTTAGGTACTTCTTTTGGTTTTGCTGGCGTTTTAGGCTCAGACGACGCCGTTTGATTGTTCGCTGCTGGGCTAGGCTGACTTTCTGCTGGCTTATTGATGGTTGGCGGCGTCGCAGGCTCAGCAGGACGAGTCGGCTCAACAGGCGTGACTGCTCTAGGCTCACGAATCTGTGCTGGCTGACTGTTATTTTCCTGAGTAGCAGCACGTTGGGCGCGTTGGCTTTCCACTGCTGACTGGAACACAGAGCCTGCCATTACATCAGCAACGATGGTCATTAATGCTGGTTGTCCGGCGATACGTGTACGTACCTGGCCACCTTGAGTGCCTACGACATAAGTGAAAGCGTCATCAACGAGCATGTTGTTATTAATACGAATGTTGTTTTGTGCTAAACGTGACTGCAAGCTTGGCTGATTATTGGCCGCTTGTACTTGACTAGCCTGATACAAATCTGCACTTGGTAGCGTCATGCTAACGCTTGCCTGACAAGTCGTCATACCATTTGCATTTGCTTGTTGCAATACCGCTGTATTCTGTACATCAATCACAATACCGCTCATTTTATCCGTGATAGCACCGCTAGCAAGATTGATCTGAGCATCGTTTGCGTAGTTGGCAGCCAGCGTTTGCGCTTGCTGATTGAGCGTATTTTTTAGAGCCGATTTAAGACGATCTTGTACCATTGGATCATCACAGCTAACGGCAGCGGCTGATGTGTTTTCAGTAGCGGTCGAATCCTGTTCTGTGAGCTCTGCTGCCTCAGTGCTGTCTTCTTTCTCTGAGCGATCACAGCCTGCAAGCGCCAAACTACATACGATACCGATTCCAGCGACTTTCTGCCACTTGCTTAAACTCTTATTTGCTACGCTCATATTGATTCTGCTCCCAATTTACTAATTCGTACCGCCACTGAAGGACAGTGATTGATGTTCAAACCGCAACTCTAGCTGCCATAGGTCTGAAAACCAGATTATTATACGGTGTTTGGATGAAATGGTCATTAGTGTAGCCCATGGATATACAAATAACGTCCTTCATAATGGGTAAAACCTACACTTGGTTGCAAAAACATAACAAATACATGCCCATGAACTCAATGTAAGTCCTTTTTTAAATTATTATCACTGGCAAACAAAAGAGAAAAAATTCTACCAATTGTCTGTTTTACAAATTTTATTAGACGCTGCTTATATGAGGCTATATGATTGCTCATAAAAACAGCTGATCATATAAATAATGATAAATATAAAGAACACCCGCTTACTCGGTCATCGAGGCGCTCGTGGCGAAGCATTAGAAAACACCTTTATGGGATTTCAGCATGCTCAACGTCTAAATGCTCATGGTTTAACAGGGGTCGAGTTTGATGTGCAACTGAGCGCTGATGGTCATTTAGTCGTGTTTCACGATGATGACTTGGCACGGATGTGTCGTCAGCAGTCACGTATTGATCAGTTAAGTATGGTAGAGATTCAACGCCAACGACAGTTTGAACATCAAATCATCCCATTAGTCAGTATGGCGCCTTTGCTGAGTAGCTTTACGCACATTGAGCTTGAGATTAAGACCCATAGCCGCACTGATTACACCAAATTAATGAGGGCTTTGACACACAATTTAATCGATAGCCCATTTGCCAATCTCCCTATTGCACTAACCAGTTTTGATATGGAATTGCATGCTCGACTGCAACGCAGCAAGCTATTAATGCATATACCGCGCGGCCTGTTAATTGACACACCTAAAGCGCTGACAACCGCAACCAATACTGCGCTACAACTTGGCTGTGGCCAGTTAGGTATTTACTATCCTCTAATTAACCAATCTGTCATTGAACGTAGCCACCGTTACGGCCTACCCGTAAGCGCTTGGACGGTCAATGACACGGATATGATTGAACAGCTGATAAAATGGCAAACCGATGTCATTATTACTGATTTTCCAAGCCATTTATTACTAAACTCATAAATCTATTTCTTATTTCGTTCATCCAAAAAACCTACATATTTTTAGTGTTGCTTACACTTCTCCTTAATGCCTGATAAGTCACAGGTTATTTCTACCAATACATTCCATAATCCATACAAGTTGTTGTTATTTAGCAATATTTTTATAGTGTATAAGTGTTCACTTTGTTAGGTTTTTAAGGTACTATAGAGACTTAAATTAATACCGTTAGGGATATTATATGATTGCAAAAAAAGCACTTGGCTTACCGCTGAAAGGCTTACGTTTCGCTATCAAATCTGGTGATACGCTTGTAAAAGCTGCCAGCACTCAAGTCACACGTTTTAAAACGCGTTTTGATGAGAGTAACTCGCTTAATGAGCAGCCAGTTGCAAAGCGCAACTATGCTGACACTGCCGTTCAAATTGATGCTCCTGAAGATAGCAGCATCGATATGCGTGAGTTTGAGTTTACAAAAGCGCCAATCAATTGGATTCCAGCGTCTATATTGGTAGCCACGCCTATTGCTGCTGCTATCATTACGCCATGGTATCTGTTGACTCATGAAGTTAGCGCGCCAGTTTGGGGTGTATTTGGTGCCTTTATGGTATGGACAGGTATCAGTATTACTGCTGGTTATCATCGCCTATTGTCGCATCGTGCTTATAAAGCACACCCGATTGTCAAAAACTTTTTATTGCTAGGTTCTACCTTTGCCGTACAAGGTTCAGCGTTTGATTGGGTTTCTGGTCACCGTACGCATCATCGTCATGTCGATGATCGCTTAGAAGACCCGTACTCAGCAAAGCGTGGCTTTTTCTTTAGCCACATGGGCTGGATGCTACGCAATTATCCTAGTGGTAAATTTGACTATAAAAATATCCCTGACCTAACCAAAGATAGAACGCTGCAAATTCAGCATAAATATTACGGTTTATGGGTTGCGGCATTGAACATCGGTGCAGTCGCCGCGATCGGTTGGTTATTGGGTGATGTTTGGGGTACTTTGGTCATCGTAGGCTTACTACGTCTGGTACTGACGCACCACTTTACCTTCTTCATCAACTCGTTATGTCATATGTTTGGTAGCCGTCCTTATACTGATACCAATACTGCTCGTGATAACTTCTTCTTAGCTATCTTTACGTGGGGTGAGGGTTATCATAACTACCATCACTTCTTCCAATACGATTATCGTAATGGCGTAAAATGGTGGCAGTATGATCCAACTAAATGGTTGATTGCTGGCCTATCAAAGCTGGGCTTAACCAGTGAGCTACGTACTGTTGATGACACCACTATCAAGCATGCTGAAGTGCAAATGCAGTTTAAAGCAGCCCAACAGCAGATTGATACGGCAGCCAGTACTGGTCTTGACCTTCCTCATGCGATGAAGAGCTTCCAAGATCGTATTAAGTTTGAATACGATGCATTTATACAGACTGTCGAAGAATGGCAAGCACTGAAAGCTCAAACCATTGAGTTGAAAAAGACAGAATATGCTGATCGATTGCATGAAGTTGATGATAAGCTAAAGCATGACTATGCCAAGATTGAGCAAAAAATACTTGAGCATAATAGCAATCTAAAAACGGCGTTTCGCTCTATTGGGTTAAACAAAAAAGCGGCTTAATTACTTATAACAAAGCGCTAGTTTATCCTTATGACTGTAAAGCTTCTCCTTCCCTCTATCCGTCATGGATAGGGGGATTTTTTTCTTTAGTATTACAAGAGATGGACAGAGCGACACGATGTCATATGACGGCTATGTTATAGTAATCTCTTTACTCTAAATTCAAATGGGAACGGCTCATATGCGTTATCAAAACACCTATGTCAACCTAGACACACGCCTCTATCATGAGCAACTGCCAACGGCATTAGACAATCCACGTGCGGGTCATTTCAACACACAAGTTGCACAGCAATTGGGCTGGTCAGAAGATGACGACTTGATGGTACGCTGGGTTGAAATACTCGGTGGTCAATACGTGCCAGCTGAGTTTCAACCATTGGCTATGGCGTATGCCGGTCACCAGTTTGGACAGTGGGCAGGACAATTGGGTGATGGACGTGGCCTATTGATGGCGCAAGTACTCGATAGTAATAATCAACCGCAAGATTTGCATCTAAAAGGCGCTGGTCTCACGCCTTACTCACGAATGGGCGATGGACGCGCTGTACTGCGCAGTACCATTCGTGAATATTTATGTGGTCATGCGCTTACGCAATTGGGTATTCCCTCCTCTAACGCTTTAGGATTTGTGGTCTCCGATACGAGAGTACGCCGTGAGCGCATAGAAGCTGGTGCGGCATTGATGCGTGTGGCTGATAGTCATATTCGACTCGGTCATATCGAATGGATCGCCAGTTTTGCCCCTGACTTACTTGCTGAATTTACCGATTATATGATTGACACTTATTATCCAGAGTGCCGCGATAGTGAAAAACCTGTATTGGCATTTTTGACCGCTGTGGTTGAGCGTACCGCACAGATGATCGCTGACTGGCAATTGATTGGCTTTGCTCATGGTGTTATGAATACAGACAACTTATCTATTACGGGTAGCACCTTAGACTTTGGGCCGTTTGGCTTTATGGAACGATTCAACCCTGCTTGGATCAATAACCACTCTGACCACACAGGTCGATACGCTTATCAAAATCAGCCTGCTATCGGTCATTGGAATCTCAATGCTTGGTTACCACACTTTATGCGCTTAGAAGGCGTCACTCGCGAAGCATTAGCCGATTGTTTAGCGCCTTATGAAGCAACCTTTATGCAGCATTATCAGCAAGGACTGTGCCGTAAACTTGGGTTGCCGCACGAGTCTGACAGTCTGAGGTTGGCTTTTGAGTGGTTAACGTTATTAGAAGATAACTTGCTCGATTATACCAATAGCTTTCGCGCGCTACTGGGATTAGTCGCGCCAAGCGCTCATCCATATGAGCAGCAGCTACTGGCGACCATGACTGCTGAGCTTAACGATGAGGCAACACAAGTATGGCAAGCGTGGTCGACACGTTATGTGGCTCAAATACAGCAACTGCCACTTGAGCAAGTCATCAACGAGATGACAACCAATAATCCTGTTTATATATTGCGTAATAGTATGGCGCAGCGTGCCATCACAGCGGCAGAGCAAGGTCAGTTTGAAGAAGTCAATCGAGTGTTTGAGTTATTGGCCAAGCCTTATCATGTACAAGATATCGCCACCGATTTGGATATTGCACCCCCTCTTCCTCATACCCCGCAAGAGCCGATTAGTTGCTCATCTTAACATGGTCTATCATTCTGTAATATTTTGAAACATTATGGGATTAAGGTTGGTATTTGGCTCTGTTTTTTGGCATCATCAATGAGATAAATAATGAATATCATTTTATTATATTGTTCCGACAATTCACGGCTGTTGACTAGGCGTGAATTGTCAATAGTGCTAGAATGATGGTTTTACTAAATTACATTTTTAAGCTTGTCTTTAATCGTTGGTTACTATGTCTGTAATCATTAGTTTTTAATGTCAATGTACCCTTAGATTATGATCATTCCATGATTTTTTGAGGGTAAAACGTTATTTTTTATCTCCATTTACTTTATTCCAATTTATTCCAACCATGGCAATTATTATGAATGACGATACCCATTTGAATACGGATCACCTTACGACAGAAAAAGAGCAGTTTGAACAAGCTGCCTTGCATTACCATGAATTCCCACGCCCGGGTAAAATCTCAGTTACGCCTATTAAGCAGCTGGCTAACCAGCGTGATTTAGCGCTTGCCTACTCACCTGGTGTAGCGGTTCCTTGTCTTGAAATTGAAAGAGACCCGACGCTAGCAGCTAAATATACGGCTCGTAGCAACTTGGTCGGTGTCATCACTAACGGTACTGCGGTACTGGGTCTAGGTAATATTGGTCCATTGGCATCAAAACCTGTTATGGAAGGTAAAGGCGTTTTATTCAAAAAATTCGCAGGTATCGATGTTTTTGATCTCGAAATTGCACAAAACGATCCAGATAAATTCATCGAAGCAGTCGCCTCTCTTGAGCCTACTTTTGGTGGTATTAACCTAGAAGACATCAAAGCACCAGAATGTTTCAAAATTGAGCGTGAATTGCGTAAGCGCATGAACATTCCGGTATTCCATGATGACCAACATGGTACATCAATCATTGTTGCTGCAGCGATGCTCAACGCATTGTTGATTACTGGCAAAAAAATCGAAGAAATTAAAGTGGTTTGTTCGGGTGCCGGTGCTGCTGCTATTTCTTGTTTAGACATCATTTGCGCACTTGGTGTGAATAAAAACAATATCTTTGTTTCAGATTCACGCGGTATCATCACCACCATTCGTGAAAATCTTGACGAAACCAAACAGCGCTATGCACGTGAGACGACTGCGACCACTATCGAAGAAGTCATGGACGATGTCGATATGTTCTTGGGCTTATCTATGCCTGGTACATTGTCTGAAGATATGGTTCGCCGTATGGCCAAAGACCCTATCGTCTTTGCACTTGCCAACCCAACACCTGAAATCATGCCAGAATTGGCACATGCGGTACGTCCAGACGTCATCATGGCAACTGGTCGTTCAGACTATCCAAACCAAGTAAACAACGCGCTATGCTTCCCGTATATCTTCCGTGGTGCACTAGATGTTGGTGCGACCACTGTCAACGAAGAGATGAAAGTGGCTTGCGTAAAAGCAATCGCTGCGATGGCACACGTTGAAGCAACGCCAACTGCAAGCGTTAGAAACATCGAAAAAATGCAAAGCTTTGGTCGCGATTACTTAATTCCAGGACCTCTAGAGCCAAATCTAATCATTGAAATTGCTTCTGCGGTTGCTCAAGCTGCGATGGATTCAGGCGTTGCCACGCTACCTATCGATGACATGCAAGCCTATCGTCAGCGTCTGTCTGAGTTTGTCTATAACTCTGCATTCGTGATGAAGCCAATCTTTGCTCGTGCCAAATCTGATCCAAAACGTATTGTTTACTGTGAAGGTGAAGACAACAATATCTTGCTCGCTGTGCAAGTGGTTGTTGATGAGAAACTGGCCAAGCCTATTTTGGTTGGTCGTCCTTCAGTCATTGCAGCCAATATCGAAAAACTGGGCTTGCGTCTAAAAGATGGCGAGAACATTACGATCGTCAACGTTGATGATGATCCTCGCTACAAAGACTACTGGCAGGGCTACTACGAGCAAAACAAACGTCGCGGTGTCAGTATTGAGCTTGCGCGCCGTGACGTTCGTCGCAAGACCACATTGATTGGCTCATTATTGGTTGAAAACGGTGCGGCAGATGGCATGGTATGCGGTACGTTTGGCCATTACCAGTTGCATCTAAAATACGTTGAAAGCGTCATTGGCAAAAAAGAAGGCATGAACGATTTCTATGCTATGAATGCGGTACTCATGCAAGATCGTAATATTTTCATCGCGGATACCTATATCCACGAAGATCCAACGGCTGAACAGTTGGCTGAAATGACTGTCTTGGCAGTTGACCAATTACGTCGTTTTGGTATTACACCACGTGTCGCGCTAGTGTCTCATTCTAACTTTGGTGCATCAAACCGTACCAGCGCTGTCAAAATGCGTAAGGTATACCAGATACTGACAGATATGAATGTAGACTTTGAGTTTGATGGCGAGATGCAAGGTGATGCGGCTCTAAATGAGCATATTCGTCTAAACGATATGCCATCAAGTCCGTTAAAAGGTGCAGCGAACTTGCTCATCTTACCAACACTTGATGCGTCGAATATTGCCTTCAACCTGCTCAAAACAGCAACTGGCAGTGCTTCTATTGGCCCTATTTTATTAGGTACCAATAAGCCAGTACACATCATGACACCATCAGCGACTGCACGTGGTATCGTCAACATGACTGCACTGACAGTGACTGAAGCTCAAGACTTAGAAAGCGAAAAATAGTCATATATGATATGCAATATGATTAAGACGGGTTCTATCATCCACTGACAGAACCCGTCTGCTATACTAAAACCAGTCAATGCGACTTATAAAGCATTGGCTGTTTTTTTTGATCAATAAAAACTGAGCTGATGGTGCTTTAATCAATACAGCGATGATAAGTACAATGACATTTTGCTAAATAAACAGAGGCTTTTATGCAAATATACCTTGTGGGCGGAGCGGTTCGCGATCGACTCCTAAAGCGTCCTATCAAAGACAAAGACTTTGTGGTCGTTGGTGCAACCGTTGCAGAGATGATCGATGCAGGGTTTCAACAAGTAGGCGCTGATTTCCCTGTGTTTTTGCATCCTAGCAGTCATGAAGAGTACGCACTGGCACGTACGGAACGAAAGCAAGGATTAGGCTATCAAGGCTTCAGCGTACATGCCACTCCTGATGTGAGCTTAGAAGACGATTTGCAACGTCGTGATTTGACAATCAATGCCATGGCGATAGAGGTTACCAGTCTAAATGATGACACCCCTATCAATGGTAACGTCATTGACTATTATGGTGGACTGGCTGATATAAAAAGCAAGACCTTGCGCCATGTATCAGGTGCATTCAGTGAAGACCCACTACGGGTGCTGCGAACGGCTCGTTTCTATAGTCGTTACTATGATTTAGGGTTCAGTATCGCAGAGGATACCTTGAACTTAATGCGCCAATTGGTTGGCTCTGGAGAGCTCAGTCATCTAAGTAGCGAACGCATTTGGCAAGAGTCCAGCCGTGCGACTATGCAGCTATCGCCTCAAGTCTACTGGCAGCAGCTATTCGAAATCGGCGCACTCACAGAGTATTTTGCGCCTTTGCATCATGCTTGGGACAATGCTCATATACGAGAAACGGTGCAGACGGCGCTATATTTCGCAGGGCAAATGCAGCTTAATTTGTCACAGCGTTGGGCACTGCTAATGAGCAGCCTTAATCCATCTCTATTTACCTCAGAGCCTACAGATGAAAACGCTAACGCAGCAGCTAATCTAAAAGAAATTAATAACATAGGTAATATCGCTAAAGTACCAAAAGCACATACCCAATTTGCCAACTTATTCGTGCAACAAGCAGAGAAAATAAGTGCTATAAATAGTCTTAGTGCTGCTGAAAAAATCGACCTCATACAAACTTGCGGTGCTCATAAAGAGCCTGATAAACTCTCGCAATTACTCGTATGCAGTCATGTCCTACAACTGGCAGCGCAACACCGTCAGATGATGATAGCGTTAAATAGCTTTCATGCTATCGGCATGACAGATATAGCACCAGACCTCAAAGGCCCAGCTATTGGTGCGGCATTGCGACAAGCCAGAATTGAGCACTTGCAAGTACAGAACTCACATAAAAAACATTAGAGAGCAGATAGTATCTTCACTATGAATCAAACCATCAACGCCCTCCAATCAGAAAATATCAATGCCAAAGCGCCAGTGATGCTCGTCACAGGAAGTGCTAAGCGTATTGGCGCAGCGATTATTAAAGCCGCTCACAGCCAAGGCTACCGAGTCATTATTCATTGTCATCATAGTGAATCAGAAGCCCAAATATTGGCCACACAGCTGAATAGTCTGCGTGCGGATAGCGCAGCGCTTATCATCGCCGATTTAGCCGTCGTCGATGATAACAACGCTTTGAGTACACTCGTCAAAAATATTGTAGAGACCTTTGGCCAGCTCGATGTATTGGTACACAATGCTTCACGCTTTTACCCTAGCCCACTTGGCAGTATTAATCACGCACAGTGGGACGAGCTATTTTTGACCAATGCCAAAGCGCCTTTATTATTGAGCCAAGCACTATTTCCTTATCTTAAAAATCAGCAAGGTTGTATTATCAGCCTTCTGGATATTCACGCGCATGATAAACCGTTTAGCAATTATACTGTCTACAATATGGCAAAAGCGGCTCATCGTATGATGGTACAGTCTTTAGCACTTGAGATGGCACCAGAGGTACGGGTCAATGGCGTCGCACCTGGCGTCAATATCTTACCTGACGCTAATAGCGACCAAGCATTGGATCATGATCAGCAACGAAGTATCATCGGCTCAATCCCTATGCAGCGCATAGGTCGACCTGATGAAATTGCCCATAGCGTGCTATATCTTGTGCAGGCTCATTACCTCACTGGTGAGATTATTACTGTTGATGGTGGTCGCAGTCTAACCCTAGCTGGTGGTCAAGTTTAATAGAAAATGGCACTTCATGAAAAATATCTTGATAATGGCCTATTTTTTGCTTGAAAAATTCAAAAAATCAGGTATCATTGTCCGTCTAGCGTTAGGGCCCATAGCTCAGTTGGTTAGAGCAGAGGACTCATAATCCTTTGGTCGTAGGTTCAAGTCCTACTGGGCCCACCAAATTCAAACCCTTACAGTCATTGACTTGTGAGGGTTTTTTATTGTCTAGAATTCATAAAAATATAAAATCGATACAGCTCATGTCAGATAACAATTTATCTAGGGGCTATTTATCTATGGACTATCCTAGATAAACTGTTCAGTTCCTTTTTAACCCACCGTTTTGGCTGATGTAATTGACGTTTTGGATTACTGTCGTTAAAACGCCATTCACATTCCTTTAAAAATAGATGGAAATGCTCTTTTAGCATGTCATTATATTTACGCACATGTCTCTGGCTTGGCCTCTTCGACAGTGCTGAACGTATTTTTCTAAATAGTGCTGAATATATTTTTCTGAATATAATTACCTTACAAACTCGAAAGCAGAACACTTGTTTCGCTATTAAGAATGCCGTCAATCTCTCTGACTTCACGCAGTACTTCATCAAATTCTCTTAAGCTCGTCGTGTGTATCTCTCCAACCAAATCCCACGCCCCATTGGTCGTATGTAGCTTAATCAGTTGCGGTATACCTCGTAACTTCCTAATCACTTGTGACGTAGATTTTCCGGTCACTTCAATCATCATCATCGCTTTGACGGTTTCTTTATCTAGTGCTTCATGCACTCGAATCGTAAATCCTAAAATAGCGCCGTTATGCATCAGTCTGTCCAATCTGTTTTGGACAGTGGCACGAGAGACTTTGAGTTTTTTGGCAAGGTTTGAGATGGTTGCTCGACCATCTTGTCGCAGTTCAGATATCAGTTCGCTATCTAAAGAGTCATAAGTGTAATACGCCATAAAAATGCTTCCTTCATTGAATTTTGACATTATGCTAAGTAACACTTAACAATATGTCAAAAATACGTCCATATTTAGTAAGTTATTGACATTTTAACTGACAATTATAATTGGTAGCATATTAATTGTCG
Organism: Psychrobacter sp. SZ93C1; assembly: GCF_015864635.1. Taxonomy (NCBI): domain Bacteria; kingdom Pseudomonadati; phylum Pseudomonadota; class Gammaproteobacteria; order Moraxellales; family Moraxellaceae; genus Psychrobacter; species Psychrobacter sp. SZ93C1. Next base: position 39,753 of record NZ_JADYWY010000006.1, on the reverse strand, counting down.
GTTCAACAAACAATATTCATGAAAAGGAACAGCATTAATGTCTAAATTTATCGTATCACCCAAGGAAGGCGTGCCATTCGTTAGTGTACAAGCGATGGCTAAAATGATTCATGATTATGGCGTTGAGCAATGCATTACAGATCTAGTGGATGCTTTAGAGCAAGATTATCTTCGTTGGGATCAATTTGAAAAATCTTCTCGCTTTGCTTCGCATTCAAAAGACGGTGTCATCGAGTTGATGCCAGTCAGCGATGGAGAGATGTTTGCTTGCAAATATGTCAATGGTCATCCGATTAATACCACACGAAATCTACAGACCGTAGCGGCGATGGGTATCTTGTCTGATGTCGAAAATGGCTATCCTATTTTACTGACAGAGATGTGTATCCTGACGGCATTACGTACGGCTGCCACATCAGCTATGTTGGCCAAACATTGTGCGCCAAAAGGCGTTACAAAACTGGCGCTAATAGGAAACGGTGCTCAGTCTGAGTTTCAAGCCTTGGGTATGAAAGCCATCATGGGTATCTCAGAAGTTCGTTTGTATGATATTGATCCAGCGGCATCACAGAAAACGGCTGATAATCTTGCAGACTCAGGTTTGAAAATCATTGTTTGTCGCACGTTAGAAGAAGCTGTTTTAGGTGCAGAGATCATTACCACCTGTACGGCTGACAAAACCAATGCCACTATTTTACGGGACGATATAATCACAAAAGGTGTTTATATCAATGCGATAGGCGGTGATTGTCCTGGTAAAACAGAACTGGATAGCAATATATTGATGCGAGCAGATCATGTGATTGTAGAGTTTGAGCCTCAGACACGCGTTGAGGGAGAGATTCAAAATCTATCAAGCGACTTCCCTGTTACTGAGTTTCATCGCATCCTGAAAGGTGAAGTGCAGGCTCGAACCTCAGCGGATGATCTCATCGTATTTGATGGCGTTGGTTTTGCATCAGAAGACTTTACGGCATTGGTCTTTTTACGCGACTTGATCAAAAAGCAGGGCGGGTATGAGATTTTAGATCTGATACCTCAGCAAGCTGACCCTAAAAACTTATATTCGGTAGTGAAGGACCATAGCAAAGATCATAGCCTAGTGACGAATGAAGCCGAACCTGTGGCTATGTCGTAAGTAATTGATACTACAAAACGATAAGTATCTCTCATTTTGTGTAGTGTTTAAAACTAACATTATTTTTTAAGTTTTTTCTATATTTAGTATGGCTCTTGAACAGTTATGGATATGTTTATTTTTTAAATGTACCTGCTAATTTTCAAGAGCTTTACTATATAAAAATGAATTTAATTTAAATGATGTAAAAATTATTTTATCTAATAGAGACAAAATCATGACTGATATGATGAAAAACATAAGAATAGTAGAAGTTTATTCAGATATTGCAGGCTATAAAAAAGGGGCTTCTCTAGGCATTGATGCATTAAAAGCGTCATCAAAAGAACTCAATGCAGATTATTTTGAAAAATTGCAATTCGATAGTATTGAGGATGATAGCAACAGTGAGGGGGAATCACAATTTGCGCATGCAAAATACGCTGATGTGATTGAACCGATTATCTCTAAGTTAGCACATAAAATAAAAGATATAAGAAATGAGAATAAATTCCCCATTGTCTTAGCTGGAGATCATTCTAGCTGTGCAGGAACGATGCATGGCCTAAAAATGGCGCATCCTGATGCTGAAATTGGTGTGGTCTATATAGATGCACATGCTGATTTTCATTCACCCTATACCAGTGGATCAGGCAATATGCATGGCATGCCTTTGGCCATGGCGTGTGCCATTGACAATCTAGAATGCCAGCGCAATGAGCTCTCTGAAAAAGAAAAAGAGTATTGGGAAAAATTGAAATTTATGGCATCTGATGAACCCTCAATCAAACCAGAAAATGTGGTCTTTTGTGCTGTCAGAGATTATCAAGAAGAAGAGATGGATTTAATTAGAAGACATAAAATCCCTTTATATAGCGTTGCTGAGATAACTCAAAAAGGTATCAGTTCCACAGTAGAGGAAATCTTTAAGAAGCTAGAATATTGTGATCATATTTATGTCTCATTTGATGTTGATAGCGTTGACCCTTTGTATGTACCAGGAACCGGTACGCCTGCAATGAATGGTCTGTCATACGAACAAGCAATGCAACTTAACATAGAGTTAATCAAGAATAAGAAAGTATGCTGTTGGGAGATGGCAGAAATCAATCCTTTGTACAACAATTCAAAAGATGACTCAACTAGAATATTTAAAATTTTAGAAAAAGTGACGCAGTCTCTTTTAAAGAATTACTAATATTAAATATTTAAAATGAGTTAAAGCATCTAGCCTAAATATATTTATTGAAAATATTTTTTAGGTTAGTTATAAAATGGACTGCGAGTAACAATAATATGGACATTATTAAATCTAGTTCTTCAAGTCAAGATGTTAGCAATATTAGTATCAGACAGTTTTTAAAATTCTTTATACCCTCTATAATAGGTCTGTTGCTATTCGTATTTCCAATTCCCTATGTAGATGGTAAATTTGTGTCATATGCAGAAGGATTTACCATTCCTATCTCTGTGTTAAAGGATTATATACAGGGTTATATGGGCAGCCTTTTGCCACTGTTTGTTGTAATCTCTATTATGATTACACTGTGCTGTACGCTATATACTAAGGTCATGAAGCCTTCATTGATTCTAAACAATGCATTTTTAAACAACTTACTGAACGTCACAACACCTTGGCTTATTATTAGAATGCTTGGTGCATTTTTTGTTGTCGTTACTTATTTTAAATTTGGGTTTGAGGCAATATATTCAGATAGTATCGGGGGATTGATATTATATGAGTTAATGCCAATACTTTTTATCGTGTTTTTCTTAGCTGGATTATTGCTACCACTACTGCTTGATTTTGGCTTATTAGAGTTCTTTGGTGTTTTATTAAGTAAAGTGATGAGACCTTTATTTGGTTTGCCCGGTAGGTCCTCTGTAGATTGTCTGACATCATGGTTGGGTGATGGCACTATTGGCGTATTATTAACTGATAAACAATTGGAAGGCGGATTTTATACCAAAAAAGAAGCAGCCGTTATTGCGACAAGCTTTTCAGCAGTCTCGATTACATTCTGTTTGGTTGTCATCTCTCAAGTTAAACTAGAAAGCTATTTTCTTAATATGATTGGGGTGGTTGCTTTATGCGGGATTGTTTGTGCTTTAATCGTACCAAGACTATTACCTTTATCTAGAATTGAAGATACGTATGTAGTAGAAAATAGTGATAGAGATCATGAAACCATCCCTGAAGGGAAAACGTTATTTACCCACAGCTTACATAAAGCGGTTCACAAAGCAGAAAAGAGTCCAAGCTTTTCTACTTTCTTAAATGATGGGTTAAAGAATATTTTAGATATGTGGATCGGAATATTACCCGTCGTTATGGCAATCGGGACGATGGGCTTAATCGTTGCAGAAGAAACCCCTGTATTTGATTATTTAGGTATGCCGTTTATCCCGTTCTTAGAGTTATTAAATATACCTTTTGCAGCAGAAATGTCAAAAACCATTATGGTAGGTTTTGCCGATATGTTTTTGCCTGCGATTATCGGATCTTCAATAGAATCAGAGTTAACTCGGTTTGTCATCGCTTGCTTGTCAGTCTCTCAATTGATCTATATGTCGGAAGTGGGTGGATTGATTCTAGGAACCAAAATTCCAGTGAGCTTTTTTCAGTTATTGATAATCTTTCTATTAAGAACCATCATCTCATTACCGATTATTGCATTATGTGCGCACATGATTTTTTAATAATATTAAATTGCAATTTTTGCTTTGCAAGAGGGTTTTCTGAAAGCCAGACTCACCAATCCTGAAAAAAATCAGCAAAAAAAACCACCTATTAAGGTGGTTTTTTGCTATTAACATCAGGCTACTGACAAGAATTGTTTTGCAAAGCCAGCTACCTTCTCCGGCATAACAGGCTCATCAACTCCCTTTTTTATTCAGTATTGTACTTAGATAATATGCCTGATATTAGGGTTTGTTATATCTAATTTATAACACTAGAAAGAAGTACGACGATAGTTACGGTATTCAGGTAACCAAAAATTCGCTTTTAACCGGCGTTGTAAGTTCTCCGATGTGATAGGTAGTGCCAGCTTATCTTGAGCCGCCTGCAATGCCACTGCATACGCTATTTTTTCACTGATCTCTCTAATAACTCTAATCGGAGGTAGGATCGCACCAGGTGCTTTTTCGTATTCCATAGATATATCTGCAAGGGCTTGGCTTGCCGCCGTTAGCATATTATCGCTGATACCTGTCGCACGTGCTGCCAAAACACCTAGACCAATACCGGGGAAAATATAGCTGTTATTACACTGAGAAACCTCAAAAGACTGACCGTTATAAGTGGTATGAGGAAACGGACTACCCGTTGCAACAATTGCCTTACCTTTACTCCAATTCATGACTTCTTGCGGCGTCGCTTCAACACGAGAAGTTGGATTTGAAAGTGGTAGTACAATTGGGTGTTCAGTATTAGCACATAGCGATTCGATTACCTCTTGGGTGAACAGACCTTTTTGTCCGCTAACACCGAATAATACGGTGATTTTTGCTTGTTTAACCACTTGCGCTAAGCCGAGTTTCTTACTTTTATCCCAGCTTGCAACAGCTGATTCTTTTTGTACTAACGGTTCTTGGAATTTTTGTAGCTCTGTCATACCATCTGTCAATAAACCATAGCGATCAACCATAAATACTTGACTACGAGCTTGCTCTTCAGTCAATCCTTCACGCTGCATTTGGCGAATAATATGCTCAGCAATACCACAACCAGCAGATCCTGCGCCTAAAAATGCGATATTCTGTTGGCTAAGTTTTTGACCTTTATTTAGACACGCTGCAATCAAAGTACCAACTGATACCGCAGCAGTCCCTTGAATATCATCATTAAAGCAGCATAGCTGATCACGATATTTATTCAATAATGGGGTCGCGTTTTCCTGAGCAAAATCTTCAAATTGCAATAACACTTCTGGCCAACGGCGCTTAACGGCTTGAATAAATAAGTCCACAAATTCATTATATTCATCGCCAGAAATGCGCGGATTTCTCCAGCCCATATACATAGGATCGTCAAGCAACTGTTGGTTATTGGTACCGACATCCAGCAAAATAGGTAGACAGTAAGCTGGGCTAATACCACCACAAGCCGTGTATAAAGACAACTTACCGATTGGAATGCCCATACCGCCAATACCCTGATCCCCTAGGCCCAATATACGTTCACCGTCAGTAACAACGATCACTTTGACATTTTGTTTGGTGGCGTTTTGTAGCATATCATCGATTTTGTGACGCTCAGGATATGAGATAAACAAACCACGTTTACGACGATAAATTTGCGAGAATTTTTCACACGCCTGACCAACGGTTGGGGTATAAATGAGCGGCATGACTTCCTCGATATGCTGCTCAATGAGATGATGAAATAAGGTTTCATTGGTATCTTGTATATTACGCAAGTAAATATGCTTATCCATAGCGTCAGTGAATGAGCTCAGTTGATGATAAGCACGTAATGATTGCTCCTCAATCGTTTCAATATTATGAGGTAATAATCCAGTTAAATTAAAGCTACTACGTTCTTCTGATGAAAAAGCACTCCCTTTATTCAGTAAAGGAGTTTCTAAAAGAGCAGGGCCAGCAACGGGAATATATAAAGGACGCTTGTTTGACATAATGTAATCTTCTTATTAAAGGCATATGAGTGAAAGCCATACTAAGTGAAAGCTATGCTAGTGCTGCATTATACATAGCATCGACTGGTATTTAACAATAGATAACAAAATCATTTTGAATAAGTGTGGCTCTAAGCTTGATAACACTGATACATTTACCGAGAAATAATATCGTTTTCTATGGATTTGCATGAAAGAAGTCAAATGCCAAGTCAACAATAACAAAGCATATGAAAAAAAATTCCATCTAAACAGAGCATATGGCATGGTAATGGTTTCTATATGTAGGTCGCGCCTTATATAAGCTTAACTATCTAAGACAGACTTAATTTAAACCACATAAAAAAGAAAGCCAGCGAGCGGCTGGCTTTCTTGATGCTTTGAACTGAACATTTATCTATTATTGCTAACTATTGATAGATATTGCTCATGCACTCTTAACCTTTTAAAAACCCTACTGATACCGATAGCGTGCAGAACGCGCATGCGCATCTAAATCCTCTCGTTGAGCTAATATATCAGCAGTTTTAGCTAACGGCTTACTACCACTTTCACTACAGTAAATAATAGATGATTTCTTCTGGAAGTCGTAGACACCAAGCGGTGAAGAAAATCTTGCCGTTCCTGATGTTGGCAACACATGGTTAGGACCTGCACAGTAGTCACCAATAGCCTCAGGTGTATGACGACCCATAAAGATAGCACCCGCATGACGAATGTCATTGAGTAGTGCATCTGGATCATTAACAGACAACTCTAAATGCTCAGGTGCCACACGATTGATAACAGCCATGCCCTCACTACGGTCTTTCACTAACACTAGTGCGCCACGATGTTTTAGAGAGTCTCGGGCAATATCGGCTTTTGGCAGATTATTTAACGCTTTTTCAATCTCGATTGCCACTGCTGCAAGCTGCTTAGGGCAGGTTGTCACAAAGATAGCTTGAGCCACACGGTCATGCTCCGCTTGCGACAATAAATCCATCGCTAACCAATCAGCACAGTCATCTGCTTCACCTTCCGCATACACGAGCACTTCTGATGGCCCAGCAATCATATCGATACCAACTTGCCCGAATACTGCACGCTTTGCAGCGGCCACAAACTTATTCCCAGGACCCGTAATTTTATCTACTTGCGGGATAGTCTCTGTACCATACGCCAATGCTGCAACTGCTTGCGCTCCGCCTATCGTAAATACTCGATCGACTTCTGCTAAATGAGCCGCTGCTAAAACCAGTTGATTGAGTACACCCTTGGGTGCTGGTACCACCATAATCACTTCTTTGACACCAGCTACCTTCGCAGGTATAGCATTCATCAAGACTGATGAGGGATAAGAAGCCAGACCACCCGGTACGTAAATACCAACTCGATCAAGTGGTGTGACCTTTTGCCCTAGTCGATTGCCCAGCTCATCCTCATATTGCCACGTTTCTTGTACTTGGCGTTGATGAAAGTCTTTTACTCTTGTTGTCGCCGTGGTCAATGCAGTCTTTGCTTCATCGTCTAATGTAGCAAACGCTTCAGCCAAAGATTCTTTAGACAACTCAAGCTCATGGATTGATGTGGTTGGATGTTGATCGAACTTCTGAGTTAGTGCCAGTACGATGCTATCACCATCGAGTCTAACTTGAGCAATGATGTCATCTACTGTCTTTAGTAAGTTGGCATCGTTGACAGTTTCGAAGGCAAGCAAAGTAGCTAGCTGCTGCTCAAAATCTGTGTCTTGGGTACTTAACTGGCGCATAAGTCTAATCCTTAATATTTGTAATTGATGTTGATAACTGATTGAACAAAACGACCTCAGCTCTAAAAAATTAAACTAGACTGATAGATTCTCTTTGGTGTCTAACCTCTATTTAAATCACTTTGAGCGTAAAAGATGTAGTAACTTTCGACCTACTCTAACGACTCGATCATCAGACAACGAAAAGCCGTATTAGCAAATGCGAATACGACCTTTCTGTTAACTCAAAGTAAAACTGACACTAAGGCATCAGCTTCACTTTTGGATAAACCATATTGGCAGGAGATAAGACAAAGTCCAAAGTCTCTTTATTCATTAGCTTTTCACCTAAAACAATGTCGTAAACACTGCCGCCCGTTTCTTGTGCTTTTTTAGCCACATAAGAAGAAGACTCATAACCTAGGTGTGGATTCAGTGCGGTGACCAAGCCTATATTATTAAATACCTCAACACGGCAAGCCTCATTATTCATCATAAGACCATCAATACAACGAGTCGCAAAAACCTCACAGACATTTGACAACATGCTCATGCCCGTAAATAAATTGAATGCCATAACGGGTTCGAATACGTTCAGCTGTAACTGACCACTTTCAGAGGCCATAGCGATAGCATTGTCTACCCCCATCACATGAAAGCAAGCTTGATTCACAACTTCTGGGATTACTGGATTTACCTTACCCGGCATAATCGAGCTACCAGGCTGCATTTCTGGCAGACGGTATTGAGCCAGACCTGCCCGCGGGCCAGACGTCTGTAAGCGCAAATCATTGGCGATTTTCGATAAGCGTGCAGCGAGTAAGCGTAAGTTGCCGGACAACGCCACATAAGGACTTGTGTCTTGCGTGGCTTCAATCAAATCTTCGGCGATGTAATAAGGTCTGCCTGTAAGCTCTTCTAGTGTTTGTGCACAGAGCTCTGAATAGCCAACGGGTGCGTTTAATCCTGTACCAATCGCTGTACCACCCATATTAATTTCGTGAAATAACACACGACTAGATTCTATACGAGCCATCTCTTTTTTGATCATCGTTGCAAAAGCATTGAATTCTTGACCGGCAGTCATAGGCACTGCATCTTGTAGATGTGTCCGACCCATTTTTAATTCATCAGCAAGCTCAATACTTTTATTTATGAAGCTGTCGTGTAGCACCTTCATTTTTTGTAACAAGCGCGTACAGTAATCATCCAAAGCGACTTTCATCGCCGTAGGATAGACATCGTTAGTCGATTGTGAAAGATTGACATTATTATTTGGGTGGACGTGCTGATAGTCGCCTTTCTGATAGCCTAAGATTTCCAACGCTCTATTGGCGATGACTTCATTGGCATTCATATTGGTTGAAGTACCTGCACCGCCTTGAAACATATCGACGATAAACTGGTCATGATATTTGTTATCGATCACATCATCACAGGCAGCGACGATAGCGTCTTTGATACGTTCATCGAGCACATCAACTTTATTATTAGCGATTGCCGCGGCTTTTTTTACGGTAGCCAGCGCTCTAACAAACGTAGAAAACTGATGCAAGCGTACACCACTAACGGTGAAGTTTTCGAAAGCACGTAAAGTTTGGATACCATAGTAGGCATCGGCTGGAACGTCACGATAGCCAATTAGATCATGCTCTTGGCGAGTAGCAGTATTCATCGGGTAAAACTCCTTTTTATAGAACCCTGATTAATGATAATGTGCTTATGTTGTCATTCCTGTTGGAATGGCAATTGATAGCGTTACTTGGTTAAAGAAATCGTTGCGGCAGAGACGATATTGCTTTTTATACTGCTATCAGCATAACGAGCCCTGCGGCAAATCAATCTATGTTGCTTATGTCTCATCCATGTGTGACATAAATAAAAATACTTTAAAAACGTGAAAATCGGTAAGGTGTTGGGTCAATTAAAGGTGTGTCACTTTGCATGACCATATCGGCAGCAAGTTGACCTGCAGCAGGCGAAGTACCAAACCCATGACCTGAAAATCCAGTCGCAATAGTCAAACCTGGTATTTTATCAATACGATCTATCACAGGGTTAGAATCTGGCGTTATATCAATCACACCAGCCCATTGTGTTTCAATCTCTGCATGCTCAAAACCTGACCAAGATGCACGTAGATTTTCTAAGGCATTGCCCGTCAGTACTTCATTTGACAATGGATTCATGGCTCGAACTTTTTCAAAGGGCGATACACTGTCCTCTTTCCATTTTCGTGCTAGACGTAAATCATCCCAAAAGTATTTACCTAAGCCAATTTTTAAGAATTTATGCTGTCCCTTGAGCGCAGGTAAAAACTTTAACCCTAGCAACAAATGGTCTATGGTTAATGGCGCATCTAACTTCCCTCTTTGCGAAATAATATAACCACCATCTCTATGCTTTCTGAATGAAAAATCTGGGGCGCCTACAGAGGGGTCAAATTTAATATCCATTGGCTTGGTTTTCAACACCGAGCATATCGTTGGTAATGTCGGCAAATTGACGCCCAAATTTCCTAAGAATCTACGCGACCAAATCCCGCCCGCCAACAACACTTCTTGGCAAAGAATCTCACCTTGTTCAGTAATGACGCCAGACACACGCCCGCCTTTGGTGGCCAGCGTTCTGACAGCACAGTTTTCGATAATGACAGCGCCTTTGGCAATGGCGGCATTGGCAATAGCACTCGATGCCAATGTCGGCTCTGCACGCCCATCAGATGCCGTATAAATCCCGCCCGCCCATTTGCCGCGACCGTTTGGCACGAGCTGGTCAATCTGCTTGGCCGTGACCATACGCGAATCAAGATTTAATGACTGTGTAGAGTTATGCCAACTCTCATACCCTGCTATTTCGGCAGGTGTTCTGCCAATAAACAAGATACCAGACTGACTATATCCCACATCAGCGCCTACTCTTTTGGACATCTCTGCCCACAACTTGTCAGAGGCTAGCGCCAAAGGCACATCATCAGAAAGACGATTGGTTTTTCGAATCCATCCCAAATTACGAGAGGACTGCTCACCCGCGATTCTTCCTTTTTCTAGTACCACGACAGGTACATTGCGTTCAGCAAGTGTTAAGGCGGCGGTTAATCCAACAATACCGCCACCAATGATGACCACAGTAGTAGCATGCGGTAAATTGGTCGCAGGATTGATAATCGGTTTTATGATAGGTGCCATTGGAACCGTACTCCTTATGGCTTATGATTGGCCAATATTGATGGTAACTGTTTCTGCACTTGAGGCGCCTTTAAACGCAGTCACTTCTATCTCTACTTTGTAGATATCAGAACCCAGCGGTGGGCAGCTAACGGTAGTAGCAGGATCAACACCTCTAAACTTCTCGCCGACTATTTCCATAATGTCCATCGTATTTTTTGGATCTTGAATGAAAACACGAGACATCACCACATCTGCCAATGACGCATCCACTGCTTTTAGCGCCCGTTCAATATTGGCAAATACTTGCAGAGTTTGTTCCTTCAAATCGTCTGGAATTTCTTTGGTCTCAGGACAACGTCCCGCTGTGTTAGAAACAAAAATCCAATTATCTACACATACTAGGCGTGAATAACTGCTGTGCTCTTCTAGCGCTGAACCTGTCTTTAATTTAGTAATTTTCGTCATTGTCATTCTCTCAGTTGAATGTAGTTAAAACACAATTTATAACTTATCAAAAGTTATAACGCTGTCAGGCTACGTAAATAAGTTAATAGCCTGAAATAAATAAGCTGGGCTAGATAGCACTACTTAACATAGAACTGGGGTGTCCCATAAGTTAAGCTTCACACCAATACCTTTTTCAATCGCGTTGCGATATACGACGGTCGCCCACGCCACATCTTCGATAGGCAAGCCACCAACAGACAAGATAATAATCTCATCGTCATTTTGGCGTGCAGGTGCATCACCACTGATGATTTTGGCTAAATCTTCGATGTCTTCTTTTTTTAGAGCACCTTCATCAACCATATCCATGAACTTTACGCCAATGATTGGCACATAATTATGAGCAGGCTTATGGTCTGACTCCTCAAACCAAGCTTCGTATAATCCAGTACAATCTAAAACTTTTCTGACATCAGAGGTAGCAAGCGCATCATCAATATTACAAGCCGCTGGCATCGCCATGAATGCGCCAGGCTTTAACCATTCCTTTTTAATAATGGGATAAGTTGCCGCATCACCAACGACACTTGAAGCACAATAAGTCACGATATCCGAGCCACGAACTAAGTCCTCTAATTCATCGACGATTTGCACGTCGATCTGTGGATGCGCTGCAGTCACCCAGTCTATAAACTTGTTTAAACTTTTTTGGCCTCGGCCCTTAATTTTTAAGGTGTCAATTTGAGGACACGTCACAACCAACGCACTTAGTGCCGTTCTAGCCATGACTCCAGGTCCTAAGATTCCGACCACTTTGCTGTCTTTCTTAGCTAAGTATCTCGCACCTACACCAGAGATAGCCCCTGTACGATGCGCTGATAATAAGTTTGCTGACATCAAAGCCAAAGGCGCGCCAGTGTCAGTATCATTTAGCATAAAGGTGAGAATAGAGCGTGGCAGACCTTTACCTCTATTTTCTGTGTTTGAGCCGTACCATTTGACACCCGTTGTTTGAAAGCTACCGCCTAAGTAAGCAGGCATCGCCATAAACCGTCGATCAGCCGTATTTTTTGGCATATTAGGAAATGGAGATTCGTCAGGGAACATCATCATGGCGCCATGAGAATCATTATTAGGTCCAGCCATACGATAGTCACCGCTGTATAGCAGTTTGAACATATCGTCCATGGTATCTACGCACTGCGCCATGTCAGTCACGCCAGCCGCAATCATGTCTGGCTCTGATAAATAAATAAAATCAATCTTCGTATTGGCATATTCCGTTGTCATTTTATTCTCACTTCCTTATTGGTTTACGTTGCTTGCTGTCACTTAATAGTCACACACTACAAATCCTATAAATAGAATAAATCGGCAATAGAAAACCTAAAACCTGACTTTTTATAAGCAAGTTAATAATAAAATTATGAGGTGTTGGAATTGATGAATTGAAATGAATCAAGCGATATCAAAGAAGCGATCAAAGCTAAGGAGATAGATTACTTTAGGAGAGATAATGCAGAAATATGCGGTCATCAATAGCTTGATGCCGTTCCATGAGAATAGAACGCTTAAAAATAGCAGATAATTAAAATACAGATGCCATAAAATTTCGATTTTATAACGATAACGGATCTATAGAGCGAAGCCCTAGAATTAAGTCCTGTGAATATACTTATTCAGCATATGCTGGAACTCTCTTGGACCTTGTCCATTGTATTGTTTAAATTGTCGAAAGAAATGTGCTTGATCTGAGTAACCAGTGTCGATTGCAAGATCGGTTAGGCGCTTGCAGTCATTTTGCATCAACCTATCTAATACGTGCTGATATCTCAAAATTAGATTGCAGGCTTTCGGAGAAAAACCATAATAATCGTTAAAAGAGTTACCGATGGTTCGGGCAGAATAGCCGCTTTGATGACATAGCTCGGTGATACTGATATTACCGTGATGTTTTAACATAAGCTTAATCAGTACATGGTATAGCTTGGAGGACTCTAACAAATCTGTTTTTTGACTACAAGTTTGTTGGAAGACGCTGATTTGTTGTTCAAAGCTTTGACAGTCAGATAGCCTATCGACCAAAGAAGCGCCTAATACAGAAATATCCTGTAAAGGAATGCTTTGATCAATAATATCTCCTGGTTTGATGGACAAAAAACTCGGCACTATACCAATTTGATAGCGTATGCCAAAGTATGAGCAGCCGTGCTCAAATACCGTTTTTCCAAGCTTTCGCCAACTGCCGCAAGCCCATGCTTCAGGTTTGTCTTTGTGCAATTTAAAAATAATATCGATACTGGCATCGGGCACCACACTGACTGCATCCCCTTCTTTGTCTAAAGTAAAGCAATAAAAGTGGGCAATACCATCACGATTGATCTCTTTTTTTTGGTAGCTGTTTTGCGCATCCAATATAAAATACGGCTGAATTGGACTGATTAATTGAGTGTTCATGAGCCTCCCTGACGAATAGTAATAGGTATAAAAGGCTGGGAATGGCGACCAAAATAGCTGTTAGTCACCATTCTATGAGTCATTAAAGTATATACACTACAGCAACCCAAGTGAATAGCACCATTCCTATATTAATGTGTGTAAAGGTAGGAATCACACTGTCTATCATATGATCATGCTGTCCATCCGCATTCAAACCTGCTGTGACGCCCAGTGTAATACTAGACGCAGGCGAGCCTGCATCACCTAACGCTGCTGATGCCCCCAATATTGCCAAACTGGCTAATGGCGAAAAACCGAGTAATAACGCTAAAGGCAAATAGATAGGCGCAAGAATTGCAACTGAGGCAAATGAATCCCCAAAGCCGATGGTGATAAAGAGACCCATCAATATCATGACAGTGGCACCCATCACTCTATTGTCGCCAATGTAACTCATAAAAATCTCAATCAATGAGTTTACTTCACCAGTCGCAGTAATCACACCTGCAAAACCAGTCGCCAGTGTAATGACGACACTGATTTCTGCCATCAATGCAACACCTTGAGTAAAGACACCATCTTGCTCATTCCAACGGAAAATACGAGAAAACGATAGGATGACAAAACCGATTAAAGCTCCTACTAATAATGAGTCATACATAATCTGTAAGGTTAAAGCGACACCAATCGAGATAAGCGTAATAGCAATCTGAAATTTATTGATGGGTTTGTCTGATTTAACTTTAGAGGTTAATACAGGAAGGTCTTTATACTCACGTTGTTTGCGATAAGTGATAAATACCGCAAACAACATGCCGGCAATAATACCCATCACTGGAAAAAACATCGCTTTGGGTGCCATACTGGATGTCGCAACAAAGCCTAAGCTTGCACCAACGTCATTGGCACTTGCCAATAATATTTGTTTGAGATACACGTCACCAAAGCCATACGGTATCAGTAAGTAAGCGACACTGATACAAGAGGCTAAAATACAAGCAACGGCACGGCGATCCATTTTCAACTCATTCATAATATGAATCAGTGGTGGTATGAGAATAGGAATAAAAGCGATATGTACAGGAACCAAGTTTTGTGACATCAAAGCGGCGACCGCAAATATAATAAACAGTGTCCACTTAATACTTTTATGTGCCGTAACCGTATTACTATCCATTTTTTTGGTGATTTTAGCTGCCAATAGCTCTAGTAATCCGCTACGAGCCAACGCTACTGCAAAGGCACCAATCATGATATAGGTAATACCAATTTGAGCACCTGAAAGCAAATTTTCATTAAAAGCGGCTAATGAATCCCCAAAAGAAAGCCCCGATTGTAAACCACCTAATAAAGCAGCCATAATAAGGGCAATGGGGACTGGCATTTTTATTAAACAAAACGTAACCATTAATATAATGGTCAGGGCGACGGCATTAATGTGAATACCAAGTAATAGCGATAAAAGATAGAGCGCTACTATAATAACGAGTGTGGGCAGAGCCCGTTTTAATAGAAAATTTGGCGTGGGTGGGTTTAGAGTCATATTCATAAAATCCCTTAATATGATTAATAGCCAATGTGAAATATAAGATAAGTAGTATTAAAATTTAAAAGTAATTTATTCGCTCTACGTTATGAATCAGAGCGAATAAATTATTAGCAACTTTTATTGATTGATAACATCCATGCCATCAATCAACGTAAATTTTTCTGAATATGACTGCTATGCCAAATAAAAATAACCATTGACCTTTATTTCAAGTACCAGCCCAAAGGCGCTTCACTATGGTATGTCGTGATTTGTTTGGTTTCTAAATAATTATCAAGACCCCAAGTGCCCAACTCTCGTCCTATACCACTCTGTTTGTAACCACCCCAAGGCGCTTGTAAAAATAGCGGCTGTGAGCAATTGACCCAGATAATACCTGCTTGTAGATTTCGAGCGACACGATTGGCTCTGTCAATGTCTTTAGAAATAACGCCAGCGGCCAGACCCAGCTCTGAGTTATTGGCACTTGCAACTGCTTCTGCTTCATCTGTAAAACGACGAAGAGCAACGACAGGCCCAAAAATCTCATCTGTCCAGATAGGATGGTCTTCAGGAACATCGCCAAAAACGGTCGGCTCAATAAAATAGCCTTTATCAAATCCGCTGGCTCGTTTGCCACCAGTTAAGACATTAACACCATCAGACTTACCTTTTTCAAGCGTCGTCATAACAGCGTCATACTGTTTTTTATTGACGACAGGCCCCAACTGAACCCCTTTATCCATACCATTACCAATGACGATTTTTTCAGCTTCTTGTACTAAGCGCGCTGTCAATTCATCATAGATGCCGTCTTGAACTAATACTCTTGAGGTTGCAGAACAGACTTGGCCTTGGTTCCAAAAAATACCAAACATAATCCATTCGACTGCTGTCTCAATATCGACATCATCAAAAATAATGAGTGGTGATTTTCCGCCAAGCTCAAGGCTGATTTTCTTCACCGTATTTGCAGCTGATCGCATGATCTGCTTGCCGACTGGGCCACTACCAGTAAAGGCAACTTTGTCCACAGCAGGATGCTCGCATAAGATCGGCCCTATTTTTGAGCCATGACCCGTGACGATGTTTAATACGCCATTAGGTAACCCAACTTTTTGACAGATACGACCCAGCTCTATGGCAGTCATGGAGGTAACTTCTGCAGGTTTTAATACCATCGTACAACCCGCTGCTAAAGCAGGAGCGACTTTCCACGCTGCCATATCTAGTGGAAAATTCCATGGAATAATGGCACTGACTACCCCTAATGGCTCTTTACGAACTAGGCAACTATAACCCTCACTATGAATCTCTATTTCAGACTCTTGATTGTTATCAAAATCTTCTGCTAGGTTGGCATAAAACTCAAAACAATCGATTACACCGTTCATATCCAACTGAGCTTCTGTAAAAGGCTTGCCGTTGTCTTGTACTTCTAACTGCGCCAAAAAATCCAAATTATCTCTGATCTCTTTGGCAATAGCGCGCAGATACTTCGCACGCTGTGAGCCTGTGAGTCCAGACCAACTACCGTTATCGAATGCTTCTCTAGCGGCTTTAATAGCTGCTTCTGCATCTTCGACAGACGCGTTAGCAATGTCAGTAATCACACTTTCATTACTAGGGTCGATATTAGCGATAGTGGCTCCGGTTGATGGTGTCACCCATTTGCCGTCAATATAGAGTTCGTTGTATGTGTTCATCAATTATTCCTATAGAAATTTGGTTTGTTGGCGTATTTAGCGTCCTTAACTATACTCGTGATATTTTTTCTTAATAGCGATATGTTCAGCGATACGCCCAGCATCATGCCAAACACCCCAAATAAAGGATGACCCCTGCCCTGACAAGAAAGGCAAGCCGACAAAATAAATACCAGTTGCTGAAGTGACACCGCGATTATGTAGCGGGCGACCGACTTCATCCAACACATCAACTTCTAACCAACTGTAGTCATATTTAAAACCAGTTGCCCAAATCACGGTAGTGATGTTACTTTCACTGAAATTTATCGATAAACTCGGATTGCTGATAGATTCAGGTAACGCTAAGAACTCACGGGCTTCTGGCTCTTCAGGTAGATCTAAACCGTTGTCTTCAACATATTTATCTGCCACATCTAAAAGCGCCAAATAGTTTTGCTCTGCTTCATTGACGTTTTCGAATAAATCATCATTGAATGTTAGCGTGTCGCCTGAAAATGATTTCGTTAAGCCTAATAAATGAATACCATCATGAGCCAGCTTACGGAAATCAACTGTTTCTCCGCCATTCATACCGCTAACAGCAAAGCCTTTTAATGGTCCATCATTTGGTTTTTCTCTGTCCCAACCGCCTAATACGCCTAACCACCAGACATTGTCACGACCTCTATAGCGTCTTGGTGGACGTTCATGCGCACCAACAGACAAATAAACTTTTTTGCCAGCGGCGTTTAATTCTTTAGCAATCTGTACGCCTGATGAGCCACTACCAATCACTAATACAGCACCCTCTGGTAACTGTTCAGGATTCTTATAACTATCCGAGTGGATTTGTTGCACGTTGGCGGTTGAAGCAATAATCGGTGGAATAGAAGGTACTTGGAACGCCCCAGTTGCTACCACGATTCGTTTGACTTCTAACTCGCCCTCTGAGGTAGTGACGTGATAGCCTTGTCTGCCCTTTAAAGGCGTAACCTTAGTAACCGCAACACCTATTTGAACAGGGGCATTGATGTGTTCGGCATATTTTTGGAAGTAATCTGCAACCTTGTCATGATGAATAAACCCTTCTTGGTCATCCTCAAACAGCATGCTAGGAAAGCGATCATGCCAGCAAGGTCCGTTGGCAACTAAAGAGTCCCAGCGGCGAGTACGCCATGCTTCTGCAATACGATTCTTTTCTAAGACAATGTGCTCAATGCCTTCCTTGGACAGGTGCTCACTCATTGCAATACCAGCTTGTCCACCGCCAATTACTAACGTATCCGTCGTCTGCATTATTTTCTCCAGTAAATTAATGTCTATCTACATCCTATGTGAAACAACAACAATTTAAATAACTCTTTTAATAACTATTGCTTCAGAAAAACAAAATCAATAGAAAACTCACAAGTAAGTAATGATGCTTAAAATCATCTCGCTTCTCTGGTTTACTATTTCTGAATCAGAAGTACAAAAAATCAGAATAGATAAGGTTTCAGAGTTTACCTATACTAAATTTTCTTCATTTATTTAACTAAAGGGTACAGAACATGAAACATGAAAGGATTCGCTGCTTCAATACCAAAGAAACTTACCCCGAACAAAGTATAGACAATGATCTGTGTCAGGCAGTCGTTGCTAGAGGGCGTACTGTTTTTCTTCGAGGTCAAATTGGACAGAATCTCGAAACCACAGAAAGTGTTTGCCTTGCCGATGTGGCAGGACAGACGGAAAGAGCGATGTACAACATTGATATGCTATTAAAAGAAGCAGGTGGTGAATTAGAAGATATCTGCAAAATCACGATTTATATCGTTGATCCACGCTATCGTGAAGACGTTTACCGTGTCGTCGGCAAGTGGCTGAAAGGCGTATATCCGGTCTCTACCGGTATTGTAGTCACGGCATTAGCCAGACCTGAGTGGCTAGTAGAAGTAGACGCCACTGCTGTCATTCCTGACTAACGCAGACCTAGATCTAAACCATCAGGTAAACACTATTGCATTTGGAGATTAACATGACCTTTTCTATTATTGCTCGCTGTAAAAAAACAGGACAAATTGGAGGTGCCGTGTCATCTTCTTCACCTGCAGTTGCGTCACGATGTTTGCATGGTCGTGCTGGGGTTGGCATGGTAATGAGTCAAAACATTACTGATCCTATGCTGGGTACCAAAATTCTCGACGCTTTAGAGCAAGGCGACACGCCAGAGAACGCTATTAAACGTTTGGTTGAAACTGAAGACTTTATACAATATCGCCAATTGGTTGCTTTGAATAATGAAGACGAAGGCGCGGTATTCAGTGGCGAGCAGACGTTAGGCGTTCATGGACATTTCATCAGAACAGATGTGGTTAGTGCCGGAAACTTGCTCGATAACGATGCGGTGCCACAAGCGATTGTTGAGGCATTTGAGCAGACTGATGGATCCCTAGCAGAGCGACTGTTGGTTGCTATGAAAGCAGGTTTGTCTGCTGGCGGTGAAGCTGGACCTGTTCATTCAGTTGGCTTGATGGTTATGGCTAAAGACATACAGTGGCCTATCGTCGACTTACGGTTAGACTGGTCAGAGAACCCAATTGATGATTTAGCGACTGCTTGGCAAGTTTATGAGCCACAAATGAATGACTATATAGCAAGAGCTGTTGATCCAACGACTGCACCAAGTTACGGCGTGCCTGGCGATTTGTGAATAAAATAGTGTAATACGACGCATTATGTTTAATAATTGAGGGTACAGTGACAGTACCCTTTTATTAAATATATGAGTATATACATGAACCGCCGAATCTCTTTACGTCAGATGGAATATTTCGTTGGTGCTGCCAAACATGGCAGCATCCTAGCCGCTTCAGAAGAAGTGCATATCTCGTCGCCATCGATTTCGGCTGCTATTGCTCATATTGAAAAAGAATTAGAGGTGCAGCTTTTTATTCGGCAACACGCAAAAGGTCTACAGCTAACCCCAGTAGGCGAGTTGCTCAAAAAGAAGTGCCAAAGAATTCTAGATGAAACGTCAGATTTATATGCTTGGGCTGCTGAGATCTCTAGTGAGGTAAAAGGTAAGCTAAAGCTGGGTTGTTATATTGGTGCTGCACCAACGTTGTACTCCGAAGTGATTCAACATTATTCGCAAACCTTTGAACAAGTCGAGATCGATTTAAACTTAGATACGCCTCGTATGCTGATGATGTCTCTACTCTCTAATAAGTTGGATTTGGCACTGACCTTCGATTTACAAATTGATGAGAAGCAAGTTAACTTTCAACCACTAGCGAGCTTACCACCTTATGCTTTAGTGGCTGCCAACCACCCTTTAGCATCAGAAAAATCCGTTTCTCTAAAAACCTTATCCAAACTGCCCATGGTTCTGTTGGATATCCCCTACAGTTACGAGTACTTTTTATCGCTTTTTGAGCAGCAAGGACTAACACCGAATATTCATACCCAAAGTCACTATGTTGAGATTGTCAAAACAATGGTCGCCAATGAATTGGGATACAGTATTTTTAATACAAGACCTAGGGTCAATACTGCTATGGATGGCAAAGAGTTAGTACGCATACCAATCCAAGGAAATCTGAGACCAATGAAAATAGGTATCATGACGCCAATTAATGCACACAACACACTATTGGTTAAATCCTTTATTCAACACTGTCAGCGTTGCTTTGCAGATGGCAATATCCCCGGAATGAGCGCCTTATAACAACGACCAATAACATTCAAATTTAAGAGGTTATTTATGTCATTAATAAAGAAAGACAGCAGCATAGAAATATTAAAAACACTGATTGGTTTTGACACGACTTCTTATAAAAGCAACCTATCTTTAATCGAAGCCATCAAATCCCTATTCGACAGCTATGGCATTTCTGTGGTTGTCGATTATAACGAAGAAGGCAACAAAGCCAACTTATTTGCTACAACTGGTCCAGTAGAGGAACACGGTGT
The DNA here is from genome assembly GCF_015864635.1 of Psychrobacter sp. SZ93C1. Classification (NCBI taxonomy): domain Bacteria; kingdom Pseudomonadati; phylum Pseudomonadota; class Gammaproteobacteria; order Moraxellales; family Moraxellaceae; genus Psychrobacter; species Psychrobacter sp. SZ93C1. The sequence goes on along the minus strand of NZ_JADYWY010000006.1, from coordinate 19,044 downwards.
CTTATTATCAGGACATACCGATGTGGTTCCTGCTAATAAAGACCACTGGGAGAGTGATCCTTTCATTGCTGATGAACGTGATGATAAAATTTACGGGCGCGGTTCGACGGATATGAAAGGCTTTATCGCTTGTGTGATTAGAATAATGTGCCAGGCCAGCCAGCAGAAACTGGCTATCCCGCTGCATGTATGCCTATCTTTTGATGAAGAGATTGGTTGCTTGGGTGTTAGAAATATCTTGCCTCAATTGCCAACGTTGATTAAGGCGCCACGGTTTTGCGTGATTGGTGAGCCTACCTCGATGCAAATAGCGTTAGGGCATAAAGGTAAAGCAGTTTATCAGGCGCGTTGTAGTGGAGAGAATGGGCATTCTTCTATGGCGCCCAATTACCGCAATGCGATTCATGTTGCCACACAAGTAGTGACGTCATTGGTAGACAGTCAGAATGAATTGGCTCAAAGCGGACAACGTGATGAAGAGTATGATATTCCTTACACCACTATTCATGTTGGGAAAATTCAAGGTGGCACCGCGTTAAACGTGGTTTCAGACAGCTGTACTATAGATTATGAGATACGGCACATAGCAGAAGACAGTATTGACACGATTACCGATATCATCAATGCAAACCTGCAAAAACACTCTCACAGTCAATATGCTGATATCCACTTTATGAATGCTTATCCAGGGTTAAGTACCAGCCATGAGCATCCTGAATTACAGTTTTTGAAATCCTTACTTTCAGATGACACTACCGTTGGGAAGATATCCTTTGGGACAGAAGGTGGTTTGTTTTCTCAGACCTTTGATAGCCCTATTTTTGTTTGTGGGCCAGGTTCCATGGAGCAAGGTCATAAACCTAATGAGTATGTAGAAATCTCTGAAATGAATAAGTGTGACTTGTTTTTAGAGAACTTATTAAAACAGTTGAAATAGCGTCAAACCCTGCCAGTAAAAATGGCGAGGGCGGCTAAGATACATGAAGCAGTGGTTATACGCTCTTGGTAGCTTTCCAATTTGATTATGCCAATACAGTTAGAAAATTCCATCATTTGTTAAGAATGATGGAATTTTCTGATTTTAGACATTAAAAAGCACTACCCATCGGCAGTGCTTCCTAGTGCGTATTGAACATTTATAATAGACAAACACTGAACTATTTAGCCACTTAGTGGCTTAACTACTTAACCACTCATAAATAATCAGGCCAATACCAGTTCTAGGTGTCGCTTATAAACAACACGAGCAGTTACGTTTGGTTTTCGACATTTTGCCAATACCCGGATTAAAGGTATTGGTTGGGTCTAGACTTTTATAGAAGTTTTGCAAATCAGGTTCTGCTTCGTATAGATGCCCTACATTATGCTCAGCAGGATATTTTGCCCCGCGGGCGCTCAATAGAGCTAACATCATCTTTTTAACAAGGTGTGCATCACTGCCCTTCTTCAAAATATAGTCTTGATGAAACACATAACAAAAGAAGTGCCCGTAATACAGCTTCATCTCTAAGTGCTTTTCAATTTCTTCAGGTAGGGTTTCAAGCCATTCTAATTCGTTACGTGGTATGGCAATATCCAATGCCAATATATCGCCGACTTCTTTTTCATGCATGACTTCATAGCGTAATGCGGCACCAGCTGCGGCAAAACGATTTAAAAGCGCGCTTTCTGACTCTTCCTGACTACATTCAAAATAGTTACCTGTGTCTGACGCAGCAAAGAACGTCTTCAGAAAGTCTTGAGCCTCTGCTATACCCTCATCACTCATTTTTATGATGAGATGATGTTCATATTGATCGCGATACTCAATCATGCGCTTCGGTAGATGCTTTGGAAATATATTGGCGATGAACTGCATGACTTTGTCAGTAAAATGCTTTGGCATCCATGACCATTTATGGAACTTTGCATCCATAGCGCCTTTGATAGAAAACAATCTAGGTAAGGCATTTGTACCGAGATGCTTAATACTCAGGAATGTGTCCTTGCCATACTTAGCAGATACATCAAATATATCACGGTGCATATACTCACCAACTTCAGGAATATTTTTGAAGTTTGATAGTATCTGCCGTCGCAACTGTGCAAGCTCACCCACACTGTTGGTGCCTATATAAAAGGTTTTCTCTTTTGCCGCTATTGGATAAGTGTCAAGACGTACTGCAAACACGGCAAGCTTGCCAGCGCAGCCACTGGCTTCATACAGTCTTCGCTTATCCGCATTAAAGCGGCTTGGTGTGCTTGCATCAACATCTTTTACTCTAGCGATGTACTCTTTGTCAGATGCTAGCTTGCCAGTGTCAGGCAGTTCTCTTTTATCAAAATTACCTGTTTGTAAATTAGTGAGTATTTCTTCCGGAGTGTCGCCCAATTCTACGTCTAGATGATTGACTAGCACCAGTTGACCGTGTTGGTTTATTTGGGCAAACAGTGCAAGCTCGGTATAGGCAGGGCCTCTTTTAACCAGCGCGCCGCCGGAGTTGTTAGAAATACCACCAATAATAGACGCACCTAATGTCGAGGACCCGATGACGGAGTGAGGCGCCCTATTTACGGTATTAAGCTCACTTTGCAACTGATGTAATGTCGCCCCAGGCAAGCTAATCACTTGCTCATTGTCATTCACCAAATACAACTGGTTCATTGCAAGCGTGTTAATCACAACAACTGGTCTATCGTAGTCATTACCGCTCGGGGTTGAACCTTCAGTCAGTCCTGTTTTTGCCGCTTGCATGATAATGATGCAGTCGCCTTCTACACACACTTCTAAGCTGCGCCAAATCTCCAGCAGTGTTTGCGGAAACAAAACAGCCAAAGCATTGCCGCCACCAGAGCGCCACCCCATTCTATAGTGCTCGTTTTTCTCTGGATCAGCCTGTACATTACTGGCTCCCAGTAAATGCGTTAGCTTCTCTAACACTAGATCAGGACGGAGTGTGTCCGGATACGTTATGTTTGATGAGAAAAGGTTTGATGAAGCCATATAATGCTCCTTAACTTGTGATTGTGTGTCACTCATTATGCTAAAGGCCCTTGAAAACCAAAGAGGTAAATGGCAGCCATGACGATGATGCCACAGAACAGCACATAATAGAGGGTAGGTAAAATAGTACGCCTAAGTGTGGCACCCTCCATACCGAGTAGACCCACCGTTGCTGATGCAGCCACCACGTTATGTATGGCAATCATATTACCAGCTGCAGCACCAACTGCTTGAGCTGCGATGACTAAAGAAGGTGAAATATGTAAACTCATGGCGGCTTCAAATTGAAACTGACTGAACATCATGTTAGATACGGTGTTAGAGCCGGCGATAAAGGCACCTAATGCCCCAATGGTTGCACTAATCAATGGAAAAGCACTGCCAAAAGTACCCGCAAATAACTCTGCACTGGCGACTGGCATACTTGACACATCTGATAAGTTTATGCCTGAATTGATAAAAATCCTAACCATTGGAATCGTAAAAATAAGGACGAATCCAGCCCCTAATACAGTCTTTCCCGACTCTTTGAATGCACTGTTTAGTGCACTGCCTGATTTTTTGGTTTGAAAAGCGGCGGCAACCAAGGCACTGATTAATAATAGTCCACCTGGTAAGTATAAAGGACTAAAGCTGGCACTGATATCTGCCTCGCCTAATAAGGAGGCAAAGTCTAACGTCGCACCATTGAGAAAAGATTTAAACCCCTCAAACACTCTTGAACAAACCAGTAAAAGGGCAACCAGCAAATAAGGGAACCATGCCATGACAGTAGACATGTTTTTGCCATCTAAATTCGGCGTCAAATCATCCTTGCTGACTACTAACTTGCCCATCCATTCGCTTGGCCAGTTCTTTTGCGGCTCAAAATCCCATGTGGTTTTTGGCACTAAAAATCCACGTTTTGCCGCGTTAACCACAATGGCGACACTGACCAAACCACCGACCAATGACGGAAACTCTGGCCCTAAAAAGACACCTGTTAGGGTATAAGGAATCGTAAATGCCAAGCCTGCGAATATAGCAAATGGCCAAATCGCAAAGCCTTCTTTCCAGCTTTTGTTTTTACCAAAGAAGCGAGTAAGCATCATCACCATGATAAGTGGCATGAACGTACCAATGACACCATGAATAATAGCCACTTGACTGGTAATCAGTTGTAAAAAGTCAGCCCACTCTAGTCCTTCTTGTGCCAGTTGAGCGCTAATGGCCGCTGTATCTAATCCTTTATTTACCCCAATAACAATAGGTGTACCGACCGCACCAAATGATACAGGCGTACTTTGTATCATCATTCCCATTAAAACTGCGCCCAGTGCTGGAAATCCTATCGCTACCAGTAAAGGTGCGGCAATAGCTGCAGGAGTACCGAAACCAGCGGCACCCTCAAGAAATGTCCCAAAGCACCAGGCAATAATAATGGCTTGAACACGTCTATCTGGCGATACATTGGTAAACCCAGCACGGATAACGGCGATGGCACCAGTGTGTTTTAACGTATTCAGTAAGAAAATAGCACCAAAGACGATCCACAATACTGAGACGGTAATGACCATTCCTTGAATGATCGATGAGGACACGCGATTAAGCGTCATATCCCAGATGAAAAGCGCAAGCCCAGCAGTAACGGCTAAAATAATTGGCATGGTTTTTTTGGCTGACCACTGTAAGCCAATAAGCAAAATACCACAGAGAACAATTGGCAATAGTGCCAGGAGTCCATATATTGTCTGATTCAAAATCATATCCTTTTGATTGTGTGACCTTCCTTGAGTAAAGCCATGTCAGTATTTATTTTTATGACTTAATTTTTCATAACTTAGTGACGACTGAGGTATTGAGCATTTATAAATAGGTACTGCTAATCACAGTTGATTTGTTAAAGACGTCTGTCAGATGACACCGAAAACAATCTCTATCAGTGCCATGACCAAATGCTCAAAACGCCCTAAAATATTCTACGCCTTGTCCATACATTGATATATTGCATCAAAGGACAATATTATTTTCTTTTTTTGCTATAATCCAAGACGAATTAAAGCAATTGGAGAACAAGTATGGCCAAAGCTGATGATATGGTTTTATTCGTTCAAGTGGTTGATGAAGGTTCATTTTCTAGGGTCGCTGAAAAACTGTCATTAACGAATTCAGTCGTAAGCAAACGCATTGCAAGATTAGAAGAAAACCTAAATGCACAGCTACTTTATAGAACCACCCGAAAGTTGAGCTTAACTGATGCAGGAAAGACCCTTTATAACAAAGCAAAAATTGCTAAATTTGCCTTTCAAGAAGCCGAAAATGCAGTGACGGGTTACGGTGAGGATATGAAAGGCAACATACGTATCACCATGCCAGTGGTCTCTGCCAATCTAGTATTGAGCGAATCGATTGCTGAATTTTGCAAACAACACCCTGAAATATCGGTGGATTTGCAAATTACCAATCGATTGGTTGATTTGATAGAAGAAGGGTTTGATCTGGCCATAAGAACCGCAGAGCTTGAAGACTCATCTCTCATTGCGAGGCGTCTTATAGATAGCCAGTGGGTGATATGTGCAACACCGGACTATTTAGGGAAATATGGTATACCTCAGACACCTGAACAATTACAGGATCATAAATGCTTGGTCTATAAGTTTGATAATGCGGCTAACGATATATGGCCACTATATATAGATGGCACAGAGCAATTGCTTCCTATAGAAGGCCGGTTTTATAGCAACCATCTTGATGCGATTAAACAAGCGACCCTTAGCGATTTAGGCATCGCTTTTTTACCACAAGCACTTGTTTATAAGGAGCTGCAGCAAAATACGCTCACACAGATTTTGCAACGCTTTACACGAAAAAGAATGGGAATGTATGCGGTTTATCCTAAAGCAAAGCAACCGGATCAAAAGTTGAAACTGCTTGTTGAGCATCTACGAGAGTCATTACATGAAAAACAGGCTTACTACTGCTAAGTAATAAGCCTGTTTTTCATGTGTATCAGCAAAGATAAATTAAAGCATTACTTATATGTCGATACGTTTAAACTATCGCTACTGCCCTGCAGTATCATAAAACTGGCATCTCCAAGGTCAGCGACTAGGCGTATTCTTTCTTTAGGGTTTAGTGCTATACCTACATAATCATCATAACTTTCACGCAACTGTCTTAGGAAAATTATAGAGTGACATCTATTTCGAGAGACTAGAGCTCTATCTTTACCATGACCCATATGGCCCAAAAACCACAAAAAAGCCACTTAGTAGCTAAGTGGCTTTTTTGTTGAGAGTGTTATTTGTACTGCAGACAAGCTATAGACGCTAACCTAAAGTTGGCATCGAAAACTGCTTATCTTCTCGTATTGCTGCGCTAGGCCAGCGTTGAGTAATCGTTTTTCGGCGAGTAAAAAATCTAACGCCATCTGGTCCGTACATAAATAAATCTCCAAATAATGAGCGCTTCCAACCACCAAAGCTTTGAGAAGCGACAGGCACTGGTAATGGAATATTAACGCCAACCATACCCACCTGAATATTATCAACGAAGTAACGTGCCGCCTCCCCATCTCGGGTATAGATACACGTGCCATTGCCGTATTCATGTTGATTTATGAGCTGTATCGCCTCTTCCATTGTCTGCACACGCATCACCTGAAGCACTGGTCCAAAAATCTCTGCTTCGTAACTGTCCATCTCTTTTGTCACATTATCTATTAGAGTTGGACCCACAAAGAAACCTTGCTCATGACCTGTCGGTGCTGCACAAGAGCCATCAATGATGACGTTGGCTCCTTGGTCAGTAGCACTTTTGATATGCTCTAAAATTTTAGCTTTGTGCGCACCAGTAATGACAGGACCAAAATCATTTTCTTTGTCAGAATAAGCACCTAATTTCAACTGCTGTATGGCAGGCTGTAATGCTTCAACCATTTTATCAGCTATATCATCACCGACTGCGACCGCAACAGATAGCGCCATACAGCGCTCACCTGACGAACCAAATGCCGCGCCTAGTAGCGAAATAACCACATTGTCTAAGTCTGCATCTGGCATCACGATTGCATGGTTTTTTGCGCCGCCTAATGCTTGACACCTTTTACCTTGAGCGGTGGCTGTCGTATAAATATACTCTGCAATTGGTGTAGAGCCCACGAAACTTATGGCTTCAACATCTGAATGATGCAAAAGCGCATCAACGGCCTCTTTGCCACCATTGACGACGTTCAACACACCATCAGGCAATCCTGCTTCTTTCATCAATTTTGCAATAAACATGGCGGCACTAGGATCACGTTCAGATGGCTTTAGAATAAACGTGTTTCCGCAGACGATAGCCATAGGGAACATCCAAAGAGGCACCATCACAGGAAAGTTAAACGGGGTAATCCCAGCCACGACTCCAAGAGGATGGAACTCACTCCAAGAGTCAATATCTGGGCCAGCATTACGACTGTGCTCACCTTTTAATAACTCTGGTGCACCGCAAGCATATTCAACATTTTCGATACCGCGCTGTAGTTCACCAGCGGCATCATGTGAAATTTTTCCATGCTCTTCCCCAATTAGTCGACAGATTTCATCAGCATTTTTTTCTAGTAATTCTTTGAATTTGAACATCACTCTAGCGCGTTTCATCGGCGGAGTTTTACGCCATGCCGGAAAAGCGGCCTTTGCTGCAACGACGGCTTCATCAATCGTTTTAGCACCACCTAACGCAACCTGCTTGCTGACTTCACCCGTAGAAGGGTTATAAATAGGCTGAGTTTGACCGTCTTCAGTAATCGTATGACCGTTAATAAAATGTCCGATAGTTTGCATAATATATTCCTTTTATAGCATTGAGTTGGTAATTGGATTAAAAGTAAAATTTCCGTTTATTAGCTTGGTAAAACACCATCTGAGGCGCTTTCTGTCCATAGCAACGCATAAAGTTGCAGCATTTCTTCTAAATTAGGTATCCGAGGATTGTTGTTAGGCGAGCCTGAGCCAAACGCTTGGTCACACATCGTATTGACCAGCTCATCAAACTCTGTTTTTTGAACCCCAAATTGCGCTAATGTAGGCACCTTAAGCTCCGTATTCAAATCTTTTAAGTAAGCAATCAGCTTTATATTTGCTTGGTCGTCTGTATCGTTGAGTTCAGCAATACCTAGTGCACGGGCACAGTCTGCATAGCGATCCGGAGTACTTGATATACCAAACTCGGTAATCGTTGGTAATAACATCGCATTTGATAAACCGTGTGGTACATGAAAGAACGCCCCAATTGGCCGACTCATACCATGTACTAAGGCCACTGATGAGTTGTTAAATGCAATGCCCGCTAACGTAGAGCCCAACATCATCGCTTCACGTGCCGTTTCGTCCTTACCATCGTGATAGGCTTTTTGTAGATTGGGTCCAATCAAACGTAATGCCGCTAAAGCTTGCTGGTCACTATAAGCATTACGTTTTTGACTAACGTAAGCCTCGATAGCATGTGTCATTGCATCAATGCCCGTATCGGCAGTCGTGCGAGGGGGGACGGTCATCGTGAGACTATAGTCAATAATCGCTGCGACTGGCATGAACCCCATACCGACACACAATAACTTTTCGTTATTGGCCTCATCAGTGATGATAGTAAACTTGGTAACCTCTGACCCTGTTCCTGCGGTAGTAGGAATGGCAACAATAGGCAAGCCAGCTTCATTCACTTGACGAGGAAATTTATAGTCATTAATGACACCACCGAATTTACCCAAAATTGAAATGGCTTTTGCACTATCTATAGGACTGCCGCCGCCCAAAGCAATTAACCCATCATATTCTTGATGTCGTACTTGCTGCACACCTGATTCAATAGAGCTTTCAGTTGGTTCTGGCATAGTATCCGAGAATACATCAGCCGTGATATCAACCTCTTTTAAAATGGCTTGTAGTTTCTCTACATAGCCGAGTTTCACCATCATTTCATCTGTGATAATGAGTGGCTTTTTTATACCCAAGCTATCTAATATTGTCGGTAGCTTTTGACATGCATTACGCCCGACCTCCATTATTCTTGGGAGAAGAATACTATGTGACATATTTACCTATCCTTGTGTTGATCACGATATTTTTCATACTGTGTGTTTAATATTTTGTGTTGAATACTGTGCTAAAACGAACCCATTAACGTGCCTAAAGTTATGACAGCTATAAGTGCCAGCACAGGTACGGCAACAGCCACCACAAAAATATCTTTATAAGATTCTTTGTGCGTAAGCTGACAAATCACCAATAGCGTTATCACTGCGCCATTATGAGGAAGCGCATCCAAACCACCTGATGCGATAGACGCTACACGATGCATTAACTCAGGATTGATGCCAAATTGAGAGGCCAATTGAAGATAATTGTCTCCCATAGTATTGAGGGCGATACTTAGTCCACCTGATGCAGAGCCAGTAATACCTGCCATCACATTGACGAACACAGCTTCTGAAATCAGTGGATTGCCTGGAGATAAGCCTAATAAAAATTCTTTTACAATGATAAACCCTGTCAAAGTAGCGATTACTGATCCATAACCAACTTCAGAGGCTGTATTAAAGATAGGCAGTAGTGAACCAAGCGCACCTTCGCTAAGGGATTCTTTTAAGTTTTTCCAACGTTTCCAATTCAGCAAAATCATTGACCCACAAGATACAACTAAAGCAATGACGATAGCCCAAATACCGAGTACTTTAGCCAGTGGCACAGCACCGAACGCTTCACTCGCCAAATAGCTGTTATCCATGCTAGGTAATAGCCATTTCGTACAAATAAAGTTAATCAATATGACCAAGATAATGGGTAATAATGCCACCAGTAATGAAGGCTTAGCGCTACTATCGGTGACAACTAACTTATCGTTATGGTGCTCACCATAACCCTCCCCTGCATTGAAAGCTTTTTTAGCACGATAGTTAAGCCAAACCATGCCACCTACTAGCATAATCAAGCCAGCGATAGCACCAAGACCAGGGGCTGCAAAAGAATTCGTTTTGAAAAATGGCATGGGAATAGCGTTTTGAATGGCAGGCGTGCCTGGTAACGCCGTCATCGTAAAAGTCAAAGCACCTAGCGCAATTGCACCAGGAATCAGTCTTTTTGGAATATTTAATTCACGAAATAGAGCAGCAGCGATTGGGTATACCGCAAAACCTACTACAAACAACGATACCCCACCGTACGTCAAAATGGCACAAGCCATGACAATAGACAGAACCGCTTGTTTTTTGCCAAGTTTGGCGACCAATGATTCGGATATGCTCAATGCCGATCCTGAATCATCCATCAATTTACCGAATATAGCCCCTAATAGAAAAAGCGGGAAAAAACTGATGATATATCCGCCCAACCCTTTCATAAATACTTGGGTATAGACGCCTAGCATCGTACTGGCCTCACCACTCAACAGCACAGCTAGCATTGCTAATAACGGGGCTAACAAAATGACGCTATGACCACGGTAAGCCAAATACATCAGCAACCCTAGCGACAGCAAAATGGGGAATAAACTTATCATGTGCACTCCTTGTGCGATAACTACATCAAATCCATTTGTTAAAAAATCACATAACGATAGAATATTTATCGTTTTATAAAAATAACAGAATATTTTTATAATAACAAGCCTCAAACGGACAAATATTATCGTTATAATGTCTAGAAAGATTTGATGTCATCTGGTTAGGAGGCTACAGAGCCATGGTTAATACTAAAAAGAAGGGCTCTAGTGTTGAGCGGGTTTTGCAGATTGTAGAAATTCTAGCAAGATCGCAAAGACCGATGAGTGTGAGCGACTTAGCGGACACATTGGATGTGCCTATACCTAGTATGTATAGATTATTAGATCAACTACAAAATATTGGGTTCGTACAACTCGACTTACCCGGAAAGGTAACGTCTGGAAAAAGAACCTATAAGCTCGCGATGGATTTGTTGCAGAATAATCATTTCAAGATCGAAAGACTTGCGATATTGCAGCAACTATCATCACAAATAGGGGAAACTGTCGGTATTGCCATTATGCAAGACCTAGACATCGTCTATATCGATAGGGTTTTGTCTGATTGGCCGCTTCAAATATACCTACCCGTTGGGACTCATGTGCCCATCTGGGCAAGTGCCAGCGGTAAATTATTCTTATCACAACTATCCAATGCAAAATGCGAACGTATCATCGATAAAATATCTATACATGCATTAACCACCAATACTCAGACGGATAAAAAGCGTTTGATGCAGACCATCGCTGAGACTCGAGATACTAGAATAGGCATAGATAATGAAGAGTTTATTCCAGGCATGGTCGCCTGTGCTGTACTCATTCCTAATGATGAAAATAAAGCGTTTGCGACAGTGTTTACCCACGGCCCGACCGTGAGAAAAACTTTGGAAGAATTGCTGGAGTACGTACCTCTGATGCGTGAGGCCGCTTTGGAGCTAGCCGTGACTTTTAATCAGGATTATAAATAAGCTTATGAACAAGTGAGCTTAATATCCTATTGACACTGTATAGGCATAATAAATATGAGGAAGAAGAAGTGTCCGAAAGACACTTCCTCGAGTACAAGGTGAAATATTATGCTAGAGAAATCATAACAATTTTATTAATTAACCTTTATTAATTTAGCGTTTATAACGTAGATTGCACACATTGATTCATGATTTTCTCAGACAGCTCATAGCATACCTCTCGACTCTCAGCCTCTAGCACAATACTTAGATAATGCACATTACCAGCTATCCAATAGTTGATTAGATTAGAGCCTATACCGACCAAGTTACCTGTCTTCAATCCTAGAATATGAGGATAAGAACGCATAAGCTTATTGGTATTAAAAACTCTTTTTCCATTAAATTCAAAATATTTTAGAGAACAAAAAGCAGCTATTGCCCGATACTGACTGATAAACACTTTGGCAAGCTTACTCATGTCTTGAGCCGTTGTATAAGCACTTTTCTCAAGACCTGAACAACTGGTCCAATGACTGCCTCTTAAACCAAGAAAATATGACTGACGAACCATTTGTGTTACGAAAGTCTGTTCAGTACCAGAGTGCCAACAGGCTAAGGCAAATGCTGCTTCATTAGAGCTAGCGACTAAAGCAGACTCAATAAGTACTATTAACGGTATCTGTTCGCCCTTTCTATAAAACTGATAGTACTCACTACTACCCCTTAACAAACTAACCGGTATCTCTACCGTAGTTGTAACAGGATCGGTTTTATCCTGCATCACTTTATCCCAGACCAACATAACCGTCATTAATTTAGCCAATGATGCCATCATTTTTGGTACTGCTGACTTGTTTTCTATGATAAGAGGCTGATCGGTTATCTCATTATCGTTTAGTTTAAAACTCTCAACCAATATAGCGGCGTCCGTCTCAAAGTTTTCCATGGCAGTGCCTCCTATATTGTTAGCTCTGACTTCTAATTATATTCAGAATATTTTAACCCTCTATAAATAGCTTGTTGAGCCCAATACCATTAGAGGCTTTAATAAAAACATGGTCATAATCTTTAAGGAACTCATGTAGTTTCAAGCTTACGGCTTGTACGTCTTCAAAGTGATAAAGTGTTATATCTAGACTTTTGAGCTTATCAAGCAATACTTTGCTTTGACTACCGACTAAAATCAAAGCTCTGAAATTCATATTCTCAATGATAGGAGCCAACTGTAAATGGTACCTACTACTGTCACCACCTAGCTCTAACATATCACCCAAAATTAATACTTTTTTATGGGTAGATGCCTGTAACTGTTCAAAGGTTTCGAGTGCTGCCTGCATGGATAATGGGTTGGCATTGTAAGCTTCATCATAAAGCGTAATTGGTCGGTTTTGATAAGTCGTTTCAAGTACTTGCCCTCGCCCAGTCACGGCTTTAAAACTCTCTAATCGAGTAATGGCCGCACGGATAGGTAAATTATTATGGTTGACCACGGCCAAAATAGCCATCGCATTTAGCACCATGTGCTGACCACGGGCCTGTAAATTCAGCAGATAAGTCTGACCATCAACTGCTATCTGTGCTTGTGCCTCTTTCTGATTATAACTAAGTAGCTTAATTGTCGCATCGTCATGTTTACCATAGCTGACAACGTGAATACCCCATGTGGTTGCTAAACGCTCAATCAAATCATACTGCTCGATATCTCGGCAAACAATGGCAAGAGAACCTGGTGCCATACCTTCAAAAATACGTGATTTTTTGAGAGCAATAGTCTCAACATTATGATGATACTCAAGATGTGCGGGAGCAATATTGGTAATGAGCGCTATATCAGGGCGGACTAAATTGGTATTGGCAGACATAGAGCCAATCGCCATCTCTAATACCCAATAGTTTATAGAATAAGGCATAGAAGCCAAATTCCATGCAATACCCACTGGTAGATTTGCACTAGATTGAGTGTAGCTCGCACCGCCGAAACCATTCAGTACATGTGCCAGCATATGTACTGTTGTAGTCTTCCCAGCGCTACCGGTAATACCGATAACCTGACCATCAAAGACTTGACGAGCATATCGTCCAATCGCAATAGTCGCTTGACGTATATCGTGCACGTACAGCACAGGAATACTTGAGTTTTCGTATGCTATAACATCATCGGTGATGATGGCAGAAGCGCCTTTTTTCACTAAAGACTCAATCGACTTTTCAGATAAGTAGCCTACCGCCATATTTTTTCTTCGAGCCACGATTAACTGACCTGACTCAAAACTGGGTGGCCAAATGCATAATCCTGTTGCAGACCAATCTACTGGCGGTGTGACTAGCCACCTCCCCTTAGTGGCAAGGACCAGCGAATTGGCTGTTAAGACAGATTTCATATCTTGACTATCGGATGCTACTGGCTGGTTTTTGTCTTCGTTACCTGTATGGATTACATTATGAGTTAGTTGATACTTCTTTGCAGCGAGCTTGGGGTAATTGGCTATTTTTAAAAAATCAAAGTAACCAATAAGCCCTGATAGATAGTGCTCTACATCATCAATCCGTACTCTGAACGAGTGATGGCGAATAAAAAACCCATGCAAAATAGTTTGCGGGGATTTGTAAAACATGGCCATTTCTGGAAAGAAAAAACCATTTATAAGATGATTAGCACGTGCATGCAATGCCTGATAAAACCCTTGAACATCAAAACCTGCTAACACATCATGAAACTCCGGATGTTCATCTAGTTTTAATAGCATTTTATGAAATGCCATGGATAGCTCAAGCAATGTCGGAAAAGTAGTGATACGGTTTTTGATAAAATCGGTATAGCCTGCAATATTATTGACCGCAAACTGAAAATACTTTTTTTCAGGTTTATAAATGATCAGCTCGTTTGAGCAATAAGACAACCAATGGTCATGTGCTTGATGATGCTTGGCTTCAATGAAATAGTCAAAAGCACGAGTGACACAGTCAAGCCAACGTGCATCTTTGGTCAAGCCATATAAACGCATCATTGCAAATGCTGCCTCACCATCATAATAAATGATTCGGTTTTTGGCCTTTAGCGTTAAGTCTTTGCTATGTAGGACATGTACAAAGCTACCATCATCTTGTTGCATCGCGATGATGCCTAGCGCTAATTGCTCTGCCAACGCATGATAATCATCTGCTTTTGGTGTGTCTCTAAAGACTTGCAAATATTTAACGATTGCTAATATCGCAACAGCATTTGCGCCCAGCTTGATCTCTCCGCCAGTATCAATCACATATGCTTTGTCATCATAGAGCTGAATAAGTTCCTCAATTAGGTAGCTCATGGCATTATCAATACTAACTTTCATATTAGCCAAAGCAAGCTTAGCCTCATCGTTACGGTAGGCGTCAAAACTATGACAAGCTTCATAGCCTTCTATCAGTGCATAGGCACTACTGGCATGACGCAAGCTATTATAAGTATTTATCGTGCGGCCAAAACAAGGAAAATACCCATAGATATACTGGCCAAAAGGCTGTACCTGTCTGGCTAAGTAATTTGTAGACATCTCAATGATAGGCTGAGTCGTATTTGCCGATAGTGGCAACAACTTGCGGTGACCCTTAAAGCGTGGCTGTGTATCAAGGGTATGACACTCACCTGTATGCTCATCAATAAACATACCCGCCGTATTAAAACTAATAATGGGCAAGTCATCGCTAAAATCTGGGATTTGGCTACTGCCATGGCGCGCTTTTAGATACACATTCAGGTTATTATCATTAACCCCTGCATGAGAGACCGTGTTACCCATATAGAGGCAGGCATTAGCATTCAACTCCATTTCGGTGAGCAATAACCATGGCTCTCGCACACCTTCAAATGCAATGCCTGATCGGTAATAATTACGCTTAAAGCCCTTTAGGCTTTGCTGAAAATTTGACCAAGTAGTGAGTGAGGCTTGATTGAGCCACTCAAGCCTTAACCAAGCAATAGGAGCATCAAATTTTTCTGATAACTTATCGACCTTTGCCATTATCACTGGCAATATTTTTTCAAAATTAGAGACGTTACTAGTGTTATCTGCTTCCTTTAGTTTCAATAAATCATTAATAATAAAAGTGATTACTTTGGCTTTTTTCTGGCCATCAGAGACTGACAAGATGAAGGTAGTAGGCAGTGTATCTACTGCAGCATCTTGAAAATTCCCAGTACTATTTTCATTATTTATTTGGGTAATATGTGTTTGTACCCAGTGTTCATAGATGGCTGGTAAGTTATTTTTTAAGTGAGCAATCAAGCCATCAATGGTTGTATTTTCACTCATGTTTTATTGTCCTTTATTATTCACTATTTTTAGTATTTTGGGCACTATCCTATAGACCCTTAAGGCTTATTAACTATAGCTCAAAACGGTTATGTATACCCTGTAAAAAACGCCCCCAGTTTGGGAGCGTTTTAACGTTTACATTACGATTAGCCGATAATAAATAACTTATATGGCTTAAATAACTCAGACACCTGATATCAATTAAATAACATTGGTGATATCAACATCAATATTGACCTGTGTAGCCGAGTCAGTGCTCAGCGCCCACACATTATATTGTTGCCCATCAGCATCTGACGTCATGGTTTGGGTATTTACCCACGTTGCCGCATTACCAGATCCATCTGTATCACTGAGATCAGCGCCAATATTACCTAAGTCTACGGTATCATCGCTATCGCCTTTGATATAGATAGGATCGGAGGTTGTAATATCTGCTGCTTGTACGGTCAACGTATTCGCACCAATGCCACTTATATCTATCACATCAACTTCAAAGATATCAGATAAGCTGATGGTTTGATCTTCGCTTTCAAAGCTTAGAACATCAAGCCCTTCGCTTGAGACAGTCAATGACGTATCAGGAATATCAATAGAAGCTGCATCATCAGCAAGTGTGAAGCTACTGGCACTTACACGACCTGCAGCTGCACTTGAGTCGCTAGTTGTAGCTTGCCCATCACCATTGATGGTGATGGTCAGCATAGCCGTATCAATATTGCCATTACCGTTATCGATCGTATATTCAAACTCATCTGTTTGACCAATCACATTGACATTTTCGTTTGGTGTATAAGTATATTCACCGTTAGTGTCAATTGCCAAACTACCATAGTTACCTACGATGGTGGTGAGTCCACTGATCGTATCACCATTAATATTAGTTACGATTGTCGCTAACCCTGTATCGGTATCATTATCAAGCACATTACCAGTAGCTGGTACTAAATCGATATTAAGATTTGTGGTTATAATTGAGTCAGTCTTGACAGTGACAGATGTTCCTACACCAAGATTCAATACTCCGCTTCCATTGGCAACCACAATATAATATTTCGCACCACCAGAGAAAGTATCCAGTTCTAAAGCATCTCCTTTCCAAGTGCCGCCGATAACACCAGCTATACCAGCTGTGTAATCAAGCCAGTTTGGTACGGATTGAACCAATTCAGCTTGCGTACTACCTACTTCTTGACGATACACTAGGACATCAAAGTCCTTATCGCTACCAAGTGATAATCCTAATGCTTGGCTTCCACTACCAGATATCGTAAGGTCTTGTGTGGTATTGGTTGCAACATCTACTGTAAAAGCAGTACTTGAGCCAAGCAACGCTACATTAACCAAGTCACCGACGGCCCCAAGGCTAACCAAGCTACTAACGGTTCCAGTCTCGCTGCCTGTAGTACTTGCTATAACAGGTGTTATAGCAAGTCCAGCGGAGGCCTGATCATCAATAGCATCTGGTATTGTCGTATCTACTGTGACTGTCACAGCAGGTGCGTTACCGCTCACATTGTCCACAGCATCTTTGATGTTGTAGCTTAGCTCATACTTAGCATCATCTAAAGGCGTTTGCGGCGTTAAAGTATAGCTGCCATCAGTGTTTTCAGTGATCACTGAATCAACTACGATACCATTTACCACTAACTGCAGTGTTTCACCGTCACTAATAACATTGGCAGCAATTTCCAGACTTGGTGTATTGTCATTTGTGGTGCCATCATCTGCAATGACTTCTGAAGGTGTTAGTACACCACCGCTGCCGTCATTGGCTACATTGTCTGTGATAGTTGCCGCTGCGATTGGCGCAGCAGGTGCCGTAGAGCTGAGATTGATCACAAGTTTTGCGGTATCGCTGTTACCTGCTGCACCATTAGAGATGGTGTATTCAAACACCTCTGTTTCACCTGACGAAGCATAATCACCATTGGCCGTGTAAGTATAGTCACCATTTTCGTCAATCACTAGTACACCGTATTGCCCCTGTATGGTAAATACATTGACACCGTCGACAAGCTGAGATGTTAGCTCTGAAACCGTATTATCACTGCTTACGTCCGTCAGCTTAGTGTTGACCGTAACCGTATCCTCACCCAACTCACCTGTTACTAACCCATCAGGGTCAATCACGTTACCTGTGATGGCTATACTTGAATCAAAATCATATTCCGTTAGTGTGGCAGTGACATCGGTGGTTTCAAGCAGCGTTAAGGTATTGCTGAGCAATGCTTCTGCAACCGCATCCAATACTGGGTCAAGCAAACCTGCAAGTAGACCACCTACTAGTGCATTTTGTTGGAGTACATCAATCAAGTCATCGACACCCAGTTCATTTGTTTCACCCAATGCAACTGTGAGGATGCCTTTAACAGTAGTACCCAATTGCAAGATAGGATAATCAGTATTGAGTGAGGCTTCCACTGCATTTAAGACAGCCTCTTGGTTATCTGGACCTAAAACAATGCCTGAGTCACCCAACTCTGCCAACTCAACATCTTGTACTAAAGTGGCTAATGCGCTCTCACTTTTGCGCACCACCACTGTGTAATCTCCTGGCTCTAAACCAGATACGACTGCTGTTAATGTGTCATTACCAGTCAATCCCAATAATTCTAGACCTATTACATCACCCACTAGTGGATCACCACCAGTAGTACCGACATAAACACGGTCGCCATTACTATTGTAGACCTCGATATTGACTGCATCCGCTACTGCGACTAGCGCTGTCTGACTAACTTCAATACTAACAGTACCACTAGCGCCTTCACTTACCGTAAAGTCAAGCGTACCATCTGCACCGCTATCGCTTTCGGCGACACCAAGTACAGTGACGCTATCATTATTTACTGAAGGATAAGTAGTTACTTGTAATTCACCTAAATCGATATCATTGGAGTCATCTTGAGCGATGATGACGGTGGTATCAACCGTCACGCTAACAGCGGGCGCATCAGCACTCACGTTATTTGCAGCATCTATGAGGTTGTAGCTTAGGTCATGCTCACCATCAGTCAATGGCGTGGTTGGCGTTAAGGTCACACTACCATCGCCGTTGATCACAGGAGTTGAAGGTACAACCGCTCCATCAATGACCAATTGCGGGGTGCCGTTAGTTACTTGATCAGCAGGGACCGTCACACTTGGAGTATTGTCGTTAGTGACGCTGCCATCAGTAATAGTTTCTGCAGGGGCAAGCTCATCACCGCTGCCATCATTCGCGACGTTATCAGTGATAACAGGGGCGATAATCGGCGCCGTTGGTGCCGTGCTGTCAGGGGCACTCGCAGGATCCGATTCTACTGAG
>NZ_JADYWY010000005.1:0-265950 GCF_015864635.1 Psychrobacter sp. SZ93C1 | reverse complement strand
TTGAGTATGTTGTCTCTGACACAACAGGACTACAGACTGACCCAGCAACTATTACCATCGACTATCCACAAACTGTACCAGTGGCAGTTGATGATGAAAAGTTAGACCAAGTGCTTGGCGATGCTATTACTGTTGCTGTGGTGGGTAACGATACTGATGCACAGAATGATATTGACCCAACGACTGTCATAATCACTCAGTCTCCAGCAGGCAGCACCATTGCAGCTGACGGCAAATCTGTTATTGTGGCAGGCGAAGGTACATGGAGCGTTGATGCTGCAACAGGTGACATAACCTTTACCCCAGAAGCAGGCTTTACCGATAACCCAACGCCAATCAGTTACACGGTTGAAGATACAACTGGTCTATTGTCTAACGAAGCAACTGTTACCATTGACTATGACCAGTTAACTACAATTGAAGTTGAGCCACCAGGTCGTGTTTCTGAAGAAGGGTTGGTCGGAGGAAATCCAGATAGTAATCCAGACTCAACGCTTGATACCACTGATTCAGTAACTGATACAGATGGTAACTGGATTCGAGTAACTGATACAGACACAGACCTTTCGGCTGCCGTTGTGAAATTTGTATTACCAGCGATTGATAACGGTTTGACCAGCCAAGGCAATCCCGTTATATTCAGGATCGATTCGAGTACAGGTGACATTGTTGGTGAATATACGTATACGGATAGCACTGGCACGACTCAAACTCAGAATGTACTAACCATAGGTTTAAACGGTAGTAAAGAAGCAATTACTGATGGTTATCAATTTGGATATAATGTCACGTTGGGTGCGCCTGTAGATCATACTCAAGGTGACGATATCGAAGGGATTTTGTCAGTTGATTTTGGTATTGAAGTATTTGAAAATGCGACTGCCACAGATACATTAGCCAAGTCTGATGAGCTGTTAGCTATCATCGAAGATGACTCTCCTGCACCTCAGCCAGTAGTTTGGAATATTGATGTTCAACAAGAAACCGTCACTATTACTGATCTACAAACAGGCTTTACTAATTCGTTGTTTACCAGTCCGACACGTGCTGTCACAGTTGATGATCCTGCGTATTTAGTTGCTGGTAGTCTTAATACTGCAGCTGGAAGTAGCGGCGATACGATTCCACTGCGTGACTATGGTGGCACGGTTGGTGTATTAACTGCAGAGCAAGATGCCACATACCAAGCGGCAGACGGCAACCTTTACATAGATACGCTCGACGAAGCTATTTATTGGGGTAGACCAGCTGATACAACAACATCCCCTGCAGGATATACCACTTACGAAAATACTGATTATCAAGGTAATGGTCAGGAGATTGAGTTTGAGAGCAATATTGACTTAGGTGATTTCTCCCATATTAACTTTGGTGTCTTTGGAGATGGTGGTACGTTATTGGAGACCGAGTTAGATCTTAATTTTAACGTTGATGTAAATGGTAACTCTGAGTCCGTCGCTGTTGAGTACGATATGCAGCATAATGAAACATCTAATGCTGCAACGGCTGCTACATATGGCTTAGATTCTGCAGTTTATGATGATGACTATGTCCAGAGTGACTTTATTGTCATACCAAATGCGACTCAAATTATAGATATTGCTGGCCAACAGTACCAACTTGACTTAACTTTGGTTAATCAAGACCCCCTTTCTACTATTGATTCTGACAAAAACAAAGAGTTTTTGAAGGCATATCAAAATAACAATGGTATTGATGATAACGGTGACGGACTAATAGATCAGTCAACATATGCGGTTGTTGGTGAGTCAATTAATACGTTTACAAACAATGGTGTTCAAAATGTAGGAAACTTCTATGACTTGAACGGTAATGGTATTTTTGGCGATGAAGGAGATGCACAATTCGTCTCTAATTTGGACTCAGGCTATAGGTACACCGTTATTGGTAACAGTAATTTTGCTTACATTGATGCTGATAAAGATCTGACTTCAGATGGTATTGATTTTGATGGTGATAATATCAACGACGGTGTTCTAGATGCTAATGGCGATCTCGACTACGTTATTTTTAGTACGAATGGCAGACGTGCTGAAGATACCGACGGAGACGGTATTATTGATAAATATGACAGCGATGGTGATAACATCGTTGATACCGACTTCGCTTTAGATGATTACAACCTAGCTCTAGATGACGAAAATACTTTTGTGGTAAACAGTTTAGAAGGTCAAGAGAATACCTATGATCTTATAGGTAAACTGACTCCGCTGAACTTATTACCTGTATTAGATAACAATGTCGTTATTGAAGGAAAAGTGGCTGTTGGTGGTGATGCTGTTGATTATCTTACTTCTACCGCTAACGCTATCGTTTGGTCAGGTGTTTCTACAACTGACAGTGATGGATCGATAACCACTGTTGACACAGACGGTGATACCACCAACTATGAGTTCCAAACGGATTATGGACTGTTTATTGGCTATGCTGACGGTAGTTATAAATTTAATACAGTAGACAACATTGCTGATATTGTGACAGCTGGCTTAGATGATGCAGATGTGTTCTCATTCGAGTATCAAGACTCTGATGGTGATACAGCCAGTTCGACAGTTACCTTAAATTATAATGAGTACGCAACACCGCAAAGCCCAGATTCAATAGATGACATCGCACCGCGTGGTACAGACGATAATGACTACTTGGTCGGTACTAACCAAGCCGAAACTCTAAGTGGCGGCGCAGGAGACGACACATTAGTTGGTTTGAGTAGCGCGGATACATTGTTAGGTGGAGATGGTAGCGATAATATAATCTTTGATGCAGATGATGTTGAAATTAATGGTGGTGAAAACTCAGACGGTAGTCAAGATAATGACTCCTTAGTGATTAGTGATACTAGCATTAACATTAATAGTGCTGACTTGAGTAACGTTACTAATTTTGAAACCATCAATATGGTTAATGACACTGCTCAAACGCTTAACTTAGGACTAACTGATGTTATTAGCATGACAGATACTAATAATCAGCTGTTCATTAAGGGTGATAGTGTTGATACCGTCAATATATCAGGTATGACTAAGTCTGGCACTTCTGATCAAGCGGGTTACGATCTGTATCAAGACAGTGGTAGTACGGCGAAGTTATATATCCAAACAGCTATAGATGACAATATTATTTAATATAATTGAATAGCAGTAAAAAAGCGCTCCCAAATTAGGGGCGCTTTTTATTATCTGTAAAAAACCAACTAAAGATAGAGCATAGTCTAATTAAGGTAAAGATTTAGTACTTTAATCTTTTGTCAAAGATTGATAGTAGAGTTGAGTTCAAGGTATTTTTTCGCTTATGCTTTAGACTTATAATTCTAACAATTAATGACTGATATTTTCTGTCATCACACCCATGCTATAAAGTGCATAGGCAACTACGGTTAGCGCGACAATAACTGGGGTAAATACCCAGATGACGACATTAATCAAGATAGATGGTAATAATCCGTTGAATAATTCAGTATCTGGTGCAAAAAACTCTACCATCACATCGACTGCACGTTTGGCAATAGGGAAGAGTAAAGTGCTTAGTGCTAATGCATAAAGATACTTAGCAAAGCTAGGGTCGCTCATGACAACTATGAAGTAAAATACTGAAAAATAGGTGATGCCCAGCATCCAGCATTTGAGAGTGTAGCTTAATCGAATCATGTTAGTTTCTCCCAAAGTATTTTGATAATGACATGTAGAGAAAGTTATTATAATAATTCTATAATAATGAATATACTATATATGTTATAAGTTGAATATACAAGTTAGCTGTTCTTTTAATTATCTTTGCAAAAATAACAATGCTTATATAACTCTAATAAAACTGAGTCACACTTTATATTAAACTTGACTATTGTTAGCTTGTATATGAAAATCAGGAGCTTTTGATTGTCGAGTTAAATACCAAATATGGGGCCGTTACAACCCAAAAAGTGATGGTAGGAAATAGAGATAAAGGAATGTAAACCATCCTATGGATAAATACATAATAAGACCGCAAGAGATTTATTTACTGGAGCGTTATAGCTCTACGGTGTACTTTGACGAGATGCGTGATGCCTTTGCTCATATGCTAGAGGCGGCTGAACAAGCATTAGAGCTATTTATGGGGGACTTACCTAGCGATTATCGTAGTAGACCCATCAACCGACAGCCTGATATCGTTTGGGGGCAGCGCGTGCTGCCGAATTTACGCGGCACCTTAGACGATCTTAATGTCGGTTATCAAGAGCTGTTAAAAGGAGATTTAATAGCAATAAGATATGGCGGTAATGTTGAGAGTGATTTTCGCGCTATCAGTATGGATTATGATATTGACTGGATGCCAGAGCAGCAACAACTGGATTATGATAAATGGGAGCGACAAGCCAGCTTACGCGCTTTTAACATGAAAATAACCAGCTATTTTGGTTGGAAAATAGGAAGTCTGACTGAACGCTATACTAATGAATCAAGAGGATCGCTCAACCCACCCGAATCCTGGCCTATATATCGTTTAAACCCTCAATATACTGTTGAGTTAGATAAGATCGTCCCTGTGGCAGGTATTTATATACCAAATCGAGCAGATGCCAGTGCCCAAGTGCTACTAGACGGTATGTTAGCAAATGAAGCTTATGTCGGTTATGACCCCGAGACCATGCAAGCGGTCGGTATGGCACCAGTCACTTGGATGTTGGTTGAGCGTATTGCGGATAGTGGCGGTGGTAGCCATAATGTCGCACCAAAACGCTTACGCTGCGAGTCGGGTAAGCCCTGCTCATTCACAGGCTACTGGTGGTCACCATCAAGTAAAGATATCAAACACTTCAAAGCAGGCGACATCATGCCAAAGATGAAGCGACTTGAATGGCACACTATTTGGTATCTCAATGAAACCAATCAGTTGGATAATCAAAGCGATATTGACTATATCAAGGTAAAAAGGATTCGGTACGATAAAAGTCGTCAACTATGGAGTAGAGATGCATTTTTTATTATTATTATCGTAGATGTAATCATTTTGCTTTTTGTTGAACAAACCTGTGGAGCAGTTATCTATGGACAGTTATTACATGCTATTTATATGCAAATGCTGTGTTTGTTTATGCTCACAGATTCTAAATGGATGATAGCGTTGGCTAGGGTAGTCAATAGGCAGCTAGCCACTATGAAAGTTGCTGCTTTTTTTATCATGTTAGGATCATTCTATCTATTTTTTCTTGCGACGAAAGGGGTGGTTTTTCAGAATGCCCTTAAATGGTGTGGTTAATTGGCTCAGTAGAACACGTGTACAAATCCTAGATAATCATTAGTTGAGATTGATGAAGTAACGTTTCTAGCTTTTGATGACAAGGATTGGCAAGTAAATATCAGATGAATAGTAGTGATATTAATTAACATTAGTTTGTTTTATTGGGTGATGCTCGCATATAATAATGAGCAGCAATTAGCTAATTAATAGTACATAGTAATTGAGTAAAAAATGATATTACCAGTGCCACAAAAACTTCCTATCGGTGAGATTATTGAAAGTCCTTATCAAGGTGAAATTGCTAGTTTCAAAGAGAAAGAATATAGCATTGATAGACTAAGTGCACTTATTCATGAAGTCAATCCAGACTATCTGCTATTTCACCCTTCTATTAACTCTATTCAATCTTTAGTATTATTGGCATCATATGGTGCAGCTTGGTTATTTGGGCAAAATCTATTTTTTCTTTTAGCGGTAATATTCGATTTTTTATTTACTGGAAAATTTGAAGCAATAGTCTTATTACTTATTATTATGCTTATAATATTCTTAATATTACTTGGTTTTGCTCCTGTTCTAACTCTTAAACAACTCAAAACTAAAAAGTCTCATTACTACAAAATTCTACTATTAAAGAAAACGCAACAGGTTGGCTACTATGAGCACAGTCGAAAGCAAGAACCTATATTTCATTTGATTGATTATAAAGATATTATTGCATCTGTCAGAGGCAATGAAGGTACTAATCTTGAGTCTCTCAACTTGCATATTATTGATAAAACAACAGATGAATTAATTCATTCAATTAAATTTGACGACCATAGACTCAATCCTTATGACCATTGGGCATTCATCCGTACCTACATGGAACGTCCAGCAGACGAGCTACCGCTTGATCCTCGATATGCGCATGCCTGTCCGACAGATATCAGTACCTCGCTATTGGCTTGTGCTGATATTGCACAAGATAAGAAAGGCAAAGGCTTAACTGGTTTACGTCATGAAGTGACGATTATGGGTTGGTTGCGAGCCTGTACAGTTAGCTTTTTAGACTTAGCAGAAGGTAATATATACCAGTCCAGTGCCAACCCTGCATTGCACCCTGAAGTTCAGCGTCGGCTTATGTGGGATGGAAAAAACAATCCTTATAACGTATTGCCTGTCACCGCAGAGCGCCAAGCCGCTTTTAATAATAAAAATGCAAAGGTCAAACTAAAGTGGTACTCAGGCATAGCAGTGAATACGACATGGTTTATCGGTTCAATATTGTATGTGATGTTGGTGATTGCTTAGATAAAAATGTGAGTATTCAGTGACCTGTTTTACATGGCTCACTTTAAAATGCATGTTTTCAATGTGAACGTTTAATGGACTCACGTTACCGTTTTTAAACTTTCACTGTCTTTTTATTCAAAATAAATACCAACACAGCACCCAGTATCACCGTGCTTGCCACGACGAATTGCATGGTCAATTGCTCAGATAAAAATACCACGCCCAGTATGGCTGCAAGCACAGGCACGCACAGCTGTACCACTGCTGCTTGAGTGTTTTTTAACAGCGGCATTGCCATATACCAAATGCTATAGCCCATACCCGATGCGATCGCCCCTGATGCACATGCCAACAATATTCCTTTGATAGTAATATTACCTAAATCGATGTTTTCCAAGCCGATATTATCGAGATATACCATGCCGATTAGTAACAGGATAGGAACAGCAACAAGGCTCCGGATAAAGTTAAAGCCAGTGGCGCGTAGCGGTGACACACATGATTTGCCACGTATACTATATATACCCCAAGCCACACCACTGATTGCCATGAGCGTCGCTGCTAGTAACGAAGGCACTGCTGCTGACGGTAGCATTAAATAAATAAATCCGACGACTGCAACGATAAAGGCGATCCACTGCAATACGCTTAATTGTTCTTTTTTATAGATGCCCCAGCCAATCATCGTGAGCTGAACTGCTGAAAACAAAATCAATGCGCCAGTACCCGTATCTAGTTCTACATAGGCAATCGAAAAGCAAAGTGCATAAATCACCAAGCTTGCACTACTAAGCCAACTGCCTTTATCATTCAAAATAGCCTCATAAGAGGTGCTACCTAGATTGAGCGCTTGACGTCGTAGTCGATAGGTATAGACCGTCATGATGATAGCTAAACAGACAGCCGCACTTACTAAGCGAATGATCGTAAAGCTCCATGCATCTATATAGCCTACTGCTAGCGCCATTCTTCCAAAGAGAGAGTTGGCGGCAAATGCGATCAATGCGATAACAGTATAGAGCGTAGCTTTCAAGGTAATTCCTACCATAGATAAGTGATTCTTAAAGTAAGTGAGAAAATGATTTTGACATTGGTTTTTTAGATATATTTTTATAACAGCCAATCATCGTTTATCGGAAATGAGGGCTAAGACTCTAAAAATCCAGTTGATGGTTATCTCACAAGGAACGATATTTTGTCGTACTTGCGACAAAAAGTCTCTTTTAAATTAGAATAACGATAGTTGCATTGATGATAAGGCTTATGAGTGAAATAAGTGGTAAAAATTACTATCGTCAACCTTTCAATAGTTTCAATCAACTAGTCAATCAATCAAATAAAAAAGATACGCAGGAAACGATAACATGGATTGGGCAGGTATTTTTATTTATGACACAACGTGGGCATTTGCACTTGAAATATTAGTACGTGTCACCGTCATGTTTGTGCTCATTATTTTATTTTTACGCTTTACGGGCAAGCGCGGCGTCCGTCAGTTATCAATCTTTGAGTTAACCATCATTTTATCACTGGGCTCTATCGCAGGTGATCCAATGTTTACCGAAGATCTGCCGATTATTCAGGCAGTGCTAATTATGGGCTCGGTCATTTTCCTTTATCGATTGTGTACGTGGGCCATGATGAAGTTTCAGCCGTTCGAAGATTTACTAGAGGGTAAGTCGCTATACATTGTCGAAGATGGATTATTGGTACTCGAAAAGATTAAAAAGGGCAAGATGTCGCATGATGAGTTTTTTGCTGAAATGCGTCAACAAGGCGTTGAGCATTTGGGTCAAGTGCGTACGGGGCTTCTGGAAACAGATGGCAACTTTAGTATCTTATTATACCCACCCGAAAACACAAGCTATGGCATGCCACTATTTCCCAAGCAGTACCAGCCAGTCGAGCAAGTAGAGTCAGGCGTTTATTATGCTTGTATGCATTGTGGCTATATTGACACTATCTCTGACGCCAACCAGCTGTGTATACGCTGTGAGGATGACTGTCGAAACTGGGCAACAGCGTTGAAGAGCGAAATTGTGAGATGATTAGGCTGTTCTCTGTATTTTTATGCAGATCTATTACACCGATAGGAACAGCCCAAATTTCAATTGTTTAAGGTGTCATCCTTGCTAGATATTTTGATGAACTTAGGCGACTTTATACCAGTCAATTTTACGAGTCATGACCATCACACAGGCGAGCAGTACAAAACAGAAGACGGCACCAAGCAATAAGTTCATATCTTCTGTAGTGAGAATACCAAAAAACGATGCGTACAATCCTGCGAGTGTGACGGTAAATATCGCTGCTCGTTTTACGCCACCGAACACGTAGTAAGTATACCAGCCAATGAGTCCGACACAGGCACTGGCCGCAATGGCATACGCTTTCCAAAACACTATCTGCTCAGCCAGCGGTAGCAATAACACATAAAAGACAAATAGCGCACAACCAACCAATAGATATTGAATCGGGTGAATACGGCTCGATTTAATGACTTCAAATAAAAAGAAGGTGCCAAACGATACTAAAATTAATAGCAGCGCATATTTCATAGTTCGTTGGGTTTGCAAATACACATCATTGGGCTCGGCAAAACTAACCCCAAAGCTGCTGAGGCGCATACTATCAGGCATGGTGCCACCTTCTACTGCAATCAAGTCATTACGAGACATCGACTGACTGCTAGTATCAAGACTTGCTTGACTCGTAACAGCACATTCATTATTGGCGCTGCCGATACAATGTGATAAATATTGATTATTAGTGACGGATAAATATTGATTCTGCCAATTGGCTTCAAACCCTTTCGTGGTGAACTTTTTGGCATTTGGAAGGGCTTTGCCAATGAAGTTGGGCGCATGCCAGTTACTGCGCATGGTTAGGCTAAAGTTCTGCCCAGTAGGCACCGTATTTAAATTGCTAATACCTGCTAAAGGTAAATCTACTATGATACTAATCGCTTGAGTACTTTCGGTATCGGATGGCTGATTGGTCAAGTCTGTACCAGATAATGTTTCGTTATCCTGCGGGCTAGCAACAGGCTTTGCTAGACGATTCAATAAATCTTGAGGAATTGCCACTTCTACATAGGTTAGCTCTTTCAGCATAGGTGTTTGCGGATATGTTGCTTGTATTGATTTTTTATCAATGGTCACTGTCGGTAGTGTCGCTACACCGCGTAGGTCTGATACAGGAATAATTAATTTGGCTTTATTCCAGTGAATGATGGTTTTTTCAGGTTTTATTTTATTGATAAATGGGTTTGTAGCGCTATCGACTGAAACGGATGCTTGGTTATTCGTATTATTAGGCTCGTTTAAGCTACTTAAGGTTGAATCAAAAGTATAGTTTTGGTCAAATGTCAGCGCACCGTTATAACTGGTCGCATGATAAACACCGCGTTTATAGGTATCCGTGTTTACCTCAAGATCTTGAGCTGCTTGGGTTTGATTGGCAAAAACAGTTTCAATTTTTGAGTAGGAGGCCGCACAGTTACTGGTTGCTTCGGACCCTTTAATCTCACATTCAGGTGTGACCGTGGTAGGAATGGCGATAAATGGCGTAATGACTTCTTGCGGGTTGACGTGCTGTTGAGCGATTTCTCTGATAACCGACTCTGAATAATTTTGCCTCTCATAGATGACCGAGCCAATCATGTTGAGACCAATGGCAAACAGAACGCACAGCCCCGCGATGATGGATAATTTAATCAGTAGTATTTTTTGCATGGGAGCTCCTCATATAAATCTTTAGTCCAAAACTGTGAATACAACAGTCAGCAGGTTTAAAGAGAAGGATAGAGGAGGGATGAAGAAAAAATATGTAAGAACAGTGGAGAGTGTGTGGAAAAATAAGCGCTAGTGTTTTTTGGTATCGCCAACCACCTTGTCCATGATGGCAAACAATAATCCTGATACCACAAAGGTCATATGAATGATGACTTTCCACATAAGCTTGTCGGCCTCAGCATCACTCAGTTCACTAGGGATATCCATAAATGACTTTAAAAGATCGATGGCAGAGATGGCGACGATGGCACCAATGACCTTTAATTTAAGCCCAGAAAAATCTACTTTTCCCATCCAGCCAGGCCGGTCAACGTGATCGCCCGTGTCAATTTTTGAGACAAATATTTCATACCCACTAAATATAATAATAAGCAATAGACTGGCCACTAAAGATATATCTACTAACACTAGTATATTGACAATAACGTCTGATACGGAAGCACTAAATACTGTATGGAACATGAGATATATTTTTTGAACAAATTTTACAAATAATAGGATTATGCCTAATACTAGCCCCAAGTAAAAAGGCGCGAGTATCCAGCGGCTGTTAAATATGGTTTTTTCTAAGTAGTATTCAATATTTTTTAGCATGGATATCTCTTAAGGTCCCTAAAAGTAAGGCTATAATTCATATGTGTATAACGTCAGGTATGATGCATTTGAGAAAGCTGTTTAGCCACTTGTTGCACTCGTTGCTCTCTATCACCACCGATACGATGAAACCGCTTTTGATGGTGAGTTAGCTGGCTTGCAAAATAGTCGCTTATCTCGTCACGCTGATGAGGGCTATCTCGTAAATCATCAGCTACCCATGGGATATCAACTTCAGTTAATATGATTAAATCATAATGATGCGTCAATGCGGCCTGAGTCAGTGTTGCAGGGCAGTCATCATAATACCAGTTGGAATACGCCATTAATTCAAACAGACTGGTATCACAAAACAAATAATGGTTGCCTTCTGCTATTTCAGCTGCTTGTGTGGCGAGTTTATTTTCTAATGCTATTTGACCTTGTGCGATAGGAAGTAAGTCATCCCATGTACAAGTCAGTTGCTCATTATCCCATTTGGCTTGTAGATACGTGCGCATGTATTCTGGTACCCAAGGGCTATTAAAATGCGCTGCCAAATCCCGACATAAGGTCGTCTTGCCAGTGCTTTCTGCACCTAAGATCGCGACCTTGATGACCGATTTAGGCGTATGCTGCACGAGGTTGTACGCGGTAGCGTCGCTGCCATTCATAATAAGCCCAGATTGCGATAAGAGTGAAGGCTACATATTGTAGCGCGGTAAAGGTAAAACCTTTATAAAAGTATAGTGGTACAGATATCGCATCGGCGATGATCCACAGTAACCAGTGCTCAATTTTACGTCTTGCCATGAGCCACATTGCCATTAAGAACAGTGCAGTGGTTAGCATGTCAGTATAGTCTACCCAGGTAAATAAGTTCAGACCGAGTACGGCACCGTCGAAGCTAAAGCCATTATTAATCACTGGGCGAAAGTAATAAACGGTAGCGACAAAGGCGACAGTCGCCGTGGCTAGTGTGACCAATATGGGGATATCTGTTGTACTCAAGCGTTCAACTTGGATAGTACTATGAGCATCGCTGTCTTTTGACGACACATTTTGCTGCTGGCCAGTGGGATTCAGTTGTTCTTGCTGCTTTTTGCTGTCTTTGTTTTTTGACCAGTTAATCCATCCATAGATGCTCATAATACTGTAATAGGCATTGATGAACATATCGCCGAATAGCTGCCACTTCCACAATAAATAAACAAATATAGCAGTACTTACCAGTCCAATAGGAAAGACCAGAACATTGGTTTTACTGGCGAGAATGACACTTGCTACGCCAAAAATCACAGCAATCAATTCGAGAACAATGAATAAAGTGGTGTAGTCAGCGTATTGCCCAAATAACCAGTTGAGAAGTTCTGCCATTAGCATTTCCAAATATTAGCGTTTATATGTACTTTTGGTGAGTCTAAACATAATAAATAGCGCCAATTATAGCGTAGCTGCTGCAAAATTCCGGCAATCTTTGCTTGTTTTTCGCAACAAACAGGTTATTTGTAACAAAGTATTAGAAAAATTATAATATTCAGGCATAATAAAGCCACTGATTTTAAGTTTACAGTCATTCACCGAAAGTAAATGGCTATTATTTTTTAACCTTTATGCTTATTTTAAGCACTATAGTAGTAGACAAGGAAGCTTATCATGACGACTTGTATCACAGGCACAGGCCTATACATTCCACCTTATAGCATCAGTAATGAAGAGTTAGTTGATTCATTTAACCAGTATGTTGAAAATTATAATACAGAGCATGCTGATGAGATAGCTGCAGAGACGGTTACGGCGCTCGAGCCTTCATCAGCCGCATTTATCGAAAAAGTGTCTGGCATCAAATCACGTTATGTGATGGAAAAAGACGGTATTCTAAATCCTGAAATCATGGCGCCAGTGATTGCCTATCGCAATTTGGGTGAAGAGCTGTCTGTTATGGCAGAAATGGGTGCCGCTGCGTTAAGAGATGCATTGGCGGACGCTGGATTAGAAGCCAATGACTTAGATGGTATTATCCTTGCTTGCTCAAACTTTCAGCGTACTTACCCAGCAGTCGCCATCGAGATTCAAAACGAGATTGGTATGATTGGCGGTTTTGCTTATGATATGAATGTTGCGTGTAGTGCAGCGACGTTTGGTCTATCACAAGCGCATGGTTCTATCGTTTCTGGTCTGGCCAAGCGTATTGCTGTGGTCAACGTTGAGATTACCTCGGCGCATCTGAACTGGCGTAATCGTGACAGCCACTTCATCTTTGGTGATGTCGCAACAGCATCTATCGTTGAAGATCTGGACACGCCAAAAGGTTATGAGATTCTGAACTCCAAGCTATTTACACAGTTTTCGACCAACATCAAAAACGAATATGGCTTTATGGATCGCTCAGAGTATTTAGCCGCACAGACTGAAATGTACCCAGATATCAAAGCACCAGTGACGGACAAGCTGTTCCTTCAAAATGGTCGGAAAGTATTCCGTGAAGTCTGTCCGAAAGTATCAGAGGTTATCACTGAGCATTTGACTGAGAATGAATTACAAGCCAGTGATGTGAAGATGATGTGGTTACATCAAGCCAATGCCAATATGCTAGATTTAATCCTACGTACGGTCGTCGGTAAAGAAGCTGATAAAGCCATCGTGCCAAGCGTCATTGCTGAGTTTGCCAATACCAGTTCAGCCAGTCCAATGATTGTGTTTCATCGCTATAAAGACAAACTAGCGTCAGGTGATTTGGGTGTTATTTGCTCATTCGGTGCCGGTTACTCGATTGGTTCAGTATTGGTTCGTAAGGTTTAATACTGCCATTAGATAGCTGTTGTGACGATAAAAATAGCCAAGAGCAATCTTGGCTATTTTTTTGTCTGAATGTTTTGACATATGTATTGTAAATAGCTGAATAATGAAACAAGGTGAGGGTATTTCAGAATAAGTGAAGATGTTGAGCAATATAATGGCTAGATTGCTTAGAATAACGACAAGATTACTCAGAGGTTTTAATTTACGGTGAAAAATTTGCTATAATCACGATCTTATTCCTCTTATCCAATTAAAAGTCCTTTTATGAAAGAATCCTTACGCCTGCGTTTAGACCAGATGGTAGACCGTTATGAAGAGGTCACCGCCTTATTATCAGACCCTAGTGTCATCAGCGATAATAATAAATTCCGTGAATTGTCTGTCGAGCACAGCGACTTGATGGATATCACTACTTTATGGCAGAACTATGTAGGGGCAGAAACGAATCAGGCCGATGCAGAAGCTATGCTGGCCGATGCTTCAGATCCTGACATGAAAGAGATGATGCAAGAAGAGATTGATAACGCGCGTGATACCATCGTAGAGATGGAAGAAGCACTCAATGTCATGATGCTACCAAAAGATCCTAATGACAAAGTGCCAGCATTTTTGGAGATTCGAGCTGGTACAGGTGGTGATGAAGCAGCGATTTTCTCTGGTGATTTGTTCCGTATGTATCAAAAGTACGCTCAAACTCAAGGTTGGACGGTGGAAGTGCTATCAGCCAACGAGGGTGAGCATGGTGGTTATAAAGAAATCATCACGCGTGTATCAGGCAATAGTGTATATGGTCGCCTAAAGTTTGAATCAGGCGCTCACCGCGTACAGCGTGTTCCTGAAACCGAGAGCCAAGGTCGTGTTCACACGTCAGCTTGTACGGTTGCGGTCATGCCAGAAGTTGAGATTGATGATACCGTTGATATCAATCCTGCTGACATAAAAATGGATACTTTCCGCTCAAGTGGTGCAGGTGGTCAGCACGTTAACACGACTGACTCAGCCGTACGTTTAACCCACATTCCAACGGGTACCGTGGTAGAGTGTCAGCAAGAGCGTAGCCAGCACAAAAACCGCGCGCATGCTATGAAGATGTTGGTCTCAAAAATCCAACAAGCCAAAGTGCAAGCGCAGGTCGATGTGGCTGACTCTATACGTCGTGATCTGGTCGGTAGTGGTGATCGCTCAGAGCGTATCCGTACCTATAATTTTCCACAAGGTCGCATGACTGATCACCGTATCAACCTTACCTTGTACAAGCTCGACTCTATTATGGAAGGCGACTTGGATGAGATTCTTGATGCATTGTTGCGTGAGCATCAAGCAGATCTAATGGCGAGTATCGGCGGCGGTGATCAATAGGACTTTAGTAGTAAGTAAAGCGATAACCATAAAGTCAGTAGACAAAACTTAATTGAAACCTATGCTGCTAACGATAAACCTTGTGGTTATCGTCAGATTGCTCAAAGCAGTGTAGCAAGAGGGTTGTGGTGTATAGATTAACCATATAATTTTCCAAATCTACAATTTAACTTATCAAAATTTGAGAGTGTTATGTCAAAGCAAAACCAGAATAATCAAGCCCAAGAAGAACAAGCCCCAACACTAGAAGAAGCCAATGAGCTGATTGCTCAATTACAGGCCAAATTAGATGATATTACGGCTTCTGGTAAACAGCCTTATCCCAATCAGTTTAAGCGCACTGATTATGCTAAAGACTTACAAGCTGATTTTGATGGTATCTCTAAGCAAGAGATTGAAGAAAAAGCTGCGAATGGCGACAAGACTCAGGTTAATATTGCTGGGCGTGTGATGCTCAATCGTGGCTCATTTATTGTCATTCAAGACATGACGGGTCGCATCCAGCTGTATGTTGCACGCAAAGAGTTAGATCCAGAAACACTTGCTTCTATCAAATCATTAGATTTGGGTGATATCGTTGGTATCTCTGGCTACATCGGTCGCTCGGGTAAAGGGGACTTATACGTACATATTGAGGAGTTCAACCTTCTCACTAAATCACTACGCCCAATGCCGAACAAGTTTCATGGTTTGGCTGACGTAGAAGCTCGCTATCGCAATCGCCACCTTGATTTGATGACCAATGAGACGACTCGTGATACTTTCATGATCCGTAGTCAGGTCGTTAGCGGTATCCGCAAGTTTATGTTGAATGAGCGCTTCATGGAAGTTGAAACGCCAATGATGCATCCTATTCCGGGCGGTGCTGTTGCGCGTCCATTTGAGACTCATCATAATGCGTTAGATATGCCATTGTATCTACGTATTGCGCCTGAGCTTTACTTAAAGCGTTTGGTTGTTGGTGGTTTTGAGAGAGTATTTGAGATTAACCGTAGCTTCCGTAACGAAGGTGTCTCAACCCGTCATAATCCTGAATTTACCATGATTGAGTTTTATCAGGCTTATGCTGATTATCATGATTTGATGGATTTGACTGAGCGTTTATTTAACGAATTGGCATTGGATATATTAGATACCACTGAAATCACGTACCAAGAAGAAGCCATTAGCCTAAAAGCACCGTTTGAACGTCTGTCTATGTCTAATGCAATTGCAAAATATGCAGAAAACTTCGATATGGCGCGCATCAACGATCGTGAATATCTAGCAGAGTACGCCTCAACGGTACTAAAGCAGCAAGTAAAAGACGGTTTTGGTGTGGGTAAATTGCAAACAATTATCTTTGAAGAAACTGCTGAGCATCAATTACGCCAACCAACGTTTATTACTGAGTATCCAGCTGAGACTTCACCACTAGCGCGCCGTAGTGATGATAATCCTGAGATTACTGATCGTTTTGAGCTATTCGTTGGTGGTCGTGAACTGGCCAACGGCTTTAGTGAGCTTAATGACCCTGCTGACCAAGCCGAGCGCTTCCGCGGTCAGGTTGCTGAAAAAGACGCGGGCGATGATGAAGCCATGCACTTTGATGAAGAGTACATTGAAGCATTATCTTACGGTTTGCCACCAACAGCAGGCGAAGGTATTGGTATTGACCGTTTAGTCATGCTATTGACAGACTCTGCTAGTATCCGTGATGTGATTTTGTTCCCACACATGCGCCGCAAGCACGAAGGCTAAAGTGGATTTGCTTGCTAGTAATCCGCAATGATATTCAACTAAATATAAAAAGCTTTTACTTCTTTCAATGAAACGGGTGTAAGCTTTTTTATGAGACTTCATTTATAGGAGCGTTATGGATACTCAGCAAGCATCGCCTTCACTATGGCGACAGATGATTCAACAATTTTCTTTATCATTGTATGAACTACCTGATGATAAAGCAAACGCTGATCCTGAAAAGTTTCAGGGTTACGATTTTGTTTTTGAGTTTTCTAGTGCCATTATCTACTTGGTTGTCAATGATGTGACAACGGAAGCGGATAAGCAAGATGTCGATAGTGACAAAGTTCGCGAGTGGAAAAAAGAGATTGTTAATAAATTAATCAAACGTCACACTCAGCTTTATCAGAAAAATGATAAGTTGATGGTTGATGGCAGTATATCGAAAGATGGCAAATCCATTTATTTTGTTGGCTTAACCTCAATATCCATCGAACATCAAGACGAAAAACTAGGCTTATCCTCTTATACTATTGATTATGAATATGGCAGTCAGTTTTTTGCTGAAGATTGTGTTTTAGACTTGGATGATGAACAGAGTGTCTTGCAAATATTTAGTCATCGAAACTTTGCCAAGATACTCAGTCAATTGGCTACACCAAGTGATCTGACGACGTTTTTAAGTTTTCACCGTGATCAATTGACAAGTTTTGTATCGTTCAAAAATGAATCGACACTCCTGAAACTGTTTTTACAATCTCCTGATTTTCACTACAGGGCTCTTAGCGTTCAAGAGCAGCTGCTTGATGGCGAGCTAATCGATCAAATCGAGCCACGCTTACTTAAAGCAGTAGAACCCAATCAGGTAGAATTTGCCAATGCATTGATGGCTGAGATTCAAAGAAATACTCGAATGTGGTATAAGCTATTCAATAGCTTGCTCAAGCGTTATCGTGAAGCGGGACAATCACTGCCTACTGCGCAAGTCGATATTTTGGCAGATGAGTCGATGTATACCTATGCCTGTCTAGTAGAAAAAATACTAGCATATAGAATGGTTGACCAAGATTCACGCTGGAATGGTTATGTTCGTCATGAGCACTCTTATCATATCTTTGGACGTCATTATCTTATGGTGTTTTATGCGCAAGATGATAGTAGCTCGTTGAGTGCAGAGAAGGTTCGTTTGTCTCATCAAGATTTGTTATCGGATCTCAATGCTCAGATGCAAACGCCAGTGATGGATGATCTGTTTTTGATTGGCGTAGAATTTAGAGCTTGTGAAGACAGCGTAAACACTGAGGTGTACTTAGATATTTTTCATCAAACAGGCGCATTTATTGATGTAAATACTCAGCGTTTACACGAACGGTTGGCACAACTTCAAGCGCAATTATAGCCAACCTTATCTCTATCAAAGAAAGTGTCAGGTTCGCCTGACATTGTTTCTTTGATAAACGAGTTACGATTTATCGTATCTTTACTCGCCTTTCTGGTATCCACATTACAGTGAACAGACGCTAGGGCGTGTCCTCAGTCTGAATCTAATTCGCTATCTCTATTTATACTACTTGTATTACCTATACTGGCATTTACTATGACGCAGCAATATCAAGTTTTAGCTCGAAAATATCGCCCCAAAAACTT
Source organism: Psychrobacter sp. SZ93C1 (assembly GCF_015864635.1). Classification (NCBI taxonomy): domain Bacteria; kingdom Pseudomonadati; phylum Pseudomonadota; class Gammaproteobacteria; order Moraxellales; family Moraxellaceae; genus Psychrobacter; species Psychrobacter sp. SZ93C1. Next base: position 247,537 of record NZ_JADYWY010000005.1, on the reverse strand, counting down.
TCACGAGTTGATTGGGCAAACACATGTCTCGCAAGCGCTGATTAATGCGATTGATTATAATCGCCTGCATCATGCGTATCTCTTTACTGGGACGCGCGGTGTGGGTAAGACGACGATTGCGCGTATTTTGTCCAAGTGTTTGAATTGTGACATGGGTATCACCAGTACGCCTTGCGGTATGTGTGATAATTGCGTGGCCATTGATCAAGGACGGTTTATTGATCTTATCGAAATCGATGCCGCGTCTCGCACTAAGGTTGAAGACACACGCGAGCTGCTTGATAACGTACCCTATGCGCCAAGTCAGGGTCGCTATAAGGTTTATCTGATTGATGAAGTGCATATGCTGTCTACGCACAGTTTTAATGCGCTACTTAAGACACTAGAAGAGCCACCTGAGCACGTAAAGTTTTTGCTAGCGACGACGGATCCACAAAAGCTACCAATCACTATTATCTCGCGCTGTTTACAGTTTGTGCTGCGTCCATTACCACAGACATTGCTGAGCGAACACTTGGCGAATATTCTTACCCAAGAGCAAGTTGGGTATACGCAGCCAGCACTGTGGCAGTTGGCAAGTGCGGCTAAAGGCTCAGTACGTGATGCGTTGTCGTTGACCGATCAGGCGATCGCTTTTGGTCAGGGCGCGCTCGACGACGTTACTGTTAATGCAATGCTTGGTCTGATTGATGCTGCTGATTTGGTCAGTTTGATTACAGATATTTATAACCATGATAAGTCTGCTGTTGCTGCTCATATTGAGCAAATGCGTGCACAGATGGTTGATGCCACCAGTATGTTTGATGGGCTCGCTGAGCTACTTCACCAGTTGGCATTGACACAGTTATTACCTGAAGTCGCGTTAAATGTAAATGAAGCGCAGGCACAGAATATTACTGTACTGGCGCGGCATATTAGTCCAGATGTGTTGCAACTTTACTATGAAATCGTGGTACAAGCACGTGAAGGCGTGAAGCTTGCTAGCACACCTATGCAAGCGCTTGAGATGTGTATTCTACGTTTACTGGCCTTTCGTCCGTTGCCAGTCGATGAAGTACTGAGCAACACTTACGACAGTGAGGTATCCTCTACAGAAATATCAGCTGTAGAAATAGTTACTTCTATACCGTCTACAGGTGCTGTCACGCATGAAGCTTCAGCACCGCCATTACAGTCATATGATGTGGATTATGAAGCACAAGATTATAATGATCTCCAAAGCAGCAGTTATGATGAAAACCTAGCACAGCCTGAACCAGTTGTTGAGCCTGAACCAGTTGTTGAGCCTGAACCAGTTGTTGAGCCTGAACCAGTTGTTGAGCCTGAACCAGTTGTTGAGCCTGAACCAGTTGTTGAGCCTGAACCAGTTGTTGAGCCGGGCGTAAATAATTCTCAGTTAACCTCACACATTGATGATCCTCGTACCTTACTACGTTGCCCGACACAAGAGCTTATGGGTGAGTGGACACCAGAGAAATGGGATTATTGGTTACAGACGGCTCGTGAGGCAGATGTCTTGGCCCAAGATGAGTTGGCGCTTGCTCGTCAAGGCATGATGACAGGCTTATGTGATGGTAAGGCAGTCTTTGTGACCAGTGTGGATAGTCGTCACTTACAAACGACTTTTCAACAGTTAGCAGCTAAATTGCAACAGCAGTTTACTCATGCAGATATTGACCTGAAAATTGATGGTAGCGTCATGATGGCTGAAGATAAAACACCTGAACGTCGTCAACAAAAACGCTTAGTACAAGCTAAGGCTGTAGCAGAGTCAAAACTGCTAAATACTCCAGTGATGCAATACCTAACTGAGCGTGGTGAAGGAAGGATGGGTAAAGTACATTTGTATTAAGCAGTCAGAAAAAATATTGTTAAAATTATTTAAAGTTCTATATAGTTGTCAGACGCAATTACTACACAAAACATCAAGGTGATATTGTACTATCGTCTTGATGTTTTTACTTTTATTGCTTATAAAATGGATAAATCCGAATAATAGAAGTATGCTTAATTACTATAAGGAAATTAAAAATTCGTTATAGTGGTTAAGTTATATTAAAAATTGAAATGTAGCTTAGGTGAAAGTATGTTGGATAATTTACGCGGTATGGCTGTGTTTGCCAGTGTGGTCGGACATGGTTCTTTTAGTGGCTCAGCTCGTGAGCTAGGTATTACCACTAGTGCAGTGAGTCAGCAAATCAGATCATTAGAAAATGATTTAGGTGTGGTGCTATTACATCGCTCAACCCGTAAGCTGAGCTTAACAGAAGCGGGTGAAAGTTTTTACGAGGCCGCAAAAGATGTGGTGAGTGCGGCTGAACAAGGCCGAATCAAGGTCAATCAACTGCGTGATGAGTTAGCAGGCAGCTTACGCGTGGCTACGACGCCCGAACTGGGTGTGAACCATATTTTGCCAGCACTATCCACGTGGATGGCAGCACACGATGATCTGAGCATCACATACTTAGCAGACAATCATTATGTCGATATGATTGACGCGCGTATCGATATAGCGATACGGATGAGCCCATCGATGAATGATTCTAGTCTGAGCAGTCATCCTTTGACAGACGTGCGCCAAATGCTTGTTGCTTCGCCGCAATATCTACGTCAACATACCAAGTTACAGACGCCTAAAGATTTGGTAGATCACCAGCTGATTTGTATTGAAATCATGAAAGATGCTAATCAAATTGATTTGGTTCAAACTGAAACGGGTAAAAAAACCCGTACAAAAATGAACTCACGCATTTATACCAACAATGTCTTTATGGCAACCACTTTGGCCAAAGAAGGTCATGGTTTGGTTAGAATGTTGGAAATGGATATCAAGAAAGAGCTTGAGAGTGGTGAGTTGGTTGAAGTTTTAACTGGTTATCAGTTACCAAGTTTTGTGCTATATGCAGTTACCTTAAATGGTGAACAGCAACCCGCTAAAATAACTCGCTGTTTAGAAGTTTTGAAAAAGTACTTTCATGCCAATTAAGTCTTAAGTGGTAACTTAATGACATGCTAGAAGTTCAGTGATTAGCAGTCAGCAAAAAGCCTATAGATATAACTATCTATAGGTTTTTTTATGGTTCTCAGTTCTATATCAACTGAATAGAGTATGAAGAGCCTTATCGCTTAGTCTGTCATCTATAGTGCTTTTGCTAATCTGACTTGCACATATTCAAATGATTGTGAATTAACTATGGTATTTATCAGTCACGCCCTAAAAAGACGGTTGTAATAAATCAACCAAGCATTCAACCACTTGTGTGCTCTCATCTCGGCTCATATTCAGCGGCGGTAGCAAACGTATCACATGGCCACCAGTAACGTTGATGATTAGCTTTTGCTCATCACGTGCACGATCTACGAGCTGACTACAATCCATGTCTTCAGGCAAGGCGATACCAATCATCATCCCTGCACCGCGACTGCTCACGCCGTGTTGTCCCAGTGCATCGACTAGCGTCTCTCGAATGAATAGCCCTTCAGTAACTGCGTTTTCCATGATGTCACTGTTGCCGAGTACATCATAGACAGTATGCACCACGCGGCTTGCTAATGGCGTGCCACCATACGTTGAGCCGTGGCTACCTGCACCAAATAAACCATTAGCACGTCCACGTACCATACAGGCTCCCACTGGGAAACCATTGCCCAAGCCTTTAGCTGTTGTCAATACATCAGGACGCGCATTGCTGTGTTGATAAGCGAAATACTTACCAGTACGGCCGTTACCTGTCTGTACTTCATCTAACATAAATAGCCAGTTGTTAGCTTCACACTCTGCTTGTATCTCTTCAAGATACGTAAACCCGTTGGCAGCGGTGTTCAAACCACCTTCACCTTGTATAGGCTCTACAAAGATAGCGCAAATGTCATCATGGTCTTGTGCCGCTTGTTTAACAGCTGAGATATCACCAAATGGAACACGAATAAAGTCATCATCTAATGTGTAAAAGCCTTCACGCGCCTTTGGATTGGCAGTGGCAGACAACGACAGCAATGTACGGCCGTGAAATGATTGTTCCATTACGATAACTTTTGGACGTTTAAAACCTTGCTTATGTGCGTATAGTCTTGCCAGTTTTAATGCTGCCTCATTTGCTTCAGCACCACTATTGGCAAAAAACACGCTATCCATTCGAGCTGCTGTACACAGAATCTCTCCTGCACGCTCCTGCCAGTCAATACCGAATAGATTGCTGGTATGCACTAGAGTCGCTGCTTGCTGTTGAATAGCATCGGTCACCTGTGGATGGCAATGGCCCAATCCGCAGACAGCAATGCCAGTGAGTGCGTCTAAATAAGGAGTATCATCTTTGGTATATAACCAACTGCCCGAACCACGCGTAAAGTTGATTGGCTGGCGGTTATAAGTGGGCATCAGGTAAGTAGCAGACATATAAAACATCCTTAAGAGGAACAGTGAGTAAAAAGAAAAGTGATTGGTTATAGCTCGTCAGAGAATGGCGTGGTTTCCGCAGGCAAAGTATAGTCTTCATTTGCCCATGAACCTAAGTCGATAAGTTTGCATTGACTACTACAAAACGGCTTATATTTATTATCCTGCCATGCTGTTTGGGTGCCGCAGCGTGGGCACGGATAGGTCTTGGGTGATGTGTTGGGGGTAGGGTCAGTCATAATAAGAGTAAAAGCATCCTCGATTTATTTGAATTATTAATAGTGAATGACAGTTAGTAGGTTTGCCTACGTGATGATTAATAGACGGTTTTAGCATTGCTAGCTATCGTCATATTACTATTGCAGCGGATTGACTATATAATAGCATGCAGCCGAATAATGGCAAAAGACAAATACTTTAAGGATAGTAAATGACTGACAATATCGAGCTTACGCATCAGCAAGAGCGTGCATTTCAACCACAGAGACTCTCAGCACCGCGTGACTTTATCTTGCCAAATATCATTGGTGAAAACGAAAACAATCTGCCTTTGTTATTAGAGATTGGTGCCGGGAAGGGCAAGCATGCGCTTGGTTTTGCAGCACAAAATTCTGATAAACATTTGATAGCAATTGAGCGTACACGCAACAAATTCGAAGCATTTGCCAAACTAGAGGCACTCCAAGCTTCACCGAACCTAGATGCGATTCATGCTGATGCCATTGCATGGACAGTGCACGCTATCAAGCCGAACAGTTTGGCAAAAATCTTTATTCTTTATCCCAATCCTGAACAGCATAATCCCAATCAACAGTGGTTAAATATGCCATTTTTTGAGTTTCTATTGTCACGTTTGCAGGTAGGCGGCGAGGTAGTGCTCGTAACCAATATAGAAGCATATATGGATAATGCAGAGCAGCAGGCAACCAAGGTATGGTGCTTACCAAACACTCGATATACAGTAGCGACTGACAGCCAGCGTACACATTTTGAAGTGAAGTATCTAGCGCGTGGAGAAACATGTTGGGAGCTCAGCATGCGTAAGCCAGAAGGGTATAAAACAAGGTTTGATGAATGGCAAGTAGGCCATATAAGCGAAGATAAATAGCCTAAGTAAAAATAATATGAAGAGGGACTGGAATAGTCAAAACTAATAAATATAAAATAGCCTAAGCAGGAAGAGTTAATTAAAAATAAAGCCGTCACTAAAAGTGACGGCCAAAAAATGGACAGTTATTCGATACTATAAATAGGGTTTAACGAGCTTATTAGAATCGGTATAAGCATCCAAAACTGTCAAAAAAGTATAAGCTCCGATGAATTTACGGCTGATAAACATAAATTCTTTCGGTGGTAGGTTAAATTCGAAAGACTGCATTGCTCGCGTTGCTTCTGTAGAAAGGCGCGAGTGCAGCTTACTATTCGCCCAAATATAGCGGTTGCCTTCATCTAGACAGTCGGACGGAATATCAGGATTCATCGCTGGATCACTGAATGGCTCTGTCGCCAACAGAAATAGCGAGGCGATATCGGAACGTACTTTGCCACTCATGCTATCAAAGAAATCATAACCAGTCATTGCTAGCTTCATCGCTTGATGATTATGACGATAGCCAGCTTTTAACAAGCCGTGGGCAATGGTTAACAAGTTATTATCAAACTGGCGAATCGCACCAAAATCTAGTAATACTAATTTATCTGTATCGTTTTCATCATCACTGACTCGAACTAGATAGTTACCAAAGTTTGGATCTGTCTGCATTTCACCCCAAACAAAAATCTCTTGCATCATGATTTCGATAGCAGCTTGACCAATGGCATTGCGGCGCTCATGAGGGAGTAATTGTAGGGCATCAGATACAACTGTGATACCTGGCTCATAAGACATGCATAATAGACGCTTCTTTGAATAACTGCGGTTAATCTTAGGAACGACATAACGCGGATCGTTGCTTAGGCGCTCATAAAAACGTTCTGTGGTTGATGCTTCTGCTTCATAATCGACTTCATGATGGAGTAGGTCACGTATCTCTTCAAACCATGCATCGAGTGAGCGAGTTTGTGGAACGATGTTGCTAACTTTCAATAATTGCTTGAATAGAGAAAGGTCAGAGTTAATAGCATCAGCAACACCTGGATATTGGATTTTTAGTACTACTTGCTCGCCAGTTTCGATGACTGTTGCGCGGTGTACTTGGGCAAGTGAGGCAGTGCCAATAGGGACAGTGTCAACTTCTAGTTCATCTAACTTTTTACCCAACAACTGACGTAATGTAAGCTCTATCGTTGGCCATGACAACGTGGCCGTATCGTCATTTAGGGTTTGGAGCGCGCGTGTGATTTCAGGTGGCAAAATGTGCTCACCATAAATCGCCAGCATTTGGCCAATCTTTACGACAGAACCTTTTAGCTTACCAAGCTCTGACGCAAGATAATTCGCTTGTTCTTCCATAAAAGCTTGGTTACGCGCTGTACGCGTCTCTTTATTCAAAAACATGCCAGACACGCTATTACCTGCCCAACGACGACCAATGTTTAAGGAAGTTTTGGCAATCGACATTCGACGCTCAAACCCTGAGGTTTTTAAGTTATCGATTGATTGCTTATTGCTAGAAGGTTTAGACGTATCATTTGCCATAAATATAATCATTCATCCGGTTGGTATTGATTTGTGGGTTAGGAACCTACAATACAAGGGAGATACGATGCATAGGGGTAAAATTGTATCATATAAAGCATATCTGGTTGATGAGTCTGTTGATAATACCAAGGTTGAATAACCTCTTTGATACTTATGTTAACATTTAATTTTTGCTAAATTATTGGGTGTCATTTTGTAGAAAGATACTAGGGTCTATTTGGAAAATGAAACTGTATCAAAAATAAGACCTAGCGTGTTGCTAGGTCAAATAAAAGAATAGGAGGATTTTACCCAGCTAGATGACTAACTGATTTAACGTTATTTACTTTACTGAGCATTTTCACGAGCAATGGCATGATGGCCAATGTCACGACGATACTGTGCACCATCAAAACTAATCGCACCTGTTACGGCCAATGCAGCTTGTTGAGCATCAGCGATATTGTCTGCTAGCGCAGTCACGCATAACACACGGCCACCATTGGTCACCACTTCATTCTCAGTGCTGGCTTCGTCAGGGTTAGAAAAAGCCGTACCCGCATGGAATACTTTAACGGCATTATCATTGCTGCTATCTAACTTTGGCAAGCCAGCGATAACGTCACCTTTTGAAGAGGTTTCTGGATAGCCTTTAGACGCAACAACGATACCGAGAGCAGGGCGGGCATCCCATTTAGCATCACTAGGCAATTGACCGGCTAACCCTTGTGCGACCAAATCCACCATTGATGACTGTAAACGCATCAGGATAGGCTGTGTCTCCGGATCACCAAAGCGGCAGTTGAATTCGATGACATAAGGATCGCCTGCTTCATCAATCATAAGACCAGCATATAAGAAGCCCGTATAAGGATGACCAGCATCTTTCATGGCATCAACCACTGGCTGAATGACTTGACTCATTACTTTGTCATGTACATCCTGAGTGACGACTGGTGCAGGAGAGTATGCGCCCATACCGCCCGTGTTTGGCCCTGTATCACCTTCGAAAGCACGCTTATGATCTTGGCTGGTTGCCATCGGTAAGATGTTGTCGCCATCAACCATGCAAATAAAGCTGGCTTCTTCGCCTTGCAAAAACTGCTCAATAACCACACGGCTACCTGCATCACCAAATTTATTGTCTGCTAGCATGTCGTCGATGGCATCATGTGCTTGTTCGATCGTTTCAGCAACGATAACACCTTTACCAGCGGCTAAACCATCAGCCTTAATCACGATTGGTGCACCTTGCTCATCGATATAAGCTTTGGCTGCTGTTGCATCTGTAAAACCTTGATAAGCAGCTGTTGGAATATTATTCTGCGCCATAAATTCTTTAGCAAAGGTCTTTGAGCCTTCTAGTTGTGCACAATATGCTGTCGGACCCCATGCTTTGATGCCAGCATCACGACACGCATCAACGATACCAGTCACCAAAGGTGCTTCTGGTCCAACGATGACCATGTCGATATCATTGTTTTGGCAAAACGCTATCACTGCGCTATGTTCGCTAGCGTTATCATCAGTAGATTCTAAGACTACGTTTTGGCATTTAGGTTCAAGTGCAGTACCAGCATTACCAGGAGCGATGTAGATATTATTGACCTTATCGTCTTTTGCACACTGCCATGCCAGCGCGTGTTCGCGACCACCTGAACCGATTACCAAAATATTCATCATACGTCTCGCCCTTAGCATTAAAATTAATAATGAGTTAGTCACACACTCTCAAATATACCGGCATATTCTAACAAAAAAGTCGTACTGATTACCATGAGTATCACTTGCCAGCAGCCAATCAATAACAAAGACAAGCAAAAGTATACTTTTATCTCATTAGCAAATGTTATCGACATGTTGCTGATTCATGAAATGATGTTGCACACTTCAGCTAGCGCCCTAGTTGCGTTACACTTCACTAGATTAATGGCGTTATATCCTGATTGCTGCATGTCATCGAAATATAGTAGTAAATATAGGAGAAAAACTCAAAAAAGTAAGAAAAAATTAGAATAATTTGTATAAATGGCTATACTGCCTCGCGGCATCAATAGTATTCAATATATTTATGCGCTACCAGTGATGTTACTCATTAATAAACTCAAATAAATAATAGATAGACCAGATCTATAAAAAAGGATAAATAACATGCCAAACTCTCTTAGTATCGCAACAGAGCGAATCAGTCAGATAAGCGATATTGCGACCAGTTATGTACAAAAAGATAAGTCGTTGTTTGACCATTTTATTCATAGCTATTACCAGCCGCTCCACCAAGAAACGGCAAAAGCCATTAGTAATGCTGATTTGGCAGGCATGGCGTTACATCACTTTACTTTGCTAAAATCCTATGATGGCAGTCATCCACAACTGACTGTGTTAAACCCCAAGGCAGAAGAACAACATTTTCACAGCTCGCACACCGTTATTCAAATTGTGGCTTATGACAGACCCTTTTTAGTTGACACAATTTTGATGAGCCTGGAAGCGGAAGGCATCGATATTCATCGTACTTACAATATCATTGTTAGCGTTGATCGTAACGGTGATGGCGATATTACGCATATCGAAGGCGCACATGAAAGTGCCACTTCACATCTGTCTTTGATTCATTGCGAGATTGCTTATCAAAATGACGAAGATTTGGACGCGCTACAACAAATGCTATTGGCTAAAATCGATACGCTAGATACAGTCGTTGGTGACTGGACACAAATGCGATCTAAACTGACAGATATTAAAGCAGAGCTGTCTACAAAACCATTGCCAGAAGTATTTTATTCACAGCAAGAAATTCAAGCGTTTTTAGATTGGGTATTAGACGACCATTTTATATTCTTGGGTTATCGCGAATACCGCCTAGAAGGTGGAAAATCCGTTGAAGTTGATACCGATTCTGTGGATTTAGATTTATTTGCCATTGGCAATAGTGGTCTTGGTTTACTGCGCGGTGCTGAAGAAGACAAATTGTCAGAAAGCTTTAGCCAGTTGCCTAAAGTGTTAAAGCAATTATTGACTGAACCACGCGTATTGATGCTATCAAAATCAAGCCGTGTATCACCTGTGCATCGTCCTGTATATATGGACTTTTTGGGTATTCATAAGTTTGATGACAATGGTAAACTGGTTGGTGAATATCGTTTCATCGGTTTATTGACCTCACAAGCATATCAACTGACCGTACAGCAAATACCGCTATTACGTGAAAAAGCCAATAAGATTATGGCCATGGCAGAGTTGCCACGTGACGGTCATGCCCATCATAAAATGATGCATGTGATTAACACGTTACCACGTGATGATTTATTCCAAGCCGGTGTCGAAGAGTTATATCCTATCGTATCTGGTATTAGCCAGTTACAAGACAAAAAGAGCTTGCGTCTATTCAGCCGTATTGATCATTATCAGCGTTTTGTCTCGTGCTTGGTCTACATCCCACGTGATAAGTTCAACACTGAGCTGCGTATCAAAGTACAAAACGTGCTAAAAGATGCTTATGGTGGAACCTCATCAGGATTTACCACTGAGTTCAATGAATCTGCTCATGCTCGTGTGCATGTCCATGTACGCACAGTGCCTGGTCAAGTGAACGACGTCAATACGACAGCGCTAGAAGCCAAATTATCAGCGTTGATGGAGTCATGGAGTGATGACTATCAAAGAGTATTGCTTGATAATGTCGGTGAGCAGCATGCCAACGCCTTAAACCGTCGCTTTTTGAACTACATTCCTGCCGCGTATCAAGAGCGTTTCGATGCGCGTACAGCGGTTGAAGATACCAAGCGCTTGGCTGTATTGACCGCAGAGCAACCGATGATTTGGCACTTGTACCAATCAACGGGTGATGCAAGCAACCAGTTGCATCTAAAACTCTACGGTCGTGAGCAGCCTGTTATTTTATCCAAAGTCCTGCCAATTCTGGAAAACTTTGGTGTGTCGGTTATTTCAGCACAGACCTATGAGTTCGACTTGCCAGAGCAACCGATTTGGATGCAAGAGTATGAGCTGACGCTAGAACATGTCGATACCGTTAACATGCAAGTGGTACGCGGTCAGTTCGAAGACAGTCTCAAGCAGATTTGGGCCGGAAAAGTTGAAAGTGATTCCTTTAACGAATTGGTGTTAACGACCAACTTGGATACTTATGGAGTGGTACTACTACGAGCACTATCACGCTACATGATGCAAGCTCGTGCACCATTCTCTAGTAACTACATTCAACAAACTGTGGTAAAAAACAGCGATATCAGTGTGGCACTGGTCAGCCTGTTTGATGCTCGCATGAATCCGAAATATAATGAAGATGAGCGCACACAGCAAACGGCTCAGGTACAAGAAAAAGTTATCGCGGCGCTAGCAGATGTAGACAGTCTCGATGAAGACCGTATCCTGCGTTGGTACTTAGATTTGATTAACGCGATGGTACGTACCAACTTCTACCAGACTGATACAGACGGTCAGCGTAAAGATCGTTTGTCGTTTAAGTTTTTGGCAGCAGACATTCCTAACTTGCCTAAACCTAAACCGATGTTTGAGATATTTGTGTACTCACCGCGTGTTGAAGCTGTGCATTTACGCGGTGGCAAGGTTGCCCGTGGTGGTTTGCGCTGGTCAGATCGTATGGAAGATTTCCGTACCGAAGTACTGGGCTTAGTTAAAGCACAGATGGTGAAAAACGCAGTGATTGTGCCTGTTGGTTCAAAAGGTGGATTCATCGTCAAAACCAAAACCATGGCGGATGGTCGTGAAGCATTCCAAGCGGAAGGTATCGCTTGTTATCAGACGTTCTTGCGCGGTATGCTCGATGTCACAGACAACATCGTAGACGGCGTTATTGTCCCGCCAGCCAATACAGTCAGACATGATGAAGACGATCCATACTTGGTTGTCGCAGCCGATAAAGGTACAGCGACTTTCTCTGACATCGCCAACGCCTTAGCAGCAGAGTACAATTTCTGGCTCGATGATGCCTTTGCTTCAGGTGGTTCAGTAGGTTATGACCATAAAGCGATGGGTATCACTGCACGTGGTGGTTGGGAGTCGGTCAAACGTCACTTCCGTATGCGCGGTATGGACATCCAAAACCGTGATGACTTTACTGTCGTCGGTATTGGTGATATGAGTGGTGATGTATTCGGTAACGGTATGCTGCTCTCAACGCATACCAAGCTGGTCGCTGCCTTTAACCATCTGCATATTTTCATTGATCCTAATCCAGACACTGCGGCCTCTTATGCTGAGCGCGCACGTCTGTTTGAGTTACCACGCTCATCATGGGCAGATTATGAAACAGCATTAATCAGCCAAGGTGGTGGTATATTCTCACGCCAAGACAAAAAAATCGCTATCAGTGCCGAGATGAAAGAAATCTTTGATATCCACGAAGACAGTCTCGCACCTAATGATTTAATCAGTGCGTTATTGAAATCGCCTGTTGATCTCATCTGGAACGGCGGTATCGGTACTTATGTCAAAAGCGCCAATGAAACCCATGCTGATGTCGGCGACCGTGCAAATGACTCACTACGTATCGACGGCAACGAGCTTCGCTGTGCGGTGATTGGTGAAGGTGGTAACTTAGGCTTCACGCAGCAAGGCCGTATTGAATACGCTCAAACGGGCGGACGCATTTATACGGATGCCATTGATAACTCAGGCGGTGTTAACTGCTCGGATCATGAAGTCAATATCAAAATCTTATTGGGTAAAGTGGTTGAGCAAGGTGACATGACCTTAAAGCAGCGCAATGAGCTGTTAGAGAGCATGACCGATAACGTGGCAGAGTTGGTACTGCGCCAAAACTACTTACAGCCTCAAGCAATTGAACTGAGCCACATTCGTGCATCAGCGAACCTAAGCGATCATCAACGCTTTATTCAAATGCTAGAAGGCGAAGGACGTCTCGACCGTGCAATCGAATATCTGCCATCAGATGAAGAGATTGCCAAACGTCAAAAATCGAATGCTGGCCTGACCAATCCTGAGTTAGCCGTCGTGATGGCTTACGGTAAGATGTGGGTATATGACAACTTATTGTCTTCTGATTTGCCAGATGACCCATACTTCATCAATGAGCTGCGTAAGTACTTCCCGGATGAGCTAGCATCGCGCTTCTTTGATGAGATGACAGAGCATCGCTTACATCGTGAGATTATCAGTACCTATCTGACCAATAGCGTGGTCAACCGTTTGGGTATCGAAGCATTATTCCGCTTGTTCGAAGAAACCGATCAATCACTAGCCACCATCGTGCGTGGCTATGCGATTAGCCGTGATGTCTTTGATGTGTCAAAAGCTTGGAAAACGCTTGAGTCGTTGGACAATCAGGTCGATGCTAAGTTATTGCTGAACCTTGAGCTACGTCTGCGTGATGCACTTGAGAGCGGTGTTGTATGGTTTATCAATGCCTTTGGTCAAGACTTGCAAGTCGCTGATATGATTAGCCGATTTAGTGATAGTGTTGAAAAGCTAACGAAACCAGGTGGTTTCATTGAGCAACAATTTGCAGCGTACTTGCAAGAAGATACGACTAGCCTGATGCAGGAAGATCTGTCTAATAGCGATGCTGCGTTGTTTGCTATGCTACCTTATCATGTGGATGCACTCGATGCCGCGCTGTTGGCAGAGCTGTACGAGCGTCCTGTTGATGAGATTGCAACGCTATACTTCGAAGCCTATCATGTCTTGCAGTTAGACTGGATGATGGACAATATCGCCACCTTACCGCAGCAAGATTACTGGGATCGTCGCGCACGCCATGCATTGATGAATGAGCTGTCACGTAGCTTGCGTCTGTTGATGGATGCCATATTATCTAAACCAGATGCGAAACAAGCGTTTGGCGAGTGGCGCTCACGTCACTTAGATCATCTGGAATCTGTCACATCAGAGATGAGCAAGTTAGACCAGCTTCATGCTAATGATGTAGACAGTCAGATCAGCCTGTCTACATTATCCGTGTTGATGAGTGAGCTGAGTGGTTTAGTCACTAAGTGATTAACTAAATGAGTGATTGAATAAGTCGCTGACTAAATAAAATACTGTTTCAAAAAAACCACCGTTATTGATTAACGGTGGTTTTTTATTATCTAATCAAACAAGAGCGTTTACATCTTGATTACTGACACTCTATTATTGAAAAATAGATTAACTTACGAGACTTTTTCACTAATAACTTTACGGCACCCTTGACCGCTAATTTGACTAAAGCCACCAGAGATTTTTTCAACCTTAATTTGGGTTAAGATACGGTCTTTTAATGCCTGCACGTGGGAGATAATACCAATTAACTTACCTTCCTGTTGCAAGCTCGTTAACGTATCGAGGGCGATATCAAGTGACTCTTCATCCAGTGTGCCGAAGCCTTCGTCCAAAAATAAAGAATCCACACGAATATTGTGACTGGCCATTTGCGATAGTCCCAATGCAAGTGCCAAACTAATAATAAAGCCTTCGCCACCAGAGAGGTTTTTAGTACTACGAACATCGCCGCCTTGATAGTTATCAATCACATTAAGCTCAAGCGGATTGTGGTCGTCATGGATGAGCAAATAGCGGTCACTCATCTTTTGCAGTTGCGTATTGGCATGACTAATCATAACTTCAAACGTCAACCCTTGAGCAAAGGTACGATACTTTTTACCATCAGCTGACCCAATTAGCGTATGTAGCTGCTGCCAAACTTGTAGCTTCTGTTTTTGCTCATCGATAGCCACGAGTTGTGCTACTTGTTCGCCTTTTTGATTGTCATTATCTTTCAGCTTTTGGTCAATTGCACCGATCTGCTGACTGAGTTGATCAATATCCGTCTGTATGTGGTGATACTCGCCAGCCAGCGTTTCTCTATCCTTATCTGTCATAGGCGCAGCAAGTTTTTGTGCTAATGACTGCTGAGTACTATCTAGCTGTGACTTCACCTGTTGCAAGGCATTGTCGATAGTCGATTTACGTATGTGTAGTGCTTCGCGCGCTTCTTTAGGCAGGCGTGCACTGACAAAGGCAGCTTCGTCGGCGAACTGTGATTCTGAGAGTAAATCAGTAAACTCGCTTTGTTGCGTATTAAGCGTACCAGACGCAGATTGTAGCTCTGTTGCTAGCTGCTGCTGTCTAACTTTTAATTGCTCTAATGTCTGCTGTCTGGTGTCTAGCTGCCTTTGTGCCATTACCTTACTGGTTTGAGATTTATCGACCACACTTCGTAATTGAGTCTCCTCAGCATCTACCTCTTTATCTGCGAAAATCTCTTTCCTATCTTTCTTTAATTGCTCGATAGCACTGGCTTTATTAACAATTAAGCGCTCTAGTTCTTCGAGCGATTTTTCGTCATTGGTAAGTTGTGCTTGTTTGGTATCAATCTGTGCTGTTAAGCCGCTTATCGTATTGGTTAGCTGCTGTTGTTTGTTTTTTTGCTCATAGCAATGTTGCTTTAACTGACTTAAGGCACCACGCTGTTGACGGAGTCTTTCGATATGAAGATCATAGTCTGAGCTGCCTATGACGGTATGCTCAGTAATCCCATCATTCAGTTGCTTGAGTGCACCATTGATGTCTGCTGTACTAACAGCTACAGATAAATACTCTTTATGGTTCTCTATAGGGTATTTATGCGCTAGAGCTGAAACAGTGGTCATAATAGGTGCCAATTCAGAGAAGTTGGCAGCGATACTTTCTTCAATACTCTCAATTTTCTGTGCATTAAGCTTACTATCAGTTGCCAAATTACTGATGTCGCGAATAAGTACTTGTTGATGCTTTTCATCGGTTTCGATTGCAGTACTAATATGTGCCATACGTTGTGTCAGCACATCGTATTGGCCCATCATGGTTTGTAGAGACTGCTTATAATCAATCAGATTGTGTTTGGCGGCATCCAATAAAGATAGAGAGTTGTCTACGTCAATCGAACCATTGACGTTATCCGTAATTTGAGTAAGCGGATGAATGAGTGCCACAATGGATTCAGAGTAATTATGTTTATCATCAAATAATGAGGCCAGATAAACCTGAATATCAGTAGATAAGGTATCTTTCTCTTGCTGTAAAGGCGCTAATTGCTGTTGTTGGTTATTAAGCGTTTCTTTCTTTGTGGCATGCTCAAGACGGTGTTTTGATAATGTCTGCTCAAGATTGTCTATAACAGTTTCTAGTGCATCCATTTCCTGCTGAATCTTTTGTGTTTTAGACAGTTGGCTTTGGTCGGCATTGTCGTCGATATTATTGTCTAATAAAGGATGATGTTTACCGTAAGGATGTTCGTGTGCACCACAGAGCGGGCAGGGCAATCCATCTTGTAGTTCTGTTATATAGTCTTCAAGCTTAGCGACTTTCTGTAATAGATTTAGATGCTCTTGTTTGTCTTGTCGTTTGAGCTTAGCATTTTGAATGTCTGATTGATGACTGGTAATTATCTCTTCTAAATTCGTTAACGCTTGGCTAAGTGCTGGTAGCGAAAGAGTGGTTCTTTTTATTTGGCTAGTCAGTTCGGACAGTCGTTGTAACTTGAAGCGAGCCTGCTCAGTTTGGTTATTAATTTGATCAACATGTTCTTGATCACGACGCATACTAGCCAGCGATTGTTTTTGGATAAGTGTTGCTTGCTGCTGTTGTAAGCTGGCAAGTTGCTCACGCTGTTGTGTTATTAATGACGTATCAGTGTCTTGCTGCTTAGACAGTTGATTGAAACTTGCTTGTAGTTGGCTGGCTTGATGATCATGTGTTCGTTTATCGGCAGCTAAGCGCACATTGTCTTCTAGCAATGCCTTTAATCGGCTACAGCTGCTATCAAAGGTTGCCATATCTGTATCGAGATCGTTTACCTCTGGATAGTCATTAAAGTATTTTTCGATACTGTCAAACTGAGTCTTAGTATCCTGCTTTTTTTGTTTATGGCTAGCTATTTCTTGACGTAATTGTTGAGTATTATTAACCAGTACGTCTTTACGTTGATTGTCATGTGATAAAGCATTAGCTTGCTGTTTTATATCAGCATCTAATTCACGCACCTTCTTAATAATGGGTAAAGCGGTTTGTAAGTTATCCGTGGCGTTCTTTTCAAAAGTACTCGCGTCATTTAGATGACTTGAAGCTTGACCAAGCGCTTCTTCCTGTGTCGGAATTTTACTAAGCAATGCCTGTTGCTCAGTACCCAACTTACTGAGCATCTCTCGGCTATAGCACAGCGCGCGAAACTGGCTATCAATTTCTAAGGCTTTGGTCGCAAGATCTAAGCGCTGTGCTTCTGGGATAAAGTCTTTCTGTGCCTGTTGCGCTGTTGCGAACTCAGTCTGATAAACAGAGAGGTTTTGTTGTAGTTGATAGATGCTATCTAACCACTGTAGTTGTTCACTCAGGGTTTTGAATGTTTGTCGTTGTTTGATTTGCTGTTGATTCAGAGTGTCTAACTCTGTAGCCAGTCGTCTTTCATCTTCAATATTTAATAGGGATAAGCTATTAACGCCTGCTAGTAACTTACCAAGCACTTCTTCCTCGGAGCGTTTTTTCTCATGCACGTTTAACGATATTTTGGCATAAATAGCCGTACCCGTTATTTTTTCTAAGATGGCAGCTCTATCACCAATATCAGACTTCAAAAACGCCGCAAAACTGCCTTGTGCCAACATGATGGAACGGGTAAATTGATTAAAATCCATACCGATTAGATCTTGGATATAGGCGGATGTTTTAGATTTTTTCTCTTCTAAAATAGCGCCCGTTTCAACATCACTAATCTCGTGCTTAATCGGTAATAAGTTACCCTTAGCTTTTTTGTGGGCACGATGTTGATACCAATAGCATAGATAGCGTTTGGAATTTATCTCGATGATAACCTCTGCTGAGCACTCGCCCGTACCTTGGGTCATTATCTCATTCGTTGAACCCGTAATATCACCCAATCTTGGCGTTTGACTGTATAGCGCTAAGCAAACGGCATCTAATATGGTGGTCTTGCCAGCACCTGTTTGCCCAGTAATAGCAAAGATGCCTTCATTGAGAAAAGCAGGATCGCTAAAATCAATGTGCCATTCGCCTTTTAGCGAGTTTAGATTTTTTAGTCGTAGTTCAATTAGGCGCATGGTTGGGTCTTATTTTTATATAGATCAGTGTTGAAAGCTGATAAAGGTAAAAGCATCAGTTATTAGAAATGATATTGAATAACTTATATTATTCGGCATGGCTATCTGCATGACGTAGGTTATAAACGATTTGATCGTACGCATCACGCAAGGTTGATTTTTGCTCATCAGGAATACTATGCGCGGTCAAGCAACGCTCAAATACCTCTTCTTCATTTAGGTCTTGTAACGTCTCAGAGGTTTGCTGTTGGTTAAGGACTTTATTATAGGAGCTAGCATTTTTTGTTATCAGCACTTCAAGCGACAAGTTTTCTACCATCTCATTAACTTGTTCTTTTAGTCCACTTATAATCTCATTTCCAGTATAAACAACTTCTAACCAAATGGACTCAGTTGGATCAATAGATCTAATGGTTTCTGAAATAGTAGCTAGATCACCTGAGACTTGTGCCAATTTCTGAAATTTTGGAATAGGTAAGGAGGCTACTTGCATCTGATTCACATTATCGCGATGCAGTATTTTATCGGTAGTGTCATCATGATGAGGCAGTGATTGATTATCTAGATCTTGCTGAGCAGGAGTATTTTCTGTGACAGTAGTTTGTGCGACCTCATCATTGGCCGATGGCTCATCAAAACCAAACAAGTCATCCATAAAAGGCGTTGCCTGATCTGTTACTTTTTTAGCGGTTTTTTCTACTGACTTTTCAATCTTGGCCGTTTTAACATGAGAGGTTGTATTGATAAGCTGAGAGGTATCACTATCAGGTGCGATGTTTAGCCCTGAGACTTCGTTCTCAAAATGATCTACGGCACCAAACTTTACTAGCAATACTTGTTTTTGTTGCTTGGCTTCTCCAAAGCCCATGGCAATAGGAGATCCTGAATAGCGAATATGCTCACGACCACCGACCCGCTGCGGTACGTGCAAATGCCCAAGCGCCACATAATCAAAGCTTTCATCGAACATATCAGCAGAGATTTTACCCAGTGAGCCGACATAAAGTTCGCGTACGCCGTCATCATCTGTAGTGGTACCGCCAGCTGCAAATAGATGCCCTGTCGCAATGATAGGAATATGCCGCTTATGCGCTTCGATAAGTTCAAATTGCTTGGATTTTGCAATGGCAGCCACTTCATCATAGTGTGCACGAATACCTTTTATGACATTGGCATCTTTGCTATCCGCAGATTCGCCAACGCTACTACTACGCACATCACGGTCACGCAAGTAAGGGACGGCCGCGATAATACAATGCGGCGTTTCCTCTGCATCATCCAAAACCAATACTTCATCGGTTAAGTCGTCACAAGCCGTTCCAATCACATGAACGTTTAAGAACTTAAGCACCTGACTGGGTGCATCTAAAAAAGTAGGGGAGTCGTGATTGCCCGCGACTATCACCACGTGCTGACAGCATGACTTGGACACTCTACCTAAAAACTCAAAATACAACGCTTGGGCTCTGTTACTTGGCGTCATGGTATCGAAAATATCACCAGCAACGATTAATACATCGACTTTTTGTGCGCTAATTGCCTCTTCAAGCCAGCTCAAAAACGCCTCAAATTCCTCATAGCGCATGCGACCATAGAGCCTACGACCCAAATGCCAATCTGAGGTATGTAGGATGGTTAATGGTCGAGCGGGCATTGAATTGGAAGTGGCAGGTGTAGACATAATTGCACTTAAAGACAGTTAATGGGAAGCTGTCATTCTAGCAAGATTTTTTGTGGTTTGCGCTGTTGGAATGCATGAAAAAAGAGCCCTACCAATATATTATTATCGATAGAGCTCTTTATTGTTGAAAGTTAATACTAAAAATTAATCAATAATCAGTTGTTCTAAACCTTCCTCTTGCTGCGTAGCCAAACTGGATATCATAGAGAGCGCATGTGCTTGTTGGTCTATCGGTTGTTTTTCTACTTTACCTCTTGACCCTTCGCGCAACCAGTTCTTTGCTAGATCGTCACTGTTTTGATTGTGCTGCTGATTTTGTAAGTTGTACCAAGCCAAATTATCATGCAGGGCGACGACATCTCCCATGATAAGTAGTGCAGGCGTTGGTAGTTGATTTTGCTCCTGTAACTCAACAATATTGGCAAGTGTGCCGGTTAATACTTGCTGATTGGGCATACTGGCATTGGATACGATGGCAATAGGAGTGCTATCAGCTCGTCCGGCATCAATCAAGCCCTCTGTCAAACGAGGCAAAGAGTGCAGACCCATATAAAACACAACCGTCTCATCCGTATTTAAAAAGCTCTTAAAGTTACTGTTTGGTGCGCCAGCCTTTAAAAACCCAGTGACAAAGCGTACGGATTGCGAGTGATCACGATGGGTAAGCGGAATACCTGCGTAGCTGGCCGCTGCATTGGCAGCAGTGATACCTGGCACGACTTGATAAGGGACGCCATGTGCTCGTAAGCTCTCAATCTCTTCACCGCCGCGCCCAAAGATAAATGGATCGCCACCTTTTAGACGAACCACACGGCGACCTTCTTTAGCGCTATTTACCAACAGCTCATTGATACCAAGCTGCGCGACTGCATGATTACTGCGTTTTTTACCGACAAACACTTTGTCCGCATCACGGCGGCACAAATCTAAAACTTGCGGCGAGACCAAGGCATCATAATAGACAATGTCTGCTTGCTGCATTAGGCGTAGCGCTTTGAATGTTAACAATTCTGGATCACCAGGGCCTGCACCGACTATATATACCTCGCCAACTGGCGTGTTCGCTTCAACAGAATTTTCATTGTCGACTATAGGCTCGGCTACCACCGTTGTATGGGTTGGTGATTCATTGGCACTGGCAATATTCGCAGCAGTATTATCTAAATCAGCTTGCAGCTGCGCAGTAGCTTCAACTTCATTACCAGCAAACATGAGCTCACTGACTTTGCCTTCAAAAGCTCGCTCCCAAAACTGGCGACGCCCCGTTAAAGTAGGAATCTTGGATTTTACTTCAGTACGGAACTCGCCTGCCAATTTGGCCAATTTGCCATAGCCTTGTGGAATTAACGTCTCAAGGCGGGCACGTAGTAAACGTGCTAGCACTGGTGCTTTGCCGTTAGATGAGATACCAATCACAATAGGATTTCGATCAACAATGGCTGGGAATATAAAGTCGCACAAATGCGGCGTATCAACCACATTGACTGGAATATTTAGGGCAGTGGCGTCAGCATGGATTTGATGATTCAGCGTTTCGTCATCAGTAGCCGCGATAATGACACGTGCGCCTGACATGTAAGCGTTATTATAATCAGCATAGATGAGCTGATGCTTACTATCGCTTAGCAAGGCTTGTATTTCATCACTAATGACGGGTGCAAGAATGGTAATTGCCGCGCCAGCACGACTCAGTAAATCTGCTTTACGTAGAGCCACATCACCGCCGCCAACGATAAGCACTTTGCGGTCTTCTAATTTAAAAAATAATGGGAAAGTGTTCATAGCATCACCAGCAATTCATTCAATGTAAAATATACCACTATTATGAGGTATCGTGCGCGCCGTCTCACGCAGTGAATTGGCATTAGTATATTCGTTTTTGATATGAGAGGAGTGTTTTTTGATAGGAAAAGGAATAGACAAACCAAAAACATCCATATATAGCAAGGATAGCTGAAGGACAAAATATTATAGCCGAAGCAATATGCTTAAGTGCTCTGGCTATAATAATCATGAAGTGTTCGCAATAGTATATGCAGTCTTATGCTAAAACCTACTCAAACTCACTGAGCATTTTAGTCATACGTGCATCTTTTTGTTGCCAGATATCTTCTAACCAATCAAACATCATCTTTTTCGTGGCTTCATCACGGTCGTAACCACCATCCATAATCGCGGCAAACAGCTCATCAGGTATCTTTAGGCGAGTCACATCGACGCCCAAACGACGGATATTACCTTTCCATAAGTCATCATAGTCAGGAGTACCATCTGGGTACACGATGGTGACATCTAAAATCGAATCTAACTGATCGCCTAACGCATTGATTGCCAATGACAGACCACCAGCCCGCGGTTTTAATAAATGCTGGTAAGGTGAACCTTGTTTGTCATGTTTTTCTTTGGTGAAGCGCGTACCTTCTAGATAATTAAGTAACGCAAAAGGCTTGTCTTTTAATTGGCGACACGCACGCTTGGCTTCGATTAAATTTTGTTTTTTAAGTTCTGGGTTTTTTGCCATCGCTTTAGAAGAAAAGCGCTTCATCATTGGAAAGTCTAAGAAGTAAAAAGCTTGACCGATAACAGGAATATAGATCAAATTAAACTTGGTAAAGAACCGCGTCAAAGGTAATCTATCTTGGCTGATGTATTGCACGATACTGGTGTCAACCCAAGACTGATGGTTGCTCACGAGTAGGTATTGTTTATCCTCGCTCAGATCATCAGGCATATTAATACGCCAGTCTTTATGAGGCAACGCATGATTGATCACAGCGTTATTACTATTAATCCAGTACTTAGTAATCGCAATGAGTGCATCATCGGCATATTTTGACTTGGTTAATACTTTCGCAGCACCCAAAGTCCAAATAGGTAAACCAACGAAGATGCTGTTGGCAGTAAGAACGCTGGCACCAGTCAGAAAAGACGCAGCTTTACCGACAGGAGGCAATTTATCATGGAGCTTTTCGTAGAGTGAGTCATTTTTTTGTATAGAGGGCATAACAAATATCCATATTGATGAGTGCGGTAAAACTATTACCAGTCTTGAGTAACGCGATGCGCGTGATTATCTACAAAGATGGCAATTTCGTTCGTAATTGGGTTTAAAAGGGTTGGCTTAGTGAAGTGATGGCGCACAGCCCTCAAAGGTAAGCCATAGAATAACGTAATGTTATACCATAAGACGTTAAAAAAACGTTATTTATTCAATTGAATGCATTGTAGAGTTGCATTTTCTTATTAGCTTGCATACTAGAAACAGAAGAAGCTATGATACTAAAAAATCCAAGAAGAGTAATACTCCTAGATAAATATAAAACAACAGAAAATTAATTTTCTAGCGTTTGTTTAAAACTTAAGTAATTCGTAATATAGCAATGAATTTTTCACGCGAATTGGTAGTCGACATGATTGTAGTGCTAATTTAAGGTGTTGAATATTATTTTACGTAGCGGTGCGCTGAGTTTGGCGTCTGCGGTATTTGGCATTCTTTTATTATTGGCTTTTGTGCTGACTCATCAAATGAGCTGGTCAATTTCTGGTATCTATCGCTACGATGTGTTGTTGGCATATGCTTTGGTTATTCAGGTTTTCTTAGTTTATTTTAAATTAGAAACGCCACGTGAAGTATGGGTTATTGCTATTTTCCATATTATGGCCATGGCCCTAGAGCTTTTTTTAACCCATCCCAAAATTGGCTCTTGGTATTATCCCGAACAAGCAATTTTTAGAATTGCCAATGTCCCACTTTTCGCTGGTTTTATGTATTCGGCAGTGGGTAGTTTTTTAGCACGTGGCCTAAGGCTATTTAATGCATCCTTTGCTCATTTGCCAAATTTAATATGGGTGAGTTTATTGGTTGTTTCTTCTTATGTTAACTTCTTTACCAAATTTTTTGTACCCGATATTCGCAATGTGCTGTTCATAGCTTCAATAATTTTGTTCTGGAAAACCAGAGTATTCTTTCAAATTAATCACGAAACCAATTTGCAATTACGTGATGCCAAACAATATCAATTACCTTTTTTACCACTACTATTGTTTCTAGCTTTTTTGATTTGGTTAGCAGAAAACATTGCTACTTTTGCAAATATTTGGCGCTATCCGTCACAAGAGACTTTATGGCATATGGTAGGTTGGGGGAAGCTGGGCTCTTGGTATCTGTTGCTGATATTGAGTCTGGTGTTGGTTTTGGCAGTAATGGGAAAAAGAGATGTTAAAGGGAGTTGGCAGTTAATTTAATACTAGGGTGTATCCTCAGTTTGAACAAGAACGACTAAACGAGCAAAAAGTGGCTAGATAATAATTGAATCGGCTATAAAAATTGAAAAGCCCTCTCTTAAATTTAAGAGAGGGCTTTTAACATTCAGAAAACGCTACAATTACAGCTGAGTATGCAAGCCACACTCACGGCTTTCTTCTACTTTCGTTGGATCAAAGTAGTCAAACTCATTTGGTAGGTTATGCTCTTCAAGATACACGTCTAGATCAGCATCTGTTTTTTCAAATAATGGCGCTACTTTTAATACGCCATCTTTTGATAGGCTAAGCACATCAAGACCTTGACGGAATTCTGTTTGATCTTTACGGATAGCATTGAACCACACATCAGGCTTCAATTCATCTAACGCACGGCGGAATGGTTCAAGTTTTACTTGGTCAGTAAACTCATCATGCTGCGGATTATCAATACCAGGAATACCGTTCATGGTCGCATCACGATGCGCAGCGGTTTGCTTAGGGATATAAGTAACGACATTTAGATTGAGGTCACGAATGACTTTATTAGCGAATTGATACGTCGCATCCGTGTTATAGCCTGAATCTACCCATAGTACAGTGATATCTGGACGCTGCTTGGCCACTAAATGTAAAATCGCTGATTCGTAAGGACGAAAGTTAGTAGTAATAATTGGGTTTTTAGCTTGGCTTAATACCCATGAAACGATCTCTTCTGGCGACTTACCGTTTAGCTCTTGGTTGGCTTGATCGATATCTAGGTTTGGGTGTAATTGACTCATGATACATTCCTTACAATGGGATTGGTTTAACAATAAATTTGGTAAAAGTTAAATAAATAATGGGTGGTAAATTAAGCGTTAGCAAACATCGGTAATGCAGCAGCGTTTCGACCATCGTAGCTACTGGCAAGCGCGTTAAATGCTTGACCAATATCAGAAATCGATTGCATGTCATGCTCACTGAGCACAAAGCTATCTGCACCAGAACGTAGCAGGTAAGCGATTTGGTCACGGCCAAACTTGCCAGCCATGCGAATCTCGCCTTCGTAACCCATTTGACGTAATGTCTGTGCAAAACTGAAGCCGCGACCATCGACAAACAACGGCACATGAATGACGATCAAGTCTTGCTGTAATAAAAACTCTGACAAGCCAACCAATACATCCGTATCACTGTCCGATGTCACCCAAACGCCTGTACGGCTGGTATGTTGGGACAACAGCTCACGCACTTGCTGTAATAGTCCGCCAGCAATCTTGCCTGTAGCGTCTAGCAAATCATCAAGTGGCAATAGCACATCTATTTTTTCTGATTTATGCAATAGCTCAAGTAGTGATGTGTGGGTTAGGGCAACGCCTTCTGGCAGTTCATTAGTGGTGAGCGCTAACCACGTATCGGTCTGACTGATATCGATACCATCGCTATTTAATACGTGATGATTACCCATAGACCTTCTCCTTAAAAGGTGCCACGCCAACGCGATTGACCAAGTCACTAAAGGCTTCTACGTCGTTCTCATTGCTCACGCGCTGCTCTAAATAGACGTCCAGTATTTTTTGTAGGGTGATAGCCACATCTTCGGCTGGTACTGCTTTACCCAATATTTTACCGACCTTGGCATCGTTGCTAGAGTTACCGCCAAGGCTGATTTGATACCAATGCTCACCCTTTTTATCAACACCAAGGATACCGATATCACCGGTATGGTGATGAGCACAGGCATTCATGCAGCCAGACATGTTTAGGCGAATTTCACCTAAGTCATAAAGGTAATCGAGATCATCAAACTGCTTCTCGATTTGCTCAGCGATGTTGTGAGTCGTGGCATTGGCGAGTGAGCAATAATCCCAACCTGGGCAAACAATCATATCGGTTAACGTGTTTATGTTGGCGCGTGCTAAATGCAGTTCAGATAGCTGTTGCCATAGCTCATATAGCTGATTGGTTTGC
This sequence comes from Psychrobacter sp. SZ93C1, assembly GCF_015864635.1. NCBI lineage: Bacteria > Pseudomonadati > Pseudomonadota > Gammaproteobacteria > Moraxellales > Moraxellaceae > Psychrobacter > Psychrobacter sp. SZ93C1. Next base: position 221,570 of record NZ_JADYWY010000005.1, on the reverse strand, counting down.
ACATCAGAGAATACGAGATTTTGCTGATAGGTACCGCGCAATTCACCAAAGCTATATTTGTCTGATAGATCAGCGAGAGCATCCATTTGTGATTCGCTAACATCACCAGATGGTACGTAGGTTCCGTCGACCAAGCCTGCTTTTAGAGAAATTACGACGGCGCGATAGCCTGCTATTTTATGCGCGACTGTGTTTTGGTTATACCAATCTGCAAAATCTTTATTCGCATTGAGTTGCTGTTGCAAGTCAGATTGTACTTGTAGGGCATCAAAACCAACATAATCAGGCTCACTAAAGAAGCCAATAGCCGTGTCAAAGTTTGCATCGCTCAAGGTCAGTGGACCATCTTTGGTATGGGCTTCCCACTCAGCGTCGACCAATTTAGCAAAGGCAGGACCGCCCATGCTCTCGACCAAGATCTTGATACGCGCTTTGTACTTATTGTCACGGCGACCATGCAGGTTATAAACGCGCAAAATAGCGTCTAAATAGCTAAGCAGATGCTGACGTGGCAAGAACTCGTTAATTACTTTACCAATCACTGGTGTACGGCCAAGACCGCCACCTACCAAGACTTCAAAACCAATCTCACCTGCGTCATTGGTTTTTACATGTAATCCAACATCATGTACTTGCGTCGCCGCGCGGTCATTGGCAGTACCAACGACAGCAATCTTAAATTTACGCGGTAAAAAAGCAAATTCAGGATGAAAGGTAGACCACTGACGGATAATTTCGCAATAAGGGCGTGGATCCGCAATCTCTTCTTGATGAATACCCGCATAAGGATCGGTAGTCGTGTTACGAATACAGTTGCCCGAGGTTTGAATGGCATGCATCTGTACTGATGCAAGCTCCGCCAATATATCTGGCACTTCTTCAAGTTTTGGCCAATTCAACTGGATATTGGTACGGGTCGTGAAATGTCCGTAACCCTTATCGTACTTACGGGTAATCTCTGCCAATTTACGCAGTTGATAGCTGGCTAGTAGGCCGTAAGGAATAGCAATACGTAACATCGGCGCATAACGCTGAATATAAAGACCATTCTGCAAACGCAGTGGCAAAAACTGTTCTTCTGGCAGCTCACCCGCCAAAAACCGTTCGGTTTGGTCGCGAAACTGGGCGACTCGTTCCTCTACTAAGTTTTGGTCAGCGTAGTTATATTGATACATGACGTAATCTCAAATTTGTTTTTAGACTTAAAAGCAGCGACGAAAATGATTTGCGTGTGTAATATATTTTGTTGTCGATCGCAATGTGTACCGTTCAGCTTTACATCATATAAGCTTGTGCTTCAAAACATAAATTCCTTTAAGACATATACATATCCAAACACAGCATAAATTTTCATAACGAAAGTTAGGTAGCCTATGCTTATCAAATTTAACCCCTAAAATTTAATATCTGGTAATGCATGATTTTTACTGACGATCGTTAGCGTCTTATTCATAAAGTTACCTTTTAAGCCATTCACTTGCTGTTATTCAACTCTTTTTTCTATACATTGAGGTTTTAAAATTACTATGACATCTACTATCTCTAATCAAAAGCCATCACAACTCGTTCCTCCACATGGTAGCGATGTACTCAAACCACTATTACTAAATGGTGACGCTCGCAGCGAAGCGCTGACACTTGCCAGCACATTACCGACCATTACCTTAAGCTCTCGTGAGCGCGGTGATTTGATTATGTTCGGTATTGGTGGCTTTACACCACTGAACGGCTTTATGAATCAAGCGGATTGGCAAGGTGTGGTTGACAACATGCGCTTGCAAAGCGGTGACAACGCAGGCCTGTTTTGGCCGATTCCTATTACGTTGTCAGCACCTAAAGCCACTGCAGATAGATTGAGTCAAGGTGACAAAGTCGCATTGGTCGCCCAAGATGGTGAAGTCATGGGCATCTTAACGGTAGAAGAAACCTATACCATCGATAAAGCGCATGAGTGCCAGCAAGTCTTTACGACGACTGATAGCGAGCATCCAGGCGTACAACAAGTCTTGAGTCAAGATGACGTCAATATCGCAGGTAGTGTAGAAGTATTAAGCGAAGGCGAGTTCCCAGCGCTATATCCTGAGATTTATAAAACGCCAGCTGAAACGCGTGAAATATTGGACGCCAAAGGCTGGAAAACAGTTGCGGCATTCCAAACGCGCAACCCAATGCACCGCTCACACGAATATCTTGCCAAGATTGCCATCGAGATTTGTGATGGCGTATTGATTCACTCATTATTGGGCGCATTGAAGCCCGGTGATATCCCAGCAGACGTCCGTCAAGAAGCGATCAAAACTTTGATTGATAATTACTTTAGACAAGACACTGTGATCCAAGCTGGCTATCCGCTAGACATGCGCTATGCAGGCCCACGTGAAGCGTTGTTACATGCGCTATTCCGTCAAAACTATGGCTGTAGCCATCTGATTGTGGGCCGTGACCATGCGGGTGTTGGTGATTATTATGGTGCTTTTGATGCGCAGACCATCTTTGATCACGTGGGTAAAGATGACCTCATTACTCAACCATTGAAAATTGGCTGGACGTTCTGGTGTAACGCTTGTAATGCGATGGCTTCAGACAAAACTTGTCCGCATGACGCCTCTGAGCATGTCAAAGTATCTGGAACAAAACTACGCAAAGCATTATCAGAAGACGAAGTGGTGCCAGAAAACTTTAGTCGCCCAGAAGTGCTGCAAATATTGCGTGATTACTATGCAGGTATCGCAAAAGAAGAACGTGCTGAAGTTAAGTTAACGGGTGCTTCTGCGGTATAGTCAATCCTCTATAATTTGGATACGGTGTCAGGCTCGCTTAGTCTACGACTTGTAGTACTTTCACTCGCCTTCCTTGTATCCAAATTATATTGAACAGACTATATAACAGCATCTGACTGACTACGATATTTAACGATATCCAAAAAGCTGTATTTAAAAAAAGGGATCATACGATTATCGTTTGGTCCCTTTTTTATGAAGTCTTAGTCAGAAAACTTATATCCTTATAGTTTTTTATAAAATTAAGTAAAAACAGACAGTTAAAGGTAATCGAGAAAATTGCTTATGCCAAGTTAACCACTCGATAAGCGAATTCGTCACTAAGAGTCCTGCACACAAACTGCTAGCATATCTTTTATTATCCATAGGGTGATTTTCGAAATACGTCGGGCTGCAATATTAATAATAAAGTGCCCACTATTTTGCCAACGCCCAACCATCTATTAAGAAGAAAATCATGCAATCAGCCATACAATCAAAACTGTCTAATATCACCTTAAAAGTTGGTAGCGTACTGGCCGTTACGGTGCTCATAGCAGGTTGTAACTCTAATGAATCTACATCGCAAGACACTTCGACAGCGGGAGCCTCGCAGGATATTAGCTTATTGAATGTCTCTTATGATGTATCACGCGATTTTTATAAAGACTACAACACTCTATTCAGTGCAAGTTATCAAAAAGAGCATCCAGGTAGCAAAATCAAGGTAAATCAGTCACATGGTGGATCGAGCAAGCAAGCACTTTCTATTGCCAATGGTTTGCAAGCAGATGTGGCAACCTTAAATCAAGAAAGCGATATGAACTTGTTGGTAGAAAAAGGGCTAGTAGCCACTGATTGGAAGCAGGCGTTTCCGAATAATGCGGTGCCTTATACCAGCACAATGGTGCTATTGGTACGTAGCGGTAACCCAAAAAATATCAAGGATTGGTCAGACTTGGCACGCAATGATATCGATGTGGTCATACCAAACCCAAAAACAAGTGGTACAGCGCGTTATGCCTTTTTGGGTGCTTATGGCTACGGTCTGCATCAATTCAAAGAAAACGTGGAAACGCCTACCAAAACCGATGACTTTATCAAAAAACTATTGGCAAACGTGGTCACTTATGACAATGGTGCGCGTGCGGCGACGACCAGCTTTACCCAGCGCGGGTTAGGGGATGTGCTCATTACGACTGAAAATGAAGCACATTTGGCTGCCAAGGAGTTTGCCAAAGGAAAAGTCGATATCGTTTATCCAAGCTACTCTATTGTGATTGCTAATCCAGTGGCGGTCGTCACAGCCGTTACGGATAAGAGCGGTAAAACAGATGCCGCAAGTGCTTACTTACAAGGTCTGTGGGACGTGCCTGCTCAGCAGCTCATGGCAGAGATGTATATGCGCCCTAGTAATGCAGAAGTGCTGGCTGCTCATAGAGACACATTGCCTGAGATTACGACTTTCGAGCCAGTGGCTGTCTTTGGTGCTTGGACGCAGATTATGGATACGTTCTTTGTCGATGGCGGACGATTCGATCAGCTGGCAAGTGTAAAAAAATAACCTGTAAAGCAATCTATAAAATCATGCTTAACTTGCCAGCTGTCAGATAAAAAATACCGTCAATCGTATCCGCTTTTGAGTCTCTATAAATGAGGCTCTTCTAGTAGGATTTTGCCAACTGATTGATAAGTTTAACGTTATGCTCTTGTTATTCCGTTTTGGCAATAACATACGCATATTCATCATTAAACATAATAAGATGGCGCTGTTAGCATACTTGCATTACTTAACAGATATCTTTGAGGGATTTATGACATACGCTGTGCGCTATCAACAAAAAAGTAAAACACTGAACGTCTTAAGTATTGCCGGTGTTGCATTAACTTTAGGTCTGGTCGGCTGTAGCAACAGCGAGCAGACAGATGCAGATGGCACAGCAGCAACAGACACTCAAGATATCGAGTTGTTAAATGTCTCTTATGATGTGGCCCGTGACTTTTATAAAGACTACAACCCATTATTCGTTGAGCATTACAAAGCTGAAAACCCAAACAGTAATATCCTAATCAAACAGTCACATGGTGGCTCAAGCAAACAGGCACTGTCTGTCGCTAACGGTTTACAAGCGGATGTTGCCACCATGAACCAAGGGTCTGATATTGAGCTGCTTGAGAAAAAAGGCTTGGTTGAATCAGATTGGGAAAGCAAGTTCCCTGACAATGCCGTACCTTTTACCAGCACCATCGTATTTTTGGTACGTAAAGGCAATCCAAAAGGCATTAATGATTGGGAAGATTTAACCAAAGACGGTCTTGAGATTGTGATGGCAAACCCGAAAGTGACGGGTAATGGTCGTTATGCATTCTTAGGTGCTTATGGTTATGGTCTGCATGCTTTTAATCAAGATGAAACCAAGGCTAAAGGCTACGTCAAAGACATGCTAAAAAATGTCAAAGTTTATGAGAATGGTGGACGTGCTGCAACGATGACATTCGTTCAGCGTGGTATCGGTGACGTTTTGGTTACTTTTGAAAACGAAGCCAACCTTGCAGCAACTGATTTCGGCGCGGGTCAAGTCGATATCGTTTATCCAAAATACTCGATTAAATCAGAAAGCCCAGTGGCTATTGTCAAATCAGTAACGGATAAGAAAGGCACAACAGACGCAGCAAAAGCTTATTTGGACTATTTATGGAGCGAGCCGGCTCAACAGTTGGCAGCCGATCTCTATCTACGTCCTAGCGTGCAAAGCGTGCTTGATAAAAATGGTGATAAATTACCACCAGTTGAAACGTTCCGTCCGAATGATGCCTTTGGCTCATGGGATGACATCATGGGTACGTACTTCAGCGATGGTGGCGTCTTTGACCAACTGGCCATTAATGCACCACAGTAGCAAATGACTAAGACAAGAATGATCACTGAGTAGCCATTTAGTAAAGGTGATTGCTTTGCTATAAATCAGGTGATGTAGTCATTCATAAGAAATTCCATAAAGGACATGGTCGTACGCACTATGTCCTTTATACCGTAAGCATACTAATAATAAGTTCGATATAACATGGTCTTACGATAAGTACCATCAGTTGGGCAACAGGATATCACTATGAGTGCACCCACATCTTCTACCAGCAAACCCCTTCCTAAGAAAGGTTGGCTGACACGCTTGCGTCAACGCAATGTGCTGCCAGGGTTTGGTCTAAGCATGGGCATTACTGTTTTTAGCTTATCGCTATTGGTGGTGCTGCCGTTTGCCATGATGGCATATACGACCACGCAGATGGGATGGACGGGGTTTTGGGAAACCATTAGCCAACCGCAAGTGACTGCTGCTATCAAGCTGAGCTTATGGATGTCTTTCTTGGCGATGCTCACCAATATGGTGTTCGGTACATTAGTGGCCTGGGTGTTGGTACGTTATGAGTTTTGGGGCAAGTCCTTGATCAATGCCTTGGTTGATTTACCATTTGCCTTACCAACGGCCGTCACTGGTATCTCACTTGCCACGCTTTATGCGCCTAATGGTCTGATGGGGCAGTGGTTTGCCAAATTCGATATTCAGGTAGCCTTTACACCAATAGGTATTTGGTTGGCCTTGGTCGTGGTCAGCTTCCCCTTTATCGTCCGTGCTGTGCAGCCAGTACTCGCTGAGCTATCGGTCGAGTTTGAAGAAGCGGCAGCTGTATTGGGTGCCAATCGTTTCACCACCTTCCGTAAAGTAATCTTGCCAGAGCTGTTACCCGCACTATTAATGGGTGCGGGTATGATGTTTGCCCGTGCAACGGGTGAGTATGGCTCAGTTATTTTTATCGCGGGCAATATTCCAATGCAGTCTGAGATTTTACCGCTGATTATTATCAGTAAGCTTGAGCAGTTTGACATTCAAGGCGCCTCTGCGGTCGCGCTATTTATGTTACTCATCTCATTTGTGATTTTATTAACCATTAATATTGTGCAGTGGAAGCTGTCGCGCCGTGTAGGAGCCCGCTAACATGCAAATATCTAACAGCTACGACTACCAAAGTAACGCGGCAACCAAAGACACGCCATGGATACGCCGTACCTTTATCGGTATCGCTGTGCTATTCATGGTTGTAATGCTAGTGATACCGTTGCTAGCGGTGTTCTATGAAGCCTTTAAAGGTGGCTGGCAGCTATATATCGCATCGCTAGTCGATCCAGAAGCGTTGCAAGCCATTAAGCTGACACTAATTACTGCTGCCATCGTCTTGCCGATTAATATGGTGATGGGCATCGCGATTGCATGGTTGGTCACCCGCTATCAGTTTAAAGGTAAGCAGTTGGTCACCACGTTGCTTGATTTGCCATTTTCAGTGTCACCAGTGGTCGCAGGCTTGATGTTCATATTGCTATTCGGACTCAATTCTACGGTTGGTGGCTGGCTTGAGAGCATGGGTTTCCAAGTGATTTACGCCGTTCCTGGTATTGTCTTGGCGACGTTATTTGTCACGTTCCCTTTTGTGGCACGTGAGCTGATACCGTTGATGCAGACTCAAGGCGACAGTGAAGAGCAGGCGGCATTGACGTTGGGCGCGACTGGTTGGCAGACTTTCTGGCATGTGACCTTGCCAAATATCAAATGGGCACTGTTATATGGCTTGATTTTGACCAATGCGCGGGCGATGGGTGAGTTTGGTGCTGTCAGTGTGGTATCAGGTCACATTCGCGGTGAGACCAATACCATGCCGCTATTGGTTGAGATTGCTTATAACGATTATAACTTTACCGCCGCTTTTGCCTTATCTAGCTTACTTGCTGCATTGGCTCTCGTAACGCTACTTATTCAGCAAGTCATGACGAAGCTACAAGAGCGTAAATTTGCTAAATCTGAGCGACTGGCCAACATACCTGAGCTATCATTGAGTACTGATGAGATAAGCACTGATGAGAATGGCGCAGGCAATAATAAGCAGTAATGTCGTCTAGACCCTCTGCCACGATATAGTTGGTTCAATGTAATTTAGGTATGAAGAAGCCGAGTGACAGTACTACAAATAGTAGACTAAGCGAAACTGACATCGTATCCAATTTATAGAATATGGACCACGCGACAAAAAATATAATAAGAGATACGATTATGAGCATCGAGATTCGCAGCGTTAATAAAAAATTCGGTAATTTTACCGCCTTAGACAATATCAATATCACCGTGCCTACTGGCAAGCTGACCACACTACTAGGGCCTTCAGGCTGTGGTAAAACGACGCTATTGCGTATCATCGCTGGTCTTGAATATGCTGACTCAGGGCAAATATTGTTTGATGAGCTAGATGTGACCAATACGCCTGTGCAAAAACGTCATATTGGCTTCATGTTTCAGCACTATGCCTTATTTCGTCACAAAAACATCGCTGATAATGTCGCGTTTGGTCTGACATTGCTACCAAAGCATGAGCGACCGAGCAAAGCTGACATCAATAAGCGTGTGGCCGAGCTGTTAGAGCTCGTACAGCTGCCACAAATTGCCAATGCCTATCCACATCAACTATCAGGTGGTCAGCGTCAGCGTATTGCACTGGCACGAGCACTCGCGGTCAAGCCAAAACTATTATTGCTTGATGAGCCGTTCGGTGCACTGGATGCCAAGGTTCGAAAAGAGCTACGTACTTGGTTGAAAAATATTCATCATGAGCTAGGTATCACCAGTATCATGGTCACACATGATCAAGAAGAAGCCCGTGCGGTATCGGATGAAATCGTTGTCATGAACCAAGGGCGAGTGGAGCAGGTAGGAACATCAGAAGAGCTGATACACCAGCCAGCCAGTGCCTTTATCAGTGAGTTTTTAGATCTGACATAATTGAATATGGCATAGCCATATTGCTAAAGCCACGTTACTAAAGTCACATTGCTAGAGTTATATTATTACAGCCATATTCTCATGGTCACATTGTTAGCAGACATAAAAAAGACCTATGATAAATAGGTCTTTTTTGCGTTAAACGATGCCTCGGATTTTCTTAATACCAATCACATTTAGCCTGCTTTTGGTAGTGCAACATCATTGGCAGATATTTGCTTATAAGTAATCTCTAAAACCTCTTGGCACCATTCTGGTAAATCATCGGCAACTTCATACCACATCCATGTACCATCACGTACACAGTTCAAAATACCTAATTTTTTCAAATGATTTAAATGACGCGATATCGTTGGTTGAGGTTGATCTAATATTTCTACTAGCTCTCCCACGCAACGTGACTGTTTATTAAAAAGAATTTGAAATATTTTTAAACGCGTTGGATCGGATAGAACTTTAAATAATTCAATTGGTCGTATCGTAAAATTATTATCAGACATAAAATAATCCCTATGGGGTTATTGTTGATAGATGGTCAATATAGCAGTAGTTATCTACAAAATCGATTAAAAAATAAGCTAAATTACAGTTTATCGTAAATTTACTACCATTCATCTATATCATAACATAAATATTTATATTCGCTTACATAGATTAATTACTGCAATATTCTTGCCAAGTTATACCTTTCCTTTAAAAAAACTTCGCTGTCATTAAAATATATCAAATACTATTGAAAATGATAATAGTTATCGTTATTATAGGTCAAGTAGTAAAAATGATTAGTCAGTAGTTATTGAATAGCGATATTCGTAGGAGTTAGTTCATGTACGTATGCATCTGCAATGACGTAAAAGAAAAGCAAATTAAAGCAGCTATTGCCTCAGGCATTGATACGCTTGATGGTTTAAAAGACACGCTTGATGTAGCGACTTGCTGTGGCTGCTGTGAACCTATGGTCAATGATTACTTAGAAGAGCACCATGCGAAACTTGATGTCTTAGCTTACGCCGTTTAAGCAGCATCGACTTTTAATATTAAAATCAAGAATACGCTTTAGCATCACACAAAGTATCTAACAGACTTCACTTACGCTTTAACTATTATATATAAAGGGTAAGTTGCAAGCGTCCGTATAACTTCGCTAATACACCTCTAATAATCAGAATTAACGCTAGCTAATTATTGTTCTCAATTAGCATCTTATTCTTAGTTCCTAACGTTACAAGCGATATCAGAGCCAGTATGCTACTATATATGTCTGACGCTGTAAGGCATTTTGTTGGTTTTGATATCTACTACTCAGTTTGCTAATAACACTATCCTTATATGGGTAATTATGAATGCACTGTGAGTCGTAAAGTATAAACAGGGGAGTATAAGTTATGATAGGTAGCCCAAAAGTCATTGATTATTTGAATTTCTTATTAGGTGGTGAGCTTGCCGCTCGTGATCAGTATTTTATTCATTCAGAAATGTATGCTGAGTGGCATTATGGCAAGTTGTATGATCGTATCCATCATGAGATGGCCGATGAAACACTGCATGCCCAAGCCATCATTCGCCGTATCTTAATGTTAAGTGGCACGCCTAAAATGACGGTTGATGCTATTAACATAGGCGCGACTGTTCCCGAAATGCTTCAGCTTGACCTTAACCTAGAGTATCAAGTACAGCAGCACTTAAAGGATGGCATTGCACTCTGTGAAGCAGAGCATGACTATGTCACACGTGAGATGCTGGTCGAACAACTAAAAGACACTGAAGAAGACCATGCTCATTGGCTTGAGCAACAACTGCGCCTAATTGATATGATTGGCCTGCCCAATTATCTACAAAGCCAAATGGCTGAAGTCACTCCTAATCTCATCTAATATTATGCTAGGGCGTGTCCTAGATAATTAGATGAATAATGTTTAGCTTAAATAATGAATGAATAGGGAGAGAGATAATGAAAGGGGATAAAGAGGTCATTCGCGCCTTAAACAAAGTACTTGGACAGTCGCTGATTGCGATTAATCAGTACTTTTTGCATGCTCGTATTGCGCGTCATTGGGGATTAGAAGCCCTTAATGAAAGCTTTTATAAGCAGTCTATTGCTGAAATGAAATGGTCTGATGATCTGATTGCACGGATTTTATTGCTAGGCGGTTTACCGAATTTGCAAGATTATGGCAAGATGTTCATCGCTGAAGATGTGCCTGAAATGATTGACTGTAATTTGCGTTTGGAAAAACAAAAATTTGCAATTATCACGGACGCCATCACGCTATGTGAGACAAAATCTGACTATGTATCTCGCCAGCTATTGGTTATCTTAAAAGATGGCAACGAAGAGTACGAAGACTGGTTAGACACTCAAGAAGATTTGATTAAGAGTGTCGGGGTGGAACGATACATCCAGTCACAAATGAGTGATGACGACGCACCATAAGATGATGTGATAGATAAATAGATCATATTTTCTAAACTTGCCAGCCTATGATTGGTCATAAACCAAAACATGAGCTGGCATTTTTATGTCTGAAATTTGACAGACTCTATCCGGTACACTTTAATATAGACCGCGACCATCTTCAGGCTTTAGGCGTAAAAAGTACAATCCTGAGAGAATGGTTAAAATACCAAGTATCCAATAGGTGGTTTGGAATGCAGCCAAGGTATCTAGCTCGAACCTGTCACGCAGCAAATTAAGTACTGCTGCACCAAAAGCAATACCGAAGCTAATTGCCAGCTGCTGATTGACCGCCATTAGGCTGTTGCCACTACTGGTCTGCGTGCCATGAAGGTCGCCAATAGTAATGGTATTCATCGCGCTGAACTGCATAGAATTACAAGCACCCATGACAGTCAAGATGGGTATGAACCACAGCCATTGTGATGCGTCATTGAACTGTGCCAATACGATGATAAGCGAACCCATAAAAAAGGTGTTATAAACCAAAACGGTGCGATAACTGTAACGCTGAATAATTTTACTCACCCATGGCTTGATACCAATGGCACCTACAGCAATAGGGGCCAGTAACCAACCCGCCTGTGAAGGTGAGTACTCAAACACCACCTGTAATAGTAGCGGTAGTAGGAACGGAACCGCACTGATACCGAGTCGCGTGAATAAGTTACCCGTAATACCAATGCGGAAGGTACGGATATCAAATAGGCTCAAAGGAAACAGCGGCGCATCCCGCTTTTTGGCATGCCAGATATAAGCACCTATCAGCAGGCCCGCACCCAAACCACAGAACAATCCATAAAGCTCTCGTCCTGCCTGTGAGCCGAACTCTACCGCCAACGTAAACCCACAAGCGGCTGCCGCAAACAATAAAAACCCTGTCCAATCAAGACGCTTGGTATCCTCAAACAATGCAGGGACGAGTTTTTTGCCCATAATAAAACCGACGATACCCATCGGAATATTAATTAAAAATATCCAATGCCAACTGGCATATTGTACGATATAACCACCCAATACTGGGCCAACTAACGGCGCGACCAATGCCGGTATCACCGCAAAGTTCATCACAGTCAAGAGTTTGTTGCGAGGATAAGACTTAACCAGTATCAAACGAGCCACTGGCGTCATCATCGCGCCGCCAATACCCTGAACGATGCGTGAGCCAATCAAAAAATCTAGCGTAGGTGAGGCAGCGCAGAGTAAAGAGCCAATACAAAAAATGATGATGGCCGATAGAAATACCCGACGTGTGCCATATTTATCCGCCAAAAAACCACTGATAGGAATGAATATAGCCAAGGTCAAGGCATAACTGATCACTGCCCATTGCATCTTCAGTGGCGACTCACCCAACGCCTGTGCCATTTGCGGTAAGGACGTATTTAAAATAGTGGCGTCCAAAATCTGCATGAACAGTGCTACCGCTAGCACATAGGGTAAATATTTATCTTGCGTTGGGGTTAGCGTTACCATGTAAATCTCATTGGATATCTGATTATAAAACAAGCAAAAAGTATATTAACGACTAGAGCGTTATAATAAAAGTGACTCAAGGTAACGGTGCGCTATCAAAGCGGCAAAATAAAAAACCTAACCGCAATTACATTGATTACAAGAGAGGACTTTAATGTAGGGAGTGGTTCTCGTTATAGTAAGCACTCTCTACATTTATAAAAATAAACTGAGGATAAATTATGAGTCAGGATAATAATAAATATGTACCACCAAAAATTTGGACGCAAGATAAAGAAAGCGGTGGTAAGTTCGCCAACATCAATAGCCCGACAGCTGGCGCACGTTTTAATAAAGAGCTACCAGTAGGCAATGCGCCACTACAGTTGTATTCGCTGAATACACCGAATGGCGTCAAGGTAAACATGTTATTAGAAGAGCTGGCCGAAATTGGTGTCAAAGGCGCTGAGTACGATGCGTATAAAGTTGACATTTCTGAGGGCGAGCAATTTGGCTCTGGCTTTGTGGCAATAAACCCCAACTCAAAAATCCCAGCTTTGGTCGATCATTCTAACAGAAACGACGGTGAGCCTATTGCTATCTTCGAGTCTGGCGCCATCTTAATGTACTTAGCAGAAAAGTTTGGCAAATTTATCCCTTTGTCAGCTGGCAAAGCGCGGGCTGACTGTCTGTCTTGGGTGATGTGGCAGATGGGTAGTGCGCCGTTTCTCGGCGGCGGCTTTGGACATTTCTATGCTTATGCACCCGAACCATTAGAGTACCCAATAAACCGCTATACGATGGAAGCCAAACGTCAGCTTGATGTACTTAATATCCATCTAAAAGGCAATAAGTACATGTGTGGTAACGATGAGGCGGATTACAATATCGCGGATATGCTCATTTGGTCATGGTATGGTCAGCTAGTGCTTGGTAAGCTTTATGATGCAGCAGAGTTTTTACAAGTAGATGACTATACTCACGTAAAACGTTGGGCAAAGGCTATTGCTGAGCGACCAGCGATTAAGCGTGCTGTAGAGTTGCCACTGCAATCAATGGGTTAGCTATAATTAGAGAACGACTAAACTGCTACGGTGTTAGCCTTCCTATATGTACAATCTAAAGTCGGCTGCCTTGTACCATTTTAGCGTTCTTAGACCATAGCTGAGCAGTACACAGCGTAATAATAAGGCTGATAAGCGGATTGCTTATTAGCCTTATTTTATAGACGTTTATAGACATCAAATTCACAGTTATTCTGTATCTATATATGGTTATATTAAAATAATCATATACTTGCCCGTTTACATAATAGTACATTAGTATAACAGATAGAAACATTGATACGTTAAGATAGTGGACACTGCCCTAATGGGTAGATATTTGTACTGCTTCTATTGATGAGTAATGACTATGAATGATGACAACCATAAGCTGATGGGTATATCACTACAGACAAGCACTGATCGCTTTGCTGTTTGCTATTCTCAGGTCAAGGCCGCGCAGGACCATCGACATATAGACGTCTCTCCATACTTACAACCGAACGATACCACTCGTCTAAGACTTAATTCTAAAAAAACAAAAAAGACACTCTTATTAATGATAAAAAATAAAATACGATTATCTTTATTTGCTGCTATCAGCACCACCTTATTTAGCACAGCAAGTATGGCACATTCAGGCGTTGAGCTGACCAGCCAAGATTGGCAAGTTGCCTGTGATAACACCCGTACGTGCCGGCTTGCAGGCTATCAAGCAGAAAACAATAGCGAATTCCCTATATCTGTATTACTCACACGCCGCGCAGGTGCGAATGCAAGCGTGGATGGCAAAGTAAAAATTGGCGGTGCCAAAGAAAGCTCATCTAAAGCCTTGATGAAACTGGGTAACCGTCACCGTATATCATTGTTTATTAATGACAAAGACTACGGTGAAACTCAGCCGTTTTCGGCCACAGCAGGCAGTGCCGAATTGACTAAAACACAAGTGACCGCACTGTTAGAGGCGCTGACCAAATCAAGCAATATCGAACTGGTACTGCGCAACTCACGTTGGCAGCTATCTGATAAAGGCGCGAGTGCCGTTATGCTCAAAGCGGACGAAGCACAGGGGCGAGTAGGGACATCGAGCGCTTTTATTGATCATGCTAGTGCGGTTAAACCTAATAGTGGTGTGTTAGCACCTAAAGCTGCACCCACATTACGTTTTGTCGCGCCTAAACCAAATGCCGCCGTGAATGATAAGAAACAGTTTGTCATGAAGTCGTCGCAATTGGCCGCACTGATGAAAGGCACTATCAAAGATGTCGATGATGACTGCCCAAATTTGTCAGATAAATCACCATGGCGAGTTAGTCGCTTGAACAGCTCAAAACTAATAGCACAGCATGACTGTTGGACGAGTGCTTATAATACAGGGGCGGGTGCCTGGGTCATCAATGACACCAAACCTTACAATCCAACACTGGTAACGACCAACGCTACTGACTACGATAAAGGTATAGTCACTTCAGTACAAAAAGGTCGTGGTATCGGTGACTGCTTAACTAAGACTGACTGGATATGGACGGGAAAATCGTTTGAAAAAAGCCATCAGAGCAGTACTGGGCTGTGCCGCATGATTGAAGCAGGTGGGGCGTGGCAGCTACCGACCTACGTGACAGAAGTTAAAACAAGTAAATAGTATTGAATATAAACGATAACCTGCTGAATCATATCGACATTTAAACATCGAGCTGTTATTGGTTAAGTCTTATTTAATAATTATGTGAAAAAATAGGTACAGTTGTACTTTTATTATGATATACTACGTCGCCACGTTAGCTTATAGCTTTCGTGAATTATGAGATTGATAACATCGCCTGCGATTTTGGGTCTAGGATGACCATAAGTAATTGTTGCCGATGATTTTGTGTACTTAAATAACCTTTTAAAATATCCGTTATTTTTGACTCATATCTTATCTACTGTTCCATAAGTATGGATTAGATTGGTTGCTGTTTGCCTTTATCTGCTTTAGACAAAGCATCGATAATACGCGTATATCAAGCAAGGATAAGACACTCGGCACTACCACCAAAATACGTCAGACAGCACGAACGCATTTATTGTAGAAACAACAGCTCTATTGGCTGGGTTTCTGATTATCGACACTCCTACAGTGGTCCGGTGATTCTTTAATAAAGGCAGCGTGGTGAACGGTTATCAGTGGTATGCATCAAGTTTGCTGAATTTACAGCAGCTTATACTTACCAAGGATTACTATGACTGACATCTTATCTGCAATCGCCGCTGAAAACGGTATCATCGAAAGCACTGACACCCCAAACACTGACACTCAAGCGGCTACTACTGACGCTGTTGACGAAAACCAAGTTACTTTTACTGATCTTGGCATCGCTAAGCCTATTCTAACTGCACTTGATCGCAGTGGTTACACCAACCCAACGCCTATCCAAGCACAAGCTATTCCTTTTGCTCTAGCAGGTCGTGATCTTTTATTGTCAGCGCAAACTGGTAGTGGTAAAACTGCCGCATTCGTTATCCCAGTACTTGACCGTTTGAGCCGCGCTACTAGCTTTGACAAATTAACCAAAGCACTTATCTTAACGCCAACGCGTGAACTTGCTCAGCAAGTACATGACAGCGTTCGTACATATTCTAAAGATATGCGCGGTCTGTTCTGTGTACCACTAGTTGGCGGCGCACCGTACAATGGTCAGATCACTGCTTTGAAAAAAGGCGTTCAAGTAATCGTTGCGACTCCTGGTCGTCTACTTGACCATATCAATGCTGGTCGTGTTGATCTATCAAGCCTAGAAGTATTGGTACTTGATGAAGCTGACCGCATGCTAGACATGGGTTTTGCTGATGACATCAGTGACATCTTGCGCGCTGCTCCTACTGATCGTCAAACCATCATGTGTTCTGCAACTTGGGATGGCCCAGTAGGTAAAATCGCTGCCAGCTTCACTAAGAACCCTGAGCGCGTATCAATCAAAGTAGAATCTGCACACATCGAAGAAAAAGTGTACTACTGTGATGATTTCGATCACAAAAACCGTTTACTTGACAAAATCGTTTGCCAGCAAGATATGGAACAAATCATTATCTTTGCTGCTACCAAACGTAGCACTGAAAAACTAGCAAAACAGTTACAAGAAGCTGGTCATAAAGCAAGCTTCCTACATGGTGACTTGCCACAAAGCAAGCGTAACCGTATCGTTCAAGACTTGCGTAATGGTAAAGTTAAAATCCTAGTAGCGACTGACGTTGCTGCTCGTGGTCTAGACATCCCAGCAATCTCGCACGTTATCAACTATGATCTTCCACGCCAAACTGAAGATTACGTCCATCGTATCGGTCGTTGTGGTCGTGCTGGTCGTACTGGTATCGCTATCAGCTTATGTAGCATGGATGATCGTCCACAGCTTAACGCCATCAACCGTTATTTAGATCGCAAAATGGAAGTATGTATCATTGAAGGCATGGAGCCTAAGAAAACTTATGTACCTAGCGAAAACAAAGGTAATGGTCGTGGCCGTGGTCGTGGTCGCTCTAACGGTGGTGGTAATGGTCAAGGCCGTGGTCGTTCAAGCGGTGGTTATCAAGGTAATCCTGCTAATGCTCGTGGTCGTTCAAGCGACAGCTCATCAACTGGTCAACGTGCTAGCAATGACAGCGGTTATCAAGGTAAGCCACGTGATTCATCTGGTAAGCCAAATGAGCGTTCAGGTGGCAAGCCTTATCAAGGCAAGCGTACTGGTGGCCCTAGCCGCGGTGATAGCACTGGCGTTCCACGTGGTGAGCGCGCTGCAACGGGTCGCGGTCGTCCAAGCGGCAGCCAAGGTCGTCCAGCTGGTCGTTCTGACAGCCGTGGCCAAGGTCGTCCAAACGGCGGCAACCGTGGTAACAACTCGTAATACGGTTATATTTGACGATTAAAATGATTGATTCATTGATCGTCTAAAAATAACACTAAAAAAGCCAGATACTTGTTATCTGGCTTTTTTGCGTTTGATAATTCTGTATTTGTCCTTGTATGAGTTTTTTGCCTTGTCTATACTGATTTACTTTTGCCCGTTGTAACACTTGGAGCACCTTGATGTCTGCCACCTCAAATTTAGCAATTGATAATTTGCCATTAGCTTTTGGCATCATCATGGCCATTATTGGTCTGGTTTTTTATACCCAAGGCTTACCGGGTAAGTTTTGGCGACGGTTTTATGCGGTACTACCAGGTATTGTGTTGTGCTGCTTTATACCAGCCACTCTGAATAGCTTAGGCGTCTTCGCTGATGGTATTGGCTCACAGATTTACGGTTTTACTGCGACTTATTTACTGCCAGCAAGTTTGCTGTTGATGACCTTATCGATGGATGTGCCCAAGATATTGGGCTTAGGTTGGAAAGCGATCGCCATGTTCTTCGCTGCGAGTATCGCCATCGTCATCAGCGGTCCAATCAGTTTAGGAGTGGCTAAGTGGATATCGCCTGGTATGTTCACAGATGACACGCTATGGCGCGGATTTTCAGCGGTGGCGGGTAGTTGGATCGGCGGGGCGGCCAATCAAGCTGCGATGAAAGAGCTGTTTGGGGTTAGTGATGATTTATTTGGCATGATGATTTTGGTCGATGCTACCAATGCCTCATTATGGTTATTGGCTATCTTGGTGATGGCAAAACACAGTGACAAGATAGACCGTTTTCTACGCGCGGATACCAGTAGTATCGATAAGGTTATTAAAGCCGTCGAGAGCTATGAGCGTGATCATGCGCGCCCAGCAACCATCAATGATTTGATGGTGATGTTTGGTTTATGTTTTGCGATGGTAGGGGTGGCGCATTTCGTCGGAGGACAGATTGCAGGGTTTTTTGCCCCATACAAATGGGCAGTCCAGTATAGCTTTGCCAGCTCGTTCTTTTGGATGGTGGTGATTATCACCTTAATAGGCGTCATCTTTTCGTTTACTAAGATTCGCAGGCTTGATCATGTTGGTGCATCAAAAATAGGCACGGTATTTATCTTTGTATTAATCGCCGCGATCGGTATGCAAATTAATCTGGCCGGTATCGTCTCGCAATGGCGACTATTACTAATCGGTCTGTTATGGATGAGTATTCATGTCGTGATTATCTTTGCTGTCGCTCGACTCATTCGAGCACCGTTTTTCTTTTTGGCGGTTGGCTCCAATGCTAATACTGGCGGTGCATCCTCTGCACCAATTGTGGCAACGGCTTTTCATCCGTCACTGGCTCCAGTTGGCGTATTCTTAGGTATTTTAGGGTATGCAGTAGGGACATTTGGTGGCTATATCAGCACCCAATTGATGCGTTTGGTGGTGTCTTAATCTCTAATTTGTCATTTTACTAATAGTGTTTTTTGCTAAACAAAACCCGCATTGATGCGGGTTTTTTATTATTAATGATTGGGTGACTTGAGTTATCGTTTTGTCTATCTATGCTATTGATACGTAAGCCTAACCATAGCCTTGCATGAGTACGTGTTAACCTTTCTGCTAATTGAATAAAGACAAATAGGCATGTTAGGAATAAACAAAAAGTTAATAGGAACAGTAGCACTATGGCAAACCCAAAAAAATTAGAAGAAAAAACAAGTATAACAAGCACAGTAAAGAACGCTCTCTATAACCCTGACCAAGAAAACATTCAGGTCAGAGGCGCACGCGTACACAACTTGAAGAACGTCGATGTTGATTTACCTCGTAATGCGCTGGTGGTCTTTACCGGTATATCAGGCTCAGGGAAGTCGTCATTGGCATTTGGTACGTTGTTTGCCGAGTCACAACGCCGCTATCTTGACTCTGTATCGCCTTATGCGAGACGGCTGATCGATCAGGTTGAAGAGCCAGACGTTGATTCCATAGAGGGTCTGCCGCCAGCAGTAGCCTTACAGCAAAAAAGAGGTACGCCTTCAGTGCGCTCGTCTGTGGGTAGCGTGACGACGATATCCAATGGTCTACGCATGTTGTACTCACGCGCAGGAGAGTATCCGGCAGATCAAGGAATACTATATGCCGATGCGTTCTCTCCGAATACGCCAGATGGTGCTTGTCCGACTTGTTCGGGTATCGGACGTGTATTTGAGGTCACTGAAGAGTTACTGGTCCCAGACAACACTAAGACCATCCGTGAGCGTGCGATTGCAGCATGGCCACCAGCTTGGCAAGGTCAAAACCTCAGTCGTATATTGACCACATTGGGCTATGATATTGATAAACCATGGCACACATTGCCGAAAAAAACACGTGACTGGATTTTGTTTACGGATGATACGCCGACAGTACCTGTCTATCCTGAATACAACATCGAACAAACACGCGCTGCAATTGAAAAAGGCGAAAAGCCAAACTATATGGGTACGTTTACCAGTGCCAAAAACTTCATTTTGCATTCTTTTGCCACTACTCAAAGCCCGCGAACTAAAAAACGCGTCTCGCAGTTTATGCAAATATCTGAATGTCCAGAATGTCACGGCAAAAAACTAAAGAAAGAATCGCTTTCGGTTAAGTTTGCAGGACTCGATATCGGTGAGTTATCACAGCTAACACTGACTGAAATGGCACAAAAACTGGAAAAAACTGCTCGTACCAAGGTAGCCGATAACACATCAAACCGCGAAAAAGCTATCGTTGCTCAGCGTATCGCCAGTGACATTCTCTCTCGTGTTGAAGCGCTGACAAGGCTAGGGTTGGGCTATCTCTCGCTTGAGCGTACCACACCGACACTCTCTCCTGGTGAGCTACAGCGGTTAAGATTAGCCACTCAAATTCGCTCGCAGTTGTTTGGCGTGGTATATGTCCTTGATGAGCCATCGGCAGGTCTGCATCCCGCTGATACTCAAGCATTACTAAGTGCGTTGGATGAGCTGATTGCAGCTGGTAATTCTGTGTTTGTCGTTGAGCACGACGTTAGTGTCATTAGACATGCTGATTGGATAGTCGATGTCGGGCCAAAGGCAGGTACGCATGGCGGCGAGATTGTCTATAGTGGGACTGTAGATGGTCTTCGTGAGGTTGCGCAGTCGCATACTGGTCAATATCTCTTTGCCAATGCTACGTCTAACGCGCAGTCTAAATCTAGCACAAGGCAGCCGACAGGATGGCTCAAGCTTGCAAACATTGAGCGAAATAACATCACAGGATTAGACGTTGAGTTTCCGCTTGGGGTGATGACAAGTGTCACAGGGGTATCAGGCTCAGGCAAATCAAGTCTCGTCAGTCAAGCATTGGTAGAGCTTATCAATGAAGCATTGGGTCAAAAGACAGTCACAGAAGCGCCTGTCGGTGAGGCAGACTTACTTGA
Organism: Psychrobacter sp. SZ93C1; assembly: GCF_015864635.1. Taxonomy (NCBI): domain Bacteria; kingdom Pseudomonadati; phylum Pseudomonadota; class Gammaproteobacteria; order Moraxellales; family Moraxellaceae; genus Psychrobacter; species Psychrobacter sp. SZ93C1. The sequence goes on along the minus strand of NZ_JADYWY010000005.1, from coordinate 200,750 downwards.
GCAAGAGCTTGAGTCAGTAACTGGTGGTGAAATCGTCGCTGGCATGGAGTACGTCCGCCGTCTTATTAATATCAATCAAAAAGCGATTGGGCGTACACCGCGCTCTAATTTGGCAACCTATACGGGTTTGTTTGACGATGTGCGTAAGATTTTTGCGGCGACCAAGCAAGCAAAATCTCATGGCTATGATGCTGGCAGGTTTTCATTTAACACCACAAAAGGTCGCTGCCCAAATTGCGAAGGCTTAGGGTTTGTCAGTGTTGAGCTGTTGTTTCTACCAAGTGTCTATGCGCCTTGTCAGGTATGTCATGGTCAACGCTATGATGATGAAACGCTGGCAATCACTTATCGAGACAAAAACATCGCTGAAGTATTAAACTTAACGGTTGAAGCGGCTCATGAGTTTTTCGTTGATGAGGCACCTATTTTGCATGCATTAGAGGCATTGCTACAAGTTGGACTTGGCTACTTACGTCTGGGTCAGCCTGCCACCGAACTATCGGGCGGGGAAGCGCAACGGATTAAGCTTGCCACTGAGCTGCAGCGTGTGCAACGAGGCGACACGCTATACATATTGGATGAGCCAACCACAGGTCTACATCCTGCTGACGTGTCTATGCTCATGACGCAGTTAAATGGTCTCGTCGATGCGGGCAATACCGTCATCATGGTTGAGCATGATATGCAAGTGGCTAGCAATAGCGACTGGATCATTGATATCGGGCCAGGGGCAGGAGATGCGGGCGGAATGATTGTTGCTCAAGGTACGCCATATGACGTTTCTCAGTCAAAAGACAGCCGTACTGCACCATTTTTATTGGTGTAATGGCGCTATATTTATATCAGTGTCTTTACATCATTACATGTTACTGATGTAAAAATGAGTATTAGAAATAGAATTTTTCTAATACTCATTTTTTATAAATATAAATAAATATCTATGCAGATGTCTCTTGCTGCACGTGCAAACGCTCAATTCTATCTAGATAACTATGTCCCAACTCTGGCTCTGCCGAGGCTATCCAAGCAGCATATCCTGACAGCGTATTTAAAGTCTCATCGGCGCGTAATGTGCCGCCTGACTCTAAGTTATGAACGGCTGCTCGTAACATGCGCTTGATTTGGCGTGATACCCTTGGCACACCGCTACCGTTAACGACCATGCCAGTAACATTATGCTGATTACCTGTACGAATCACACGTGTCTTGTCATTATTTAGTGCAAAGCCTTCTTCTCGCAATATTTTATTCACTGATCCTAAGAGCTGACCAATCAATTGGTTGTGCTTAGTGTCTGAATTGCTCTTTGCAGTGTTGGATTTCTGATTGGATACTGGCAAACTAAACGTTAAATCATCGGCATAGCGGCTATAGCGCAAGCCAATTTTGTCAGCCAGTCCCGTTAAGCGTCGATCTAAATTTAAGCAGACGATATTGGATAGTGCAGGGCTAGTAGGTGCACCTTGTGGCAAAGCTCTATCACCCAATGCCACATAGTAGGTAACGCCATCTTGTTTGATGATTTGTCTGGGTGCTTCGGTGCACAATAGCGCCAGTAGCGTGGATATTTGTTCTTGATAACCTGCATGACGGAACACGCCTTTGACGCGGCGCCAGCTCACACTAGGGAAGAAGTCTTTGACATCAAGCTTAATAAGCAGCTCACTGTTGCTGTGTACGGCTGCATTGGTCACGATAGATTTGCCACGAACAAAACCATGTGCTGCATCATGCGTCGTTAAGTTGTTTAAGACTTGATTCAAAATCCAACGTTGCACGAATTTTAAGCGCGGAATGGGCGACCAAATTTGACGCGGCGACCCATTACGTTTGGTAATAGTAAAATGCGAGTAGGCTAGATTGGTTGCGACGTCCCTTTGATAGCAGAGTCCTTTCAACTGGGGTACGCTTAGGTTAACCGCTTCTGCCAGCTCAGTATGTTTGGTGAGTAGTGGTAGCTTATTTTCAATAAGGCGATTGGACGCATCTTTGATATCCCATTTATCCGCACTGGTGTCATCTGACCAGTAGACTTGGTAACCAAGATGGACAATATGGTGGGCTTTGTATGCTTGCCATGCTGATTTTTTGAGGATTCTTTCTTCTGCCGCCTCTTTTTTCAAGGCTTTTTTATAGCGATCCCGTTCTTTTGGGCTCATGTTATCGACAGGTTGGCGGTCTACCATAAAGCCTTGGCTGACGAGCTGCTGCTGAACGTATTGATAGCGTCCGCCTGCTAGCTCAATATCTTGCCATAGTTGCTGCCACTGTCGCTCAAAGGGCGTGGCATTAGGCACAGGGGTTATATAATCATTCTGCTGCTCTGTCTGCGTCGTCATACCTTACACCCCTTGGTTTTCGATAAAGCCTTTGGCTTCAAATCTGGCAATATGTTGTAAATAAGCCGCTTTGGCTTGAGCAGGTTGGTTAAAAACGAAGTGCTGATGCGTACTGTCATCACCCGTGGTCTGCTCAATCGTTATTTTTTTATGTGCAATGGTCAGATAGATATAAGTAATGCAGGTCTCATCTGTTGCGGCAATCGCTTTGTCTTTGATATTGTCTGTCTTATTATCTAATGATGGTTCTGAGGGCTGCGCCAATGCAGATAAGTCCATCACCAAATCTGAAGGTGCTATGATTGCCTCGTTTTTATACTGAGTGGCAGCTTTAGTGGAATGGCGAATAGAGTGACGAACAGGCACACGCTGACTCAATATACGGGTGTCATGCCAGCTGTCATTTTTGGCAGTGGTACTGTCGTAATTGTTATAACTCAGACGTAATGCGATAAGATGCGCACACACACCTTGTGTGAGTCGATGCTGTAAATACTGAGGACAGCTACATTCTGCTCGGCTGACCAGTGCTTCATCGCCCAGTTGTAGTTGACTATGGTAAGTACGTCGATCCTCTTCAACATAGATGTCAGCACTGATGCTCACGCCTTTGGTAGCGACAGTCTCAACAGAGAATTTCTGCACGGCATCCGCACGGCCAATAAAATCAAAGGCTTGTTTTTCTGCCTCATTGTGGTAAGCAAACTGCGCCATATCAAGCGGTGTCTGCGTCAATGGACGATAGTAGTAGCTCTTTTGCGCAATATCATAACGAATAAAGCCTTGCTGCGTTCCCGCTAGCAGCCACTGTCGCACTTGTGCTTGCGTAACAGGCGCTGATTTTGATTCTGACTCTTGCGTTGATAGCTGCTGGGTTAATGCGTCTACCGTACTTGGGCAGCGAGTAAGGATATCAACTACCTTTACTAGACCACTATCAGTACTTTCTGCTACTTGTTCACGTGCTTGCTTACTGTCCGCGCTGAGTGTGTTTTGCTGTGGGCGCTTGGGTAGTAACAAGTCAAAGTTTAATGACTGTGACCAATTGGCTTGGCTAAAGCCTGTCATGGCAAAGGTGAAATGAAAGCCTTTGCCTGTTAGTGTCCAATAGCTTGGCATGCCTTGACCCAGTAACGACACCGAAACGCTATCAGTATGCGGCAAAAGACGTTTTAATAGGCTGAGACGACGGCGACCCCATAAGCGAATGAGCTTTGCTTGTTGACCTTGATAAGGCTTTTGCTGTTGGCTGACTTGGCTTGTGACAGTGATGTCAAAAGGCTCTAATATAATCACTGGCAGCTGCTGCGGTCTAAGCTCAATTAGCAGTCCGCGGCGCTTGCCTTTGATATCAGCATGCATACGCAGCTCAAACAGTACGTTATACAATGCGATTGGATCAAGATGGATGGTGTCTTGTGGTAATTGACCTGCAGACTGTACTTGCAGCAGTGCTCTGATCCAGCTTTTGGGCACATTGATGCGCTTTTCTATGATCTGTTTTTTTACGGTGGGCGTGGTTACTGTACTATCAGTATCTGCTTCAGCGGTCTCTGGCATGGTTTCGAGTAACTGTAAGCCGACCGCTTCATGACCAATGTCTAATATCGTTTGTTGATGATTGCGAATTTTCTCAATACCGTTAAATAAGGCCGTACTGTAATCAATGCTTGTTGTGCCAAGGGTGGGTTTGGTACTTTGATCAAAAATCTCATTGGTCAATGTCAGTTGAGCATAGCAGCCTTCATCACGGCTAAACACCTCAAAGCTAACACCTTGCTCATGCACCTGAATAATCGGATCCAAAATACAAAAGGCAAGTGGGTCATTGTCGAACAACCACGTGAAATAATCACGCTGCGCAGTAAATAGGTTTTTATTGCTGCTAGCACGGCGCATCTGCATAAATACCGTATACGCTGAGCGGTCTTTTGGTACATAGCGATAATCACTACTCACCACATCAAACAGCGCTAGCAAACTGTCACGAAAGACAAGGGGAGACTTGACCTTACCGTGGAAGTTAACCTCTGATCGATTCAGCTGAGCAAATAGTGCCACATGCTGAGTGTGTTCGCTTGTTTGCGCCTCCGACAATGAATCTGACGATTCGCTAACTTGACTGATTTGGCTGGGTGCGGCGTAGTCCAACTGCATCATCAGGCCATCAGTGTTTGCTACTACTTCTGACTCTGTTTCTGATGCTTGGTCTAATTGATTGTCTATAGTCATTGACTGTCTCCTTCACCCTGATTGCTTTTTTGACTGCTGTCCTGACTACTTTGTGCTGCGATGGATGACGACGGACGTTTTTGCTGTGCTCGTATCATGGCACGTTGCCAGCGGCGTAGTACTTTATAAGCAAGCTTCTGAATGTCTGAGTTTTCATGTGCCATGAGCGTCGTCAGCCATTGTTCAATATTTGGATCATGTAGCTGCCCAAGCGCTTCGATAGCACGGATGCGAACCGTCATCTCCATGTTGTCATTACTCGCACAATGATAGAGTGCATCAGCGTCTTTGGCTCTGATCCACTGTAGCAGCTGTTGATGGATTGGTATCTCGGTAGACGAGCCCTTATGTTTCAGCGCATTCTTTACTACAGTTATTATAGATTTTTGGGTAGATGTACCGCTTTGTTCAATACGAGTTAGTAGCGTTGATAGTAAGGCTTGGTTGTCATAAGTGAGCAGCGATCGAACCGTAGTTGATACGCTGCTCAATGTTGGCACTATATTTGATAACACCTTATCGTCAGCGACTGGTCTGGCCAGTAGTCCTAACAGCGCTTGCTGCCACCAACCGCTAACAGTCGTAGAGAGCAGTGGAATGGAGGTGATGGTCAATGGTTGACGAGAATCATTGAGCCAATCAAGCATTGCCACGATCTGCTTAGTAGCCGCTTTGTCGATAGCACCTTTAGCAGTTGTAATGGCTATATGACGCATGATTAGCCAAACCAGTTGTCTGATGGTGCCACCCACTTGCTCAACCATATCTATCCACTGACTATTATTGATGGTCGTTGGACTGCGGTTGATGGTGTCGATAAGCGTGTGCCATTGCTCGCTTGCAGTGTCAAAACGCTGCTGCAACGTCGCAACCATTTCTTTGTCTAAATAGTTAGTTGGATATTGGGTCAGATAGCACAGTCCAATATGCTGTGTCAGTGTGTTACTACTGGTAATCAACGCGGTAAGCTGCGATGTTGGCATGTCTTGCTTGGCCATAATGGCATTTTGCAGTGCCACCAAGGTGTCGGTTGGTAAGTGCGCGCCATGCTGGGTGATAAATGCTGCCAGCTCATCGATGCTGCTATTATCAATGATACGCTTTAGACTCAAATGCTCAGTCTCTTTTATAAAGTCATTATTATGGCTTTGAATGGCTGCCCAATCATAAGGGTAAACCTGCGATGCGAGACTGCCCCAAGTTTTCTGTGCCGCAGTGTAAGCCGCCATAAGCACAGCACAGTCTAAATTATTTTTCTTTAAAATATCTAATATTAATGCTTTATTGGCATCGTTATTATTCATCTGTAGTAGCCATACCGCATGCCTTTGTGGACGGAAAAATATGGCTTTATCAAGATGAATGCGTATATAGTGGCGTATTTCTTCCCAAGCAGGCGTTGTGTTGAGCCAGCGCAGTCCATTTAGCCAATGGACAATGCCGGGATTGGTGAAATGGATTGCGGGGTCTGACAAGTGCAATTTTAATAGCTCAAAAATATGCGGACTATGCTCAAAGTCACCACCTTGTGCAAGGCGACCTAAGGCTTCACTGGCCACGTCTTGTAAGTAGTGCTCGTCGTCCTCGGCCAGTTTGATTAACTTATCATAGGCTTTGTATAAGGTATGAACCTGTAAGTTTTTATCAGCGTTGTCCGCAGGCGAGTCAGCATTTTGATTGTTATTGCTGCCTAGTAGCTCGCCAATGGCTAACACACTGCAGCTGCGGAATTCAGCATCAGGGTTATAATCGATCGTGGCCATCAAGATATTGACCCCATCAGCATGACCACATTTAGCCAGTCCTTCAGCCGCGGCAAATTGTACATCGGCGTCTTTATTACGCAGAGCGTTTTGTAATGAGGCAATACTACCATGTCGTCTTTTGGCCCGATATGCCAGTGCCTCGACCAATTTAAAGGTATGGTTAGCTGGCATCTGCTCGTAGGCGAGCGCCAAAGCAGTATCAATGCGCGAGGATAAATCGCTATCGCCCGATTGTACCCATGCCAGTGACGGTAATAGCTGTGCGGCAAGCGCATAATCACTATGATTCATAAGCGTAGTAAACAGTGACAGCAAGACTTGCGAGTCTCTAGGGTGCTGACGTTGTAACCAGCGGGTGTCTTCACGCTCGTCCAAATAATCCTCAATTTTTTGATCGTAACCACTGATTTTTACTAAGGTATCAAATAAGTATTTACGCTCTTCTTTATTTTTTTGCGGCGTGTGCTCAAACAGACTTTCTAAACGCTGTAGTAATGGCGCCACGAGATTCGTGTTACGTAGGTCTGCGATATCCCAATAAATAAACTGCTTAGGTTTGTTGATATGGGTATCGTCCAGTAAGGCTAATAATCGTAAGTGCGCTTCATTGGTGACCTGTTCAGCAGTCGCAGTATCAAAGCTACTCTCTAAACCACTATCAAAGCTGCTATTTAAACGACCCTCTAAAGTGTTTTTATTGATGAATTGGTACGAGGTGAGTGCCTCAGTAAGTAATTTCCAGCTACGATATCTCTCATTACTGGACTGAGCATCTTCAGCAAAATCAAACAAGTCATCAAATAGCGTGCTGTCCGCAAAGAGTACGTCATAAAACTCGACCAGTTGACTCAGTGCTTGATATTTTGCATTCCAATCATCACTCTTGATGGCATGCAGCAAAAACGTCAGTTTGTCTTGACGCTGCACTGACGGCGATTGACTGTCTGCAAAGGGCGTGACGATGACTTGTTTCCATTCAGCAACGATCTGAGGCAGTAACGACTGACAATAAGTCTGTAGCCCAAGCAAGCTGGCTGGCAGATGGCCTAGTCGGCCTTTTAGCAGCTGATAGGTCTCTTCTGCTAAGGTGTGATTATTGGTTTTTAACAAATCAATGAGTTGTTGATCAGCGCTACTACTGACAGTAGCTGTATCCGATGGTTTGCTTTGCTGCTGTACGGCATTGTTATTTGAGGTATCTAACAATAAATCCAAGCCGCGTTTTACCATGTCACGGTAGGGCGTGCTCATGGCATAGTCAGCCAGCTTTTTGGCAGGCATATCCAGCTTATACAAGCATGCCCAAGCCAACTCACGAGTGTCAAAACTACTGTGGTTGAGTAGTGGCAACAACACGCGACTGGTACTATCTCGCCAGTCCTCATCGTTATTAGTGTTGTTATTGGTGTTAAGCTGCGATGATTGAGTAGCAAGCCACATTAGCCCTCGAATGGCTTGGTCTGTGGTGCTGCTATTAGCATAATAATCATCGCCTGCGCGTATGACGCCAATCCAAGCACCAAAGGCAAGAGACTGGTATGGATAATGCACCTCAGAACTGTCTTGTTTATCAGTAGAAGAGCTATCGCCTGCCATATTAACGGTGGCCGTAACTGGGTGAGCACTTAACAATGCCTGCAAACTGCGTTGCCATTTTTGTAATGTCTCAAAAACATCGTCCTCATCGTCATAATAGTCATGAGCCAGTAATTCAGATAAGCGGCAGATAACATCGATAGTTTGGACGCGTACCAATGGCTGCTGATGTCGACTGAGGTTGGCGAGCTGTTGTAAGTTTTCGGTACTGACGGTTGTCAGGATACTTGCTCGGATAGAGGCCGTATTATTCGACTGTCCTTTAACACCACCTTTATCTGCCGTGTTTGGCATGGCATCCATCATCATCGTGATGACTTCAGAGTGAGAAGATAAAACACTGCCTAATTGACGTGACAAGTAATCACTTAGGTACTGCCACGTTGACGATAGTGCTGGCTGATTATTAGTGTGTTGTACGTCATTTGGGTAACGAGCGAGTATGTTGGCGTAGACTACTGCCGTGTCATTATCTGCAAAGCTTAACGCTTCTATCAGCTGGTTAGGTCGACCAGTGCTAGTAGTGTCTGTTTTAGTAGCTTGCAGGCTATCTTGCCAGTCATCTTGTAAGTCATTAAATATCAATAACAGTCTGGCTGCTACTGCATAGGACTCTGACTCAAACAAAGGCTGTAGTTGACGGGCATGAGTGATGGTCAAGCCGTGCTGCGCTTGTAGCCAATGCGTAGGCGTCATCGGTGCAACAAGCGTACTCAGATTGTCTGTTTCGTCTCTTATGTTATGAGTAAGGAAGTATTGCCCGCGAGCATCACCCAAAATAGCCAAACACAAACTGGCTGATTGACTGATAATGGCGCGCTCATCTTTTTGCCATTTCACCAGTAGATCAATGTCTGCAAAAGAAGCTATCTGCGTAATCTTTGGTGCAAGAGGTTTAAAATCAGCATCAGGGTGGTGTAGATATTTAGCATACCAACCTAGTGCATCATGCTTTGATGGATATGCCAGTTTAGACAAGCCAGACAGTGCTTGGCTAACATGACTGTGCCACTGGGTATAGATGTCACTTTTCTTGCCTTGAGAAGGCATAGGCAGTTCTAGATAGTGTTTAAAGACTTGATACGCTTGTTCATCACTCCGCTGTGCCTGTTCTTCGTCAGCATATAAGCGCGATTGACTGGCCAGTAGTTTAGCGACTGTTAGCTGAATATCAGGATAAGGGCTGTTTAAGGCTGCGGTAATCAATGCTTCATGATGATTCGGTTGATCATTGGTGTTATTGTAATCGGCTAAAATAGTAGGCTGTAAGTCTGTCAGCGCCAAAGCGACCGTCAAAGCTTGTTTACGTAGCTCAATACTGTCATCAGCGAACATAGCCACGAGAGCTGGCATCAACTGTGTCAGCTGAGTCGTATTCGCTCTGGCTTGCACTGTCGTAAGGGCCAGTTGCTTGGTATCAGTATAAGGGCTGGCAATCGCGTTTAACATGACGTCAGCAAACCCTAAATGCTTGCTTTGCTTAAGTGCGATGTCAAAGGCTTGCTTACGGATAGCGGCAAACGTATCTGCAAAAAACAGGGTTAAGACGGCTTGATTGGTCTTTTGACTATCAGTTTCTTCAACTTTATTTGTTTTATGCTTCGAATTCATCGCTAGCAACAGTCGTTGCCATTCTTCTATCGCAACTTGATGCACATCTTCAAAGAGGCTTTGCTGCAATAGCTTGATAATATCAACGATAGCACTGTCAGAAACATTTTTAGAAATAGTGTCAGATGAGTGTTTAAATTGGCGGTTTAATAGAACTTTAACCACTTCTAACCGAATACTGGTAAAAGGGTTGTTCAATGCCTGTAGCAGTATGTCTGTCATCTCTGACGACATCTGAGTGCTTTTGTCACTGCTATTACCACTATTTGAGCTATCTGGTGCAACATGCTTTAAAAACAGTGCTAAAGACTGCTCGTGAATATCTTGATGCTTAGAAGCAAAACCCGTCGCTGCCCAAGACAATATATTGTCTGCCAATTTGCCATAGGCTTGCATGGCGACTTGGCGCACGCCAGCGTCCTTATCGTCTAGTAATGTCGGTAGGACTGCTTTGGCGTCTTCTATATTTAAATGACCAAGCGCGGTAGCCACACCAGCACGGATGATGGCGCTGTCATCCGTGCTCATCAGACTAATCAGGGTGCCAAACGCACGTTTGTCTTGTAGGCAAGCCAGCGCATAAGCCGCTCGGAAACTGATATCTTCATGACTATTGCTTAAGCTTTGTAATAAGGGCTCTAACGTATCATTGCCTAGATTTATAGATTCATCAGTAGGTTTCTTGGATTTGGTCGTTTTAGCCTTACTTTTAGACTTAGATGCTTGGGTATTATCTGCTTGCGAGATAAAGTCTTGCGTGGATAAGGTTAAACGGATCTCCTCATTGGATTGTTTAACATTATTATCATTCGCCGCTGTGCTACTAGCATTATCTAGTAGCGTGCCACGTAGTAAGCGAAAGTCATCAAAATCAGACAGGGTACGCAATGTTTGTGTGTCACCTTGCTGTTTCAACGCCTCTATCAACTTAGGCTGAGACAGCAATGAGACGTAAAACGCTGTTTGCCTAATCTCTGTATTACGATGATTCTGTAGCAGCATCAATTGACGCGAGACTTCAAGGTGATTTAGCATGCCGCGCTGATACAGACGAATCAGCCCTGATTGGACAATGTCTGACTGATTGCAGTCTAATGCCATCAAATCTGCTTGAGGACTGTTCTCTGGCAACAGCGTCTCGAGTGAGGCCAATGCTTGCTTGCGAATATTCGCAAAACTGTGTGACAACGCTTCTCTTAAAATAGGCAAGATGCGGCGCTGGCTTGTGGCATCCTTCATCGCGACCTTTAGGTAACCTTGTAACGCAGAAGCCACCACCTCTTCGTAGTAACGGTTTTTAAAGGCTTCTTCTAAATAATGCAGCGGGCGCTTCGAAGTACTTGCGCGGTCGGCCAAGGCATGAAAAGCAGCAAGGCGTACGTTTACACTGTGCGCCGAGCTTAGTTGCTGCTCTAAAACCTGTGCAGTTTTATCAAGATTAGTAGTAGCAATCCACTGTACCAATTGTAATACTTGGTTGGCCGTGAGTGTGTCGCTATCAGCAAGTAATTTTTTAACCAGCTCTAACGTTTGGTTATCTGCTTGTACCTGTAGCAGCGCCAAGCCTTCTTTAAACGACACATCATTATTATTTGACGTGTCTGTCAGTAATTGGCCGATTCTTTGATAGCCGTCTTTGATGATATAAGTGACTGGTAATAGCTTGCTATTTTGTGAGGTGCTATTCTGTGACGTACTTTGAGTATGGTCAATAGGTATGAAACGTAAGCTCTGATCGGCACTGATTACGATGAGCGTTGGTTGTTCAGCATAAGAAGATAAGACGATCTGTCGAGCCTTGGTTAGATCCTCCTTACAGCTATTTGGTTGACCCTTATCAAATGCCCATGACTTAACGCTTTTGTCATCGGCGGCAGTGAATAACCGTGTGTCTGAGATACAAAGCGCTGTGATCATTTCGCTGTGTTGGCTAGACTTGGCTCTATCAACAGGGTGTAGATCGCCTTGGACATGTGTACGGTATAAGCACTTATCTGCGCCTGCTGAGAAGAAGTACTGACCGACTGGCTCAAAACAAAGCGCGTTTACTTTACCTTGGTGGAGCTGTTTGCGACAGCTTAGATTGAGCTGGGCTTCCTCTGAGGTCCATTGATAGCTACTAACAGCTCCTGTTTTATCTGCCACGACTAACCACGAGCCATCATTTGAGGTTGCTAGCGCTGTTAATGCAGACTCCTTACTTGATGCTGCTATAGAAGACGAATAAGACTCAATGATGACAGTACTGCTGGCTTGACTGTCCTGATAAGGCCATACCACGATGTGTTTTGGATATAAGATAGCCAATGCATCTTGTAGTGGTGCCATTGCTACGGCACGGCCTATATCATTGTTATTATTTTCAGGTGCATCGAGCAAGGATTTGGCACTGGTCTTCTTAACTTTCTTTGCTTGCCAATCCGTTTGGTAAAGATGACCATCATCACCAATCATAACAATAGTACTGTCATCTATCTCGGTGATGGCTTGCATCGCACAAGGCAGCGCAGTTGTCGATAAGCTAAATTGCTCACCTTGTTGATCGAGGACGTATAAGACCGTGGCAGCTGCTTGCTGCTGGCGAGTAATAAAAAGACTGCGCCCATCTTGCTTGGTTGTCTTTTGAGTTGCCGCTTGAGTACTGTTGGCCTTACTGACTAAGCCAATAATTTGACCCCAATAGGGGAGTGTTATTGTTTTCATGGTGTTATCTCAGTTGAGGTGACGTCATATTTTTTAAGTATCTTTTATCTATATCTGTTTGCAAAAGCCATCAAGCAGATGCCACTGGCTGCAGATTTTTAGATAGCTCAGGATAGCGATGCAATAACCGTGTGACAGCAACCAAACACGCATGACGCTCCATCTTGCCTGCCGAGTGCGTAAAGGTGAACAGTGTGGGCATAATGAGCGCCGCAAAGGTGCTGTCAGCCAATGCCACATCACGAAAGGTCTCAATCAATGCCAGTTTGGCACGACTCGCAGATATAGGTTTTAGCGTGATGTTGCTATCTGACTCAGCTGTCTCTGATGACTGTGGTGATGCTGAGTTTTTATCTGAGTAGCGTTGTTGTTTATGCTTACTGCTGTCACTAACATTGGGCTCTTGCGAACCGCCTAGACGACCAGGTGGTAACTCGAATAGACCACGACGTAGTAGCATTAGTAGCTGATCGACCTCTGCAGGCAAGCTTGCCAAACGTTTATCTGACTGCTCTGTTATGACTGGTTGTGCGCGGCTGTCTTTGTCTCGTACAGCATCTTTATCTTTACTATCGCTACTGGTTGGCTGCCAGTTTGGGGATACGTGACGCGCCTTGTAGTGTTTCCATAGCATGGTCACGGCGGCATAACGTACTTCACGGTCTGTGCTTTGGGTCAATCGATATAAAGACTGCACATCTTGGAAATTGGCATGACGCTGCAGCAAGGTGATGCCGATTTGGCGAGCGACTCGCGCTTTGCTTTCAATCAAAGCGTTCAGCATGCCAGCGTTCAATTGTGATGACTGGATGTGATAACGTCGATTGGCAACGGATGGCTTATCCAATAGCGCACGCTTTAACAGTTGAGTAATATGTGTATAGGGGGATTCTGCCATCATCAGCCATAGGGCTGGCGTTGGTTGCCACGTCGCCATTTCATACTCACTCAGTAATAAGCCAAATTCTCGCAGCTGGCTATTACGGTGTTGCAATAAAGGAATGACACGTTCCGCATCAAAGAATGAAGAAGGGATAATCGCATCGGGATCGACTGGTCTGTCTGTCAATGCCATGCAAATCTGTTCATGATGATGACTGAGGTAGCTGATCGCAAGCTCACTGATAGGTGCAGTAGCATCATCTGTTGCCATATGCCAAAGTGCATTGGCACCTGCAAAAGTATCGTCTTCAGATACCTCTCTCGATTGACCACTCAGCATCTGTAAAAAAGCGGTTTCGGAAATAATCTTTAGCGGCGCACCATCAGCGATTAAGCTTTCGGCTTTAACTTGCTTGCTACCTTTACGGCCATTACCGTATAACGGTGAACCATCATCACCGATGACTAAGTAATCTAACTTGCCGTTGACAGCACCACTGATGGCACCATTAGCCGCTTTCACAACTTTTTCGGCCTCGCCACGAGTCATGCTTTGCATCTTGCCTGTGAATAGATAGCGTTGGCCGGTTAAATCTACTTCAGTAGCAGCATCGCTATTTGAGTCTTTATTGTCAGTGCTATTACTGGAAGCATTGTCAGTAGAGTCGCCTGCATTGCTGTCAAGATAAGCGACAAAGTCGGCAGGCAAGAACCCTTTGTTAATGCGTTCAATCGCAAATTCACGATAGAGTGCCTGATCGCTATGCGCAAGATTCATAAGCCAGTCGAAACCTAAATCTATCGGCGCAAACCGACGCACATCAGATAGCCAGTCCCGCACGTTTTCTGCTAAGTACTCATCAAAGGCCAAGTGCTTTTGCCAGTTTTTAATAGAAGTGTCAGCAGATTTTAATTGTTCAATATATTCACTCACTTGCCAATCAGGCTCATAGGCAAGTGCATGCCAATAGCTCATATCAAGCGTTGCTGCTGACAGTACATCTTCATCAAACCAATCGGTAATAGTGGATTGCGATAGTGGATTTAATAACAGCATTTGCCACACGGCAGCGTTTACTTGGCTCAAATCCAAACGTCTGAGCTGATCCAACGCAAAGTCCATGCAGTCGCTGTCATTACAGTAACTGCCATTATGAGCAGAGAAGTCGTGTTGCTCTGGTATGTCTAGCTGCTGGGCAACGCGAATAAAGTATTCAGTCCCTAGCTCTTTGGCGCTATAAAGCTCAGGCAGTTTTTTTATCGCAAACTTTACGCTGTGTGTTCTACCGCTAGTCAGTCGTTCGAAAAACCACTCAGGGTTCAAGTCACGTCGCGTAAAGTGTTTGCTAAGTTGTTTGCTCGCGGTTTGATAGTGATGCTCTGTGTCTAACAGCTGACCCCAACCGTTGACACCGATATCAGCAACAGGATTACGACTTAAGATATTGTTGATGGCAAATTCTCTAACAGGCTCATAATCTGACATGGCCAGTAGCATCAGCTCAGTAAGCGATAAGTCTTGGGCATAGCTTTTGGCATAGCCAATCGCATATTGATAGGCGGCAGGATAGTGTGAATGAAGTAGTTGCAGTACGACTTGATGCAAGCCTAATGTTTGAAATTTAGACTTTTCAAAATGCGGTGAATTTTCTAATAGCCAAACAATCATCTCATCACGCGCTTTGCTGTGCGCTTGTCCGGCAGATAAATATTGTAGCGTCGCACCACTCACATCACGTAATTGGGTCTTAAAATCATACTTTAGGCTATCGGTTGCGAACTGTCTGACAGCCTCATTTTTGGCGATGGCTAGCAACTCAATAAGTGGTTCAGGGTCTCGTTGCCATGCCTCAGCAAACGCGCGACCTTTTGCATCAAAGAGCTTGCGAGGTGAGCGACTGATGAATCGATTGACGCCATAATCAAGGCTGTTGTGGAAGCAGATGTGATTGAGCACCCAGCTGTTTGTTTGTTCAGGGCTGCCAGCTGTCATGGTTTCGTCATAGCTGGCGAGTACAGAGACAGCAGCATCAATATAGCCAATTGGCATTTGCTGACCCAACTGCCGCAGATAACGCCATGCTCTGAGGCTCATATAGGTTTTGGTGGCGAGGCTGACCGTAGAATCAGCGGTTTGATTGAAGCGTTGTAAATCAATCTTGGCGGCAATTTGTCCAAATATCTCATAATCTTGAGAAAATTCTGCTTGCTTGTAAATGCGCTTTAAACCTTTCCACACACCATAGCTGACTGGTAAAGCTGTAATGGCTTGTTTTAATATGGTTCTAGAATACGCGCTGCCATCTTCCCACAGTGCGGTCAATATTAAATGGATTTTGTAACGATCAGGAAGAGGGTAAATGCCTTCGTCTGCCTCAAGCTTGGCAATCATTGCCACACGCTCTGCAAACTGTACTTCGGGGTTTTGCTCCCGAAACTGATGACTTAGAATTTTGTCCAAAAATCGCTCAAATGTCAGTTCGTGCTCGGGGATGGGCGACTCAGGAACATCATCAACTTGTGTTGCTAATAAACATAACTTATCAACCAAGCTAGGGTCTTGAGCGTGCCAAGCTTGCTGGATTTGTGCGAAGGACAGACTCATAGAAATTTGCCTTAATTTTTATTTTGTCAGCTTACAATGAATGTTTCGGTAAAGTTTTGATTACTATGTAACCGCGTTTTACAAAAAACATCAAGGACTTTTGTCACAAAATAAATAGGTGGCGACAACAGATGTCGCAAGCAAAAAGAGGGGTCAATTATGTATTGACAGTACTAACTGTTATGAGGCACACTTAACGGGTTGTGATATTTAGCGTTTCACCGTTTACGGTGAGGGGCGACGTTGCGTCGTCCACGAGTCAAGCCATTACATTTTACCCAAGGAAGACTGTTTCAGTCCTGCTAATACCTAGATAAAGGCCCTAGTGTCATTAGCTCGCTGGCTCAATCACGCAATCGTGATTGAGCTAATGCACTAGGGCCTTTATCTAGGTGCAGTCCAGTGAGTCTTCCATGTACCAGGTCATGAGGTAGATTACACAACAATTGAGTGCGACATCATTATGATGGCATTCAAGGCCTTTAAAGCAAAACCGGAGTAGGGCTGTTTATTCAGCGTTACTCCGGTTTTTTATTGCCTGATTATTAGTTGATAATAAAAAAGCCCTTTGCATTAGACAAAGGGCTTTTTTAGTGCAAAAGATATATAAATGGCGTGTTCTTATACTGAGCTATTTATTCCAATAATTATCAGGATACTCAGGCAGCTCAACCAATATATTGCGTAGCGCCTTTGACCACTGCCGACGAATGGTATTGAAATACTCATCATTCTCATCAATACGACGACCTTCAGGTGTTTCTAAACTGTCACTTTTATAAATGACAAAATCTATCGGCATGCCTACTGATAGGTTGGAGTGAATGGTGGAATCAAATGACAGCATTAATGCACGCGCAGCATGCTGAATATCGGTGTCGTATGTGACAGACCGATCCAGAATTGGCTTGCCATATTTACTTTCACCCAGTTGAAAAAAAGGCGTGTCTTTGGTGGCCCTAATACAATTGCCCTCGGGATAAATCATATATAACTCGGGCGGCTGACCTTTTATTTGTCCACCCAACATAAATGAGCTGGTAAATTGACTGCCGTTATCATCGTTAGCCACCGTTTTAGCATGGTTCATGACGTTACGCATGCATTCGCCTACCATTTGCGCGGCATCAAACAGCGTGAGTACAGTATTGAGATTGCTTTCATAGCGTTGGTCAATATCATGCTGCAACTTGGTAAATACCGCTTGTGATGTGGCCAGACTACCAGCAGTTTGTAGCACCATCACGCGTTCACCTTCAATACCATACTGATACAGCTTTCTAAACGTTGAGATATGATCGACACCTGCATTGGTGCGAGTATCACTAGCGAAAACCATACCATCTTTTAGGCGAATGGCAGCACAATAAGTCATAAAACATCCTTGATAGTGAACATAAAAGGTATCAGGCTATGATAGTCGCGTGACCAATACTTGACTGTAAAGATTCTCATAGCCGCCGCCCATACGTACACCGCGTACAGGGGCTGTATCTAAGTAGTCTCTACCAATAGCGACGTAGACGTGAGAGCTTGGTTGAAACAGCTGATTTGATATATCAAAGGTATACCAGTAGCCATCTAACCACACTTCTGCCCACGCATGGCTTGCCATGTGGTTTTCGGTATCGTCATACAGATAGCCTGATACATAGCGGGCTGGAATATGCTGATCACGTAAGCAGCCTAAAAATACATGAGTATGATCTTGGCACACGCCAGCGCTCGTCGCAAAAGACTCAGCAGCTGTCGTACCTACATGGGTCACATCCTTTACGAAAGGCATTTTCATGATGAGGGCATTAGCCATCGCCTTTAGGCTGTCATGGGTGGGTTTCTTTAGATAAGGCGCTGCAAACTCACGCATCTCTTGTGAACATTTGGTCAATGGCGTTTGTACGGTAAACAGCAGATAGGGGACATGAGCCATATCCTCTAAACGTTGGGTCTCTGTATCAATCTCCACGATACCTGACGCTTGCATTTGCAAATTATTATGCGCCTCATTACGGCTTAGCGTGAGCCAGTCATTACCAAAGCCATCCTTTTGATTGGTCGCCACTTTAGGGAGCATTACCTCCCATTCATGAATAATTTGATGCGGCATCTGCATTGGGGTCATACGTATATACTGTACACTGCGCTGTGCAAGCTCGCCGTAGTAGTAATTGGTTTGATGGCTGATTTGAAGTTTCATGATAGCTTCCTATGTTTCTGTTTATTCCATATGTATAGTCAATCCCATATAAATCGAATACAGTGTCAGGCTCGCTTAGTTTGCTATTGTTCGTGCCTTTACGTGCCTTCCTTGCTTTCAAACCCTATCGAATTGACTGTATCATTAGCGCTTGTCATCATTTTTCGGCTAGACACCTTGACGCAAAATGATATTAAACTCTTTGCTAATCAGCTCAAAATCACTAAATTTCTTCGATCTAATCATCTGATTGGCCAGACGTGTCAGCTCACGCCAGCGCGTGTTCTCTGGCAGCTCATTGATCCAGTACTTAAATTCAAGACTGACTTCTATTGAGTCCTCTTCCAGTAGCACAGCCCGCTCAAGCTGCTCAAAATGACGCCCTAATTGCCAGAAACAAGTCACTGTCGGGTGCTCTTGTTTCATAGCGGCGTTACATGCATGTAGCTGCAAGGTCGCAGCACGATAAGTACCAGCACTTGAGAGCCGCTTAATCAAGTTATATAACTCAGCAGTATCTTTACCAATGACGCCTTTGGCCTCCTGCACATTGTCATCTATCGATTGAACGATGTTCGGTATGATATTTCGTTCCAAATCAGACAGCATCTGCGCTTTCATGGTCTTAAACGATTCATCCGCATCCGCGTCAAAACCTAAATGGCCGATTAAGTGCTTCAGCTGTGATTTTTTGAGATCGTCTTTGACCAGTTTTTTCATGACATCATCATAGTAATACAGGCGCTCGCTGTATCGGCCTAGCCATATTAGATAACTGGCAGTGGAGAGTAGCAGAATCATGGGTGCGTCATCTAGCATCTCATAGCCCGCTTCTAGAGGCTGTAGACGATCATAATAGTTGGCATGATCTGAGGTATTGGTCTCTGATGATAAAGGCGAGCATTTGCCAGCTTGACCATTGCAGTTTGGTTTTTTGGTCGAAGACTGCAAGTGACTGTCATCAACGACCCACGTGTCCTTGATACCGCCCCCTTGAGATGAATTGACGACTAAGGAGCCCTCAACCATGGCCACACGAGTCAAACCACCTGGCACAATATCTACCGAGCCATCGCCGTGACTGAGGATAAAAGGACGCAAATCAATGTGGCGCGGTGCGATGCCATCGCTGACAGCAGTAGGATTGGTAGATAGTGAGATAGTCGGCTGGGCAATGAACCCAGCTGGGTTTTCAAGTAGGCGCAGGCGATACTCTTCAATCTCCTTTTTGGTAGAGGTTGGACCGATGAGCATGCCGTAACCACCTGAACCTTGGGTTTCTTTTACGACCAGCTTGTCTAAATTATCAAGCACGTATTTGAGCTCATCAGGCTTACGGCATTGATAGGTTTCTATATTGGGTAAAATAGGCTCTTCATTTAAATAGAATTTGATCATATCTGGTACAAAGGGATATAAGCTCTTATCATCAGCCACACCTGTGCCTGGCGCATTCACGATAACGACATTACCAGCACGATAGGCGCTCATCAGCCCTGAGACACCCAATATCGAGTCAGATTGAAAGGCTAGCGGATCGATATAGGGATCGTCAATGCGTCGGTAGATAACATCGACTTGCACCTTGCCACGAATACCTTGCATATAGACCTTACTATCCTCAACCACCAAATCATAACCATGTACTAAGGGTACATTCATCTCGTGTGCTAGAAATGCATGTTCATAGTAGGCGCTATTGAAGCGACCAGGCGTCAAGATGACGATTTGTGGATCGTATTTGGACGTCGAGCTGGCAAGACAGGCTTTGAGACGATTCGGGTAATCGCTGATGCCCATAATAGGGGTGTCAGAAAACATATCAGACAAGAGCGTCTCTGATATTTTACGGCTCTCAAGCATATATGAGACACCAGACGGGGTACGCAAATTATCCTCTAATACACAGAACTTACCAGACTCATCACGGATCAGATCGATACCACTGATGTGTGAGTAGATGGGTTTGTCCAGTTCAATACCCATCATCCAAGGCTCATAGCAGCCGCTAGCATAGACATAACTGGCAGGCACAATGTCGGCCTTCATAATCGCTTGGTCATGATAAATATCGTGCAAAAATGCATTGAGAGCGGTGATGCGCTGCTTACAACCAGCTTCTATCTGTCGCCACTCACTGGCAGCGATAATGCGGGGGATAATGTCAAACGGTATCATTCGCTCGATATTTTTGGCATCGCTATAGACGGTAAAGGTGACGCCTTTACGATAAAAGATATTTTCGGCTTGTTCGTTGAGGTAGTTGAGGGCATCCATGTTGATATTATCAAGCCAATTGCCAACGGCCTTTGCCACTGGGCGATATTGACCCTTACTTATCTGTAGTTCATCGAAACTTTGTGCTTTATTTTGTGCTTTTTTCTCAGATTTTTCTAAAGTGTCTTTTACTGTTTTTGAAGTAGAGTTTTTGGTATTGGTATTGGTATTGGTATTGGTATTGGAGTCGGATGCTTTTATGGATTGACTCTGGGTTTGATTTTCAGAGCTTTCTTTGTTTTGGGTGTTATCGGTAGACTGACTTTGAGATGCTGTTTTATTCATAAAAACCTCACGTATTCTTGGTAAAGTTATACTTTATGATGAATACACTGTCTATGCTAAGCCGCGTAGCAATGGTATTGCGCTGAACAGGTAATCTATCTCCTTTATTAACTATACAACGTATACTGATTGATATACAACAAAAGTTAAATAATAGATTTTAAGCAAGTTTGACATATTTATTCAAACAAATTTAGCTCAATTATTGACAATATAGGAGTGGAACAGATATGAGTCTAGGTGGTAGATTTTTAGCGCTGGCAAGCATAGGACTTGCTGCAGCTATTGGCATGACAGGCTGTGATAGTGAACCAATGCAAACGGCTTTACCTGCAGGCAGTACGGTGATTGCACTTGGTGATTCGCTGACCTATGGCTATGGAGCAAATATTGAAACAGCATACCCTACGGTACTGGCAGAGCTAAGCAAATGGAGGGTTATCAATGCGGGTGTCAATGGTGACACTTCTGCAGATGTACTGACTCGAGTGAATGAGATCACTGAGCAAAGTCCTGATTTGGTATTATTGGGTGTGGGCGGCAATGACGTATTGCAGCGCATTGCACCTGATACTTTGCAATCTAAAAATATTAATGTTGTCCTGATTGCTGAACCGCATCTCAGTACCAGCGCCTTGTTTGGAAAAGCCAGTGATAACCCACTGTATGAAGATATTGCGGAAGCTGAAGACATACCGCTATACTCTGATGGCTGGTCGACTATTCTGTCAGATGACGCATTAAAATCTGATAGAATTCATGCCAATGCTGCAGGTTATAGACAGTTCGCCGAAGGATTACATAGTTATTTAAAAGAGGAAGGTTGGGTACATTAAGCCGCGAATATTAACCTTGAAAACTGTAAGTAGGGCGTATGCATCTAGAATCTAGAATACAATACGGAAAAAGCAGAGTGCCTAGTTAATAGGCGCTCTACTTTTTATTAATGACGAATAAACAATTTTTATAGTCAGGCCTTTATAGTCCAGTCATTTTATTCATTGTCGCCCATGACGACTACTAAACCTTCATCAGCGGCTATTTTACCTTCGCAGATATCTTTATAAACCTCCAGCAAGCCATGAACCCCGTCGAGCTCCTGAATTTTTAGCCATGCATTGGTTTTTGCGGTGCTTTTCATGACGTAGCGTATAGAGCGTTTATTAAATTCTTCAGGGCCCCATTCTTTCATGCATTGCTGTACATGGCTGGGCGCAAAAAACTGCTGGCTACGTTCTTGAATGATACCGTCTACATGACGAGGTTCGTCCCAATGTGTGATACCGACATTACTGGTATAACGCATATTATCGCCTAAGTGTCTATGTAGACGGCTAAGCACATCGGTATTGGCTGACATATCTACGATGACTGTCGGTTTGGTTGCATCAATCTGCTCAAGCGTGTCATAGCTAAGCACACTGTCATAAGCATCGATGGAATTAACAAAATCTATATGACGGTTTGAGGTGAGGCCGATAACGTGCGGTGCGTCCTTATCATCAGTGAGGCCATAGGCTAGGCCAATACTGGTTTTACTAGAGGCACTGATAATCACCACTTGCTCTGCGCCAAACCAGTCATTGCGCTTTAATAAATCATGTAAGCAAAATGAGGTTAAGTGCAATACGAACAGTAGCATGCGCTGATTGTCATTGGCACGGTCATAACCAGGTTCATGATTGACGCGCTGATATATATTGTAGCCAGGCGGCAGCTCGGCACGATGGTCACTACCATCGAGCAAGCTGGTTTGTGTGACTCGCTTGGGGGTAATCACCAATTCGCTGGCAGGCGGAAAGTAACCAAATAGTCGTTCCCCGACGGGCAGCGCTTCACTATTGGACTCCACAACATCGGCAAAGCCCCAGACTGGAATAATGCCCCATTTTTCGGGTTCATCGCCATTTGGCGGGAAAAACTGCCAGTATCGTAATTGGTCACCCATGACCGCGTAAGTAATATTGTTGGCGGTAAAGGCAAAGCGATCAACTTTGACGCGTACTTCGCCATCACCGAGGGTATGTACAGGCGTTTCTTGCAGGCGAGCTTGGGTTAGGTTTGTTTTGTTGGTCTGAAATTCTTGCATAGTCGCTTCCTTGACAGTTGTTCTTGATAGTTATTATTAAATAGTTACTTTTTAGGTATTAGCGGTGGTGGCTTGACGTGCTGCCGTTATTTGCATAACTTCACCCATCAGTTTAGGCATATTAGCAGCAGCTTTTGGTCCTGCTGCTTTTAGACGCTTAAGGATGGCCATTTCTTCAGGTGTTGTGTCTTCGCTGGCTTGTACCAGTTTAGTAAAACCATCTAAGCGATTGCCAATCATCCATTCACGTAGCTCAGGCTCTTTTGACCAGCGCATTTGGTTTTGCATTTGTGCCACCACACCCACCAGCCAGTCTGTATCATGGTTTGGTATAGGTACCACGCGGCATAACTCGTTTTTTATCGTTTCGTCATCATAGTTGGCCTCGACATGAGCGGTAAACGCGGCACTAAATATGGGCTGATAGGTACGCACCGTTTGAATGACCACCGTATTGCCTTTGAACACATCGTACGTCTCGGTCACTGGTACTGCCCGTGCAGAGCAATCGATATGCATGGTATTGGTGGTAGTAGCAACACTGTCATCACCAAAATAGATTCTATCAGTATCTAGACGGGTTACACGGCCTTTACGTACAATGTTTTTAACACGGCGTAACTGTGTCAGCTCATCACTACTAATGGTGGCGCCATGGAACATTTGAGGGCGCACATTTGGATCAAGACGCATTAATACGCCACCTTTTTCTAAACGATCAAACAGGTCTTCGATGTTTTCAGCATCAGCAATCGCTTCTGCCTGAGTGGCTTGTGCACCCATGGTATGAACGAAAAAATCACGAGAAGGCTGGGTATTTTTACGATCGATAAACCAAGCATCTCTGGGCATAATCCAAGTTATATCGTCTGGATCAATATGGTTCTCTAGTAGCCATAATATCGCATCGATACTTGTTTTACCGCCACCAATGATGACGTAACCATCACGAGGTTTGGTTAGACTTGGTAGGTTATTTAATGGTTCAAACTTAACGCCTTCAGCAATCTCAAAATTTGGAGTATGGGTAGCTGGCACTGAGGTTTTGAAATAAGTACCGTCAATGATTTTTTTATTGACCTTGACCTCATAGCTGGTATCAGACAGTAACGATGAAAACTTACCGTCGCCTTTATACTCACACATCGGGAAGTACTTCACACGGCCGCTTGGTAAAAACGTGTGCTTCATGACTCTATCAAAGTAGGCCATGATTTCTGCCCCTGATGCCAGCTCAGACAAGCCTTTGTTTAAGCCAATCTCGTCTACCATACCGCCGCAAAGCTCACGTGAGCTAACACCATAAAAAGACGATGGCTGATGCAGTGTGACAAACGAATAGGCATCATTCCAATGACCACCTGGCTTATGATGTTTATCGACGATAATAATATTAGCATCTGTTTCTGTAAGTAGTACGTCGGCAAAAGCCATGCCCACCGCGCCACTACCAATGATTAGATAATCTGTTTCTAGCTGTTGAATACTCATAGCGTCCTTACTCTCAAGTTGAATTTATCCATATAAATCTTATATAACTGTTTGTGCATAACAGTGTTATATACTAAAATAACACTGTTATAATTGTCAAGACCTAGTGAGAATCTAATGGATGCCAGAACCAAAATACTAAACGCAGCATCAGAGCTTTTCTTAGAAGGAGGCGGGGATGCCTTAAGCGTGCGTGGTATCTCTAAACGCGCAGGTCTATCCACTATCGGTATATATAGCCACTTTCAAGGCAAGCAGGGCATACTAGACGCGCTGTACATAGAAGGATTTAACTTAGTCCGTGAAGCCATGGATGTGATTCCAGAGGGTAGAGCAAACAAAGAGCAAGTGCTAGAGGCGTGCCTAGGGTATCTCAATGTGGGCGAGCAACACGAAGCACACTATCGGCTGATTTTTGGGGAGTCTGATGCAGGATATCAGCCCTCTGAAGAAGCCATTGCAGCCAGAGACAGTGCATTTTCGAAACTGGTACGGGTGGCGGGTTCGTATCTACCAGATGGTGCTACTATTGAGGAGCGCAGACAAATAGCGCTAGATATTTGGGCCATCGTACATGGGTACGTGAGTATCAGTCATCACATGGTGTTTACTGATGATATAAATTTGGACTGGAAATCAATGGCGCTACGAGTGGTAGAAGTACAATTAGATGCCATTGACATAACTAAAGCTAAGCATCAGTAAAGCATTCCGAAATGAACCGATAAATCAGCAGTATGGAGGGTGAAATTAATATTAAACAGCGATCCGTAAGTATTGATTATAGCTATGCAGATAGCTTTTTGATGGGCCACCATTTTGCTTAAAAAGTTAATTAACAAACATATGTCTTTTATCTTGTAAACTGCATTGCTTTAGGTTATTTTTTAGTATTGATTGCAGTTCTTTAACCAAGGAGAAGCAGTTTGGATACTAACTTATCACCGCTTAAGATTTCAGTGGTTGCGGCGCTGACACTGCTTACAGGCTCGCAAGTATTTGCAGAGGCCAAGTACGGTGACTATGGTACAGAAACGGCGCTGACACTTGCCCGTGACTATGCTGGTCGTTATACAGGTTCAGATAAAGAAGTCCAAGCTGCTGATTATATGCAGCAGCGTATGACAATCGATGGCAGTAACAACCAAGTCAATCGTCAAACTTTTGATTTCGTAGCGCCTCGTGGTTTATTCAGAGGTCAAACGTTAATGAGTAATAACGTTGTCGTGACTCAAAAAGGCAGTGCTGACAGCAACAGAACGCTATTTGTCGGTGCACATTATGATTCTGCCGTCGCCTATCCAAATTACGAAAACCTAGAGGCACTGGACGATAATGCTTCTGGGTCTGGTGTATTAACCGAGTTGACAAAAAACCTGACTGGCATTGAGACAGAGCACGACATTCAGTTTGTGGCATTTGGTGCAGAGGAGGGCGGTCTCAATGGTTCAAAGGCATTTGTTGATCAGCTAACGGACGCGGAAAAATCAACAGCACTGGGCATGATTAACCTAGACAGTCTGATTACAGGCGACAAAATGTACGCCAACGCAGGGCGAAATGCTTATGACAATGATGGCAACGAAGTAGCTGCCAATGTAAGTTTGCGTGAAAACGCACTGCGTATTGCTAAAGAGCTTGGTATTACACTAGAGGTCAATACAGCCATTATTGCACCAGGTGAGACCGAACCCTACGAGCCTTATGGTGTTGGGTGCTGCAGCGATCAGGAATCTTTTGATAGTGTCATGCAGGTCGTCGGATTTGAGGCTACTAACTGGAGCCTTGGGCCTGATTATGATGGTTACACACAAACTGAAAACCCAGATATTCCAGGCGGCTATACGTGGCATAACCCTGCATTAGACAACGAGGAAGTGCTTACTGCTGCATTTGGCGCAGAACGCATATTGCAAAGAATGCGAGACTACTCTCGTATTATCAGTAGATTGATTGTGGAGCAAACCAATGCTGATATCATCGCCTCAACCAAGAGCGCCATCAATCTGCAAAACCGGGTGGGCGCTGCGTTAAAAATTAATGCTACCGACTCACACTCAGCGGTGCTAGAACGCGCCAATTCTTTGGCATTGCATACTCTCGATGATGCGGAGCCTTTGGATTCTGAGTCGCGTACTCAGGTTTGGGCAGATGGCTCCCAAAGCTACGTGGATGCTGATGAGGTACAAGAGGGCACTCGCGCCAATATTGGTCTATATGGCGAATATATGGTACAGCCAAGCTGGCGTGTTGGCGCAGGTGTGCAAGCGGCCAATCAAAACAATAACACCGTCGAAAACGGTATTAAAAAAGATACGAGTTACGGTGTTCAGGCATATTCTTTATTGGGCGGAAAAGACACGGCTTGGTGGAACACCACATCCCTGAGCTTATCTAAACATGACTTAGACGTTAACAGAACTGTAAAACTGGATGGTAATGACGGCATAAACATCATCAACAATAGCGAACGCAGTGATGCGGATGCTGATGTGTTGAGCGCATACAATGAGCTTGGCTATAATTTTCTTATCAAGAAAAACGTCGCGCATGGTGCATTTTTGGGTCTGAACTACAGTGATACAGACATAGATGGTTATACCAGTGGCAATGCTGATTCTCGCACTGCGCTAAAGGTTGATAGCACTTCTAGCGAGGCATGGGATTCAGAGCTTGGTTATCAGTTGCAGTATGGTTTTGACTTGATGGGTACGCCTGCCAAACTTCAAGGAAAAATCGTTTACGTGCATGTTTTCGAAGATGGTTTAATAGATGGTTTATCGACAACGTCTTTAGCTGATGGTCAAACAAGAGAGGTTAGCATCACCCAAACAGATAAAGATGACGATTATGGACGTTTTGAGTTGAGTGTGAGTAACAAGGTTCATAAAAACGTTTATGCGTATCTGAATGGTGATACCACCTTTGCACGTGACGATAAAGACAGCTCAGTACAACTAGGCTTGCAATATCAATTTTAAATCTTGATGTGTGAATGTAAGTCTGCGCTGCTCAATAATTCATTTATGAGCAGCGTTTTTTACTCATACATGTCAATATATTACTTATAAAGGCATATTGCTGATTACCGATATAATACTCAGATTCAGTAATACCAATGTGTGCGAAATATTAAAAGAATAGGGGTGGCATGTATGTTTGGCATCATAAGAGACTGGCGCGAGCAGCGCATACTAGATAATAGCGAGTTTAGCCATGCTGATTGGATGCAGGCTGCTAAACGTATTGTGATACTCGACAGATTAAGTGTTGACGAGATGACACATTTATTTGAGCTCGCGACATTGTTTTTGGCTGATAAATCATTTACTGGTGCGCAAGGATTCGAGATTACCAATGCTGTCAGACAGTCTATTGCGTTGCAAGCGTGCCTGCCAATATTAAACCTAAGTCTCGATTGGTATGCTGGCTGGTCATCCATCATCATTTATCCTGGCTCGTACAAGAGCGATAGCACCACGGTAGATGAGTTTGGTATCGTCCACGAAGGCACTCAGCACCGTAGCGGGGAAGCATGGCTGCGAGGACCTGTCATTCTCTCATGGAAAGATGCCAAACATTCAGGTGAGCGTGATGGACACAACGTTGTCATTCATGAGTTTGTCCATAAACTCGATATGATGAATGGCCGTGCCAATGGCTTTCCACCGATGCAGCCTGATATGGATCCTGCAAACTGGACACAGATTATGAGCCGCGATTTTGAGGACTTTCAGATACATCGTAAGTCAGGTCTAGATCGTTATGGAGCGACGAATCCTGCTGAGTTTTTTGCAGTTTTGAGTGAAGTGTTTTTTGAAACACCGCAAAAACTGATAGATGCTTATCCTGATATTTATGAGATTATGGTGAAATTCTTTCGTCAGACGCCGTTATGAGTGATATTTATAGAGGTTGTGACAGTAAACTGTATTCAAAACAGCATATTGGAATTGGGGAAGCTGAGATGAGTAACGCTATAAATGACGATATGGCAAAAGTAGAAATCTATGAAAGTGCTGATGGAAAGGCGCAAGTAGATGTACGTTTTGAGCAAGAAACCGTCTGGTTGTCACAAGCACAAATGACCGAATTATTTGGTCGTGACCAATCAGTGGTTTCTCGTCATATCGCCAATGCCATAAGAGATGAAGAAATCGATGAAAAAAGCAATATGCAAAAAATGCATATTGCAAATTCAGACCGTCCGGTGACTTTTTATGACCTAGATGTGGTTATCTCAGTCGGTTATCGCATAAAATCTCCTCAGGGTGTGCAATTTAGGCGTTGGGCAACGCAGCGCTTACGTGAATACTTGGTACAAGGCTATACGCTCAATCAACAGCGCTTCGATAAAAACTCTATTGAATTGCAACAAGCGCTAAAACTAATCAAAAAAACCGCACAAAGCCCCGAGCTTAAAACCGACGAAGGACGCGGACTGGTTGAGATTATAAGCCGCTATACGCAGACGTTTTTATGGTTGCAGCGCTATGATGAAGGTCTACTGGATAGTCCTACAGGACAAGATGGTGGTATCTTACCCAGTACGGCTGAGGCCCTGGCAGCGCTAACTGATTTGAAAACACAGCTGATAGATAGAGGTGAGGCGACTGAATTATTTGCCAAGCCTCGTGGTGATGGTTTGGATAGTGTATTGGGTAATTTACAACAAACGGTTTTTGGTGAGCCTGCGTATCTGACTATCGAGAGTAAAGCGGCACATCTACTGTACTTTATGGTAAAAAACCATCCTTTTACTGATGGTAATAAACGCAGCGGCGCTTTTTTATTCGTGGATTTTTTACACCGTAATCACCGACTGCTGAATGATAAAGGTGACATGGTCATCAATAATACTGGGCTTGCGGCATTAACCTTATTGGTCGCTGAATCTGACCCTAATCAAAAAGAGACTTTGATTAAATTGATTATGAATATGCTGTCGTTAGAGGGCTAGTAAAAAAGCTTGTCATTAAAAACTATACCAAAAACAAAGTAACATAAGTTGCAAAATATATATCAATATTTGAATATATGGTATTTATAATCAGATGGCGTAGGCTTCCATTTTAAACGCGCCTTACAAAAGTGGTCATTCAATCGTTTCTATAAACTCTAAACCGTCCATTGGTCATTAATAATCGCCACCAGATAACGCTTGCCTTGATATTCATCAAATACTAGGCGTAGAGCGCGCCAGTCCATTCCAGCGTATTTTTCTGTACCTTTATGATAGAACTCTACAACATCTGATTTTTGATATATGTTGTCTATGTTATTAATCATATTGCCATGAGACTTAAGGTCATTGCTGCTAGGCGTAACACTATTAAACTTGTTGGCTGCAACCCAAGCATCTAAATATGTTGGTAGCGGCGTGATTAATAGATCGCCAGTGCCGTCTTTTTCGCCCCAAGTGAAGCGAATTTTGGACTGTTGTAGATACTGCGCATATTGTTCACGACTAAAGACTTTGTCAGTCTCTGGACGCACATAAGCGTACATCGAAAACCGAACGCCGCGTGTTGGATGAATATCATCAATGATAGCAGCATAGTTTTGATTCGCTAATGCTTGCTGAATATGTGTGGCTTGCTGTATCAGCGTCTGTTGGTTGTTTTCCAGTGTAGCGTGGCTTTTAGATGAATGACCGCTGTTATAAATATCAGATGTTGTCGCCAAAGATTGGCAACCAGTGATAAATAATACTGGCGCTAAAATCCCAATAGTGGACAGTTTTGAAAAAGATGCTCTTGTCATAAAAATATCCTTAAATATGTGATCAAGTATGATTAAACGTTAGCATAAAAATACTGGAACAAGTTAGTAAAGAGAATTTTAATGCTGTTCAGAATATTTATTCAAAACCACCTCAAACCGTTGGTTTGTTTTCGCATAATGTATATTATGTTAAATGATGTCTATTGAGCATTAGATTGATGAATCATTCACTACAAAATATTGCATGGCGTTGTGTTGTATGGTCGTGATAAAAAATATACCGTATTACATCATCACAATCACAACCGCTCAACCAATCTTTTCATCAACCTACTCAGTGGCGTTAAGCCAATTCAAAAATATTTTTTGTGCTGCTGAAGTGATCGCCGCTCCATATTTTTTAGCCTCATAGCGAATCTGTTTAACATCGATATTCGTGCTATTCAACTCGTGAGCATGGCCGACGAGCCATTGTTCAATATTATCTGGCCGTGCTTCTATATGAAACTGTAGCGCCAATATATTACTCCCACGTGCAAAATCTTGATTTGGGCAGATATCCGTTGCTGCCAAAGAGCGACAGCCTTGAGGAATCTCAAACTGATCACCATGCCAGTGCAATACAGGAATGTCTGACAGTCCTATAAGAGGATTGCCAGTTGAGTGATGAATTTGCATAGCACCAAACCCAATCTCTTTGCGACCCATAGAGGCGACGTTAGCGCCCAGTAAACGAGCAATGAGCTGTGCGCCTAAACAAATACCCAATAAAGGCTTGTTTGCTTTTAAGCGCTTGTCAATAAATGCCAATTGGTGCTTTCGATGAGGAGTGGGTAAATATCCTCATCGAAAGCACCAATTGGCGCACCAAGAACCACCAATAAATCTGCAGATAGAGGGTCTATCGTATCGAAATCGACAGTAGCAGCATCGATATATTCGATGTGGAAGTTTGAGTTTATGAGTACTTCCTCAAACACGCCAAGGTCTTCAAAATGCACATGTCTAATAGCCAAGACATTTTTCATGTTCAATCCTTTGTCAAATGATTGAGTGAGTTCGAATAAGCAGACCTAATGCATCAAAATTTACGGACTGTTAAAGCATAAATAACTGACACAAAAGATCTGATTTTTCGAGTACTAGGGCATATTTCCCATCTGAACCCTAAACGGTAAATAACCTAAGAAAAACAGCCTAAATCGATTAGCATGCTTTTCAGCTTTTCTTGTTTCAAAGGCGTTAAAGGCAGCAAAGGCTTTCTAGGATGACCAACTTGGATACCCTGTGCAGACATGCCAGCCTTCACTGCAGCAGCCAAACCTGATTGGACAATAAACTCTAAAAACTCGTACTGTTGATAAAACAGTTCTCTAGCTTTTTCATTATTGCTATTTTTGATCGCGTCAAACAATTGCTTTGGTTGATCGCCAATCAGGCACGGAGCGATAGTACACCAGCCTACTGCGCCTGCATTGAGTGCCTCTAAAGCCATATGGTTACAGCCGTTAAAGAAAGGCACGCTCCCCTTTGATAATTTATAAATCTTATGCATGCGCTGTATGTCACCGGTGCTTTCTTTAATCCAGCGCGCATTTTCGATGCCATCTACCATTTTTAGCATAAACTGAGGAGACATATCCACACCGCAAGTCGCTGGGTTGTTGTATATCATGATAGGAAGCGGTGTGGCATCTGACACACTTTTATAGTGTAAAAATATCTCATCTTCATTCAATTTATAATAAGAGAAAGGAGACAACATGACGACGTCAGCGCCAATTTTGTGAGCATATTTAGCACGCTTCACGGCTTGTGCAGTCGTCAGTTCAGCGATACCAACCACCACGGGTACTTTGCCTGCGACATAGCTGACAGTATGGTTGGCCACACTCTCCCACTCGTCTTCACTCAAATAAGCGGCTTCTCCTGCACTTCCCAAAGCCGCGATTGCATCGACTTTTGCATCAAGTAACGTGTCAATCACTGTTTCGAGTTGCTCAAAATCGACGTTATTATTTTCTGTAAACGGGGTTATCGTATAACCTATAATGCCTGTTAAATTCATTGGTTAATCCTTACATAAAGTCAGTATGGTTTTTGAGTGCTTGTCTTACATAATAGGCGAAGTTCACTTTGTTTCTTCTGTCTGTAGAAACCCAATCGTGCGCTTCTTGTGCCAACTCAGGAGATATTGGTTGAATCTGGCCACTGGCCATTGCCAGTAGTTGTAACTTAGCTGCCCGCTCAATGAGTATTGCTAGGTTGCAAGCCTCTTCTATCGTTTCGCCAGCGACCAGCTGTCCATGATGAGCAAGAAACACGGCACGATTGTTGCCCAGCGCATTCGATATGAGCTGCCCTTCTTCATTTCCCACAGGCACCCCTGGCCACTCAGCGACAAAAGAGCAATCGTTGTATAGCGCGCTCGTATCCATGTGAGAGATGATTAACGGCACTTTCAACATAGACAGTGCAGCGATATAAGTAGGATGTGTATGGATAATACAGTTCACTTTTGGATGTTCTTTATATATCCATGTGTGAAAACGGTTGGCAGGATTGGCCATGCCCTGTCCATCTAAAGGATTGAGGTCTTGATCTACTTCTATCAGATTATCAGCACTGATTTCATCAAACCCTAGTCCAAAGCGCTGAGTCAAAAACGTTCCCTGAGCCTCAGAACGGCAAGTGATTTGTCCTGCCAATCCAGCATCATGGCCCTTATCAAACAAAATACGGCATGTCGCTGCCAGCTTTTGACGATCGGTCAAACCAATGTCTTGGATAAGCGTTTCCATATCGTGCTGGGCTTTTTTCATGAGTGTGTCTTTAGTCATATTCATTGTCGTCATGGATATCTCCTTTAAGTGATGCGTTGACAATGAACACAGATTAGCGATAATCTGGACTAAAACAAAGAGCCAGATATTAAAAACTCACTGGTCCAGATATAATCTACCGTATGGTTCTGACAACATATTCCAGAAAAAGGAGCGACAACGTTTATGCTTTGGGATACTCAATTTACCTTAGAAGATGCGTCGGGTAAGACCTTGCACTTGAAGCTACTAAACTATATAACGCAAGGCATTCAAAGTGGCCGTCTGAATGCAGGGCGAAAGCTGCCAGGCTCCCGTTCTTTAGCAAAGCAATTAGGCATAAACCGTAAAACGGTCCAGCAAGTATACGAAGAACTTGAGGTGCAAGGCTGGCTTGAAAGCAAGTTGAGACAAGGGACTTTTGTCTCTCATGTGCTACCAGAGCATCACTTACTAGAATCAGATAAAAAATTAATCAGCCCTTTAAAGAGAACCAAATCATCGTCTAAACTGACGGAAACGCTATATGAAAATGCGATAGTGTTGTCTGATTATTTATCCATAAAAAATGACGGCATACCCGATGCTCGATTGATTCCTTACGAGCTGTTAGCAAGAACCTATCGCCGAGTATGTATTAGCCTCAGTCGGCACTCCAAGCTTGGCTATGGCGACCCTAGAGGAGCGATTGAACTGCGCTGTTCTGTCCAAAAGATGTTGACGAGCGAAAGATTTATGAATTGCTCTGAACAAGAAATCTGCATTGTCAGAGGCAGTCAAATGGGGATTTATTTAGCATCAAGGATACTTAACCCGCAAGAGGGTGCTATCGTCATGGAAGAATCGTGTTACTTGCCAGCACAGGCGGCATTCGAAGCAAGCGGGTTTAAAGTCTTAAAATGTCAGCTGGACGAGCAAGGTTTGGATATCACCCACTTGCGCCACATCCTGTCAAATAATGACGTGGCAGGGGTTTTTGTGACGCCCCATCATCAATATCCCACCACCGTTTGCCTACCGATGCATCGCAGACTCGCTTTGTTAGAGTTATCGAAACTCTATAATTTTGCGGTCATTGAAGATGATTATGATCATGAGTTTCACTATGACACCAACCCTATTCCGCCATTAGCAAGCCTGCACAACTCCGAAAATGTGGTTCACATTGGTTCGATGTCAAAGGTGTTTGCACCAGGGCTAAGATTGGGGTATGTCGTGGCCGATCAGCATTTTATAAAAAGAGCCGCTCAAGAGATTGTGCTTATCGACAGACAAGGCAATACGATTACAGAGCATGTTTTATCTGACTTGATGGAATCTGGAGAAGTAAAAAGGCATATTAGAAAATTGAGGCAACAATACAAGGAAAGGAGAAATCATGCTGCTAAAGAGTTTCAAAGGATATTTGGTGATCAAATATCCTTTATCTTACCTACGGGAGGATTGGCCATATGGGTAGATATATCGAAACTTTCTAAAGGGAAAAATCTGGCAAATTTTGACAATGATGACTCGACGTTAAATGTTTTTTTTAACAAAACACAAAAAGAGCCATCACATATACGCTTTGGGTTTGGGAGTCTCAATGAATATGAAATCACCCAATCTATTGACAAGCTTTTTCAAACACTAAGCGATGTTGAACCGTAAATCTTGTGAGACACGCCCTAATCTAACGGCTGTAATCACAGGTCACTGAGTTATTTTCCAAGTTAAAAACAGCGCCGCTATAACCACCTAACCAATCTACATAGACTTGTTTGAATGAAGGCTTTAAATCGACAAAGTTCTTATTTTTAAAATACAACGTATCGTAAGCGTAATCAGTTTCAGGCTTAAAGAAAATCACAAGCTTGTCGAGGTCATGGTCGCGGTAGGTCGCATTTTTGAAGTAAACACTATAACGCATACTGCCTTCTTCATCCTGCTCTACCTGAATATCATCAATGGCCTTACGGTACTGCTTGGGTATGCTAGACAATGGTTTTAGATAGTATTGGTCTTCAAATGCGGCATTAGAATCATGACCAATAAAAGAAGATTTGAACGCATCAAAGTCTTTTTCACTCGGGCTAGCATCAAAGCCATTATTTTTTGCGCCATCTACAAAACCACAGCTGTCTTCAAAGAATCGCAGAGCTTGAAGTAACTCTTGCTTTGGTTGTTCATGATTACTGATGAGTTGTGTAGGCGCGCTATCGACCTTGGCTGACACAGCTGCACTATTGGCCTTCTGCTCAGTACATCCCGATACGATAAATCCTGCACATAATGTTAGTAATAGTATGTTTTTATTATAAGAAATCAAAATTAATCACCTTAGATAATGTTATGACAGCTGCTTGGCTGATTACGTCCATACGCCATCAGTTAACAGCATTGAGCCGCGAAAAACCAGTGGCATCATACCATCTAACAATAGATAACTGACCAAGTTTACATAAAGGCAATTAAAAATAGACTGCAAATATTCGTTGGTACCCTTGATTAATACTTTGTTGTGGAGGGAATAACGAATTACTCATGTCCAATGGCATAGGAGCAATTCGTTATTCCCTCTAAATAAAATTAAGTAACCTGAATTCTGGATAATAAATCCATCTCAAGCAGCTATTGACACGTAAATTAGCTCTGTTCAATAGACCCTAAAATCTCTGGCTACATAAAGTTTTAAATATCAGATAGTTCAGTTGCTTAGTACATATCTTAACTAGCGTTCAGGTTAATTAACGTGATCAGGGGCATCAAGTGTTGCACCATGCATTGAACCCGTTACAGCAGCAACATATGCCTTAGCTGTGTCATCTGCCGACAGGCCGCCTTCGGTGTCCATGCCCATCATAGCCATTGTTTCCTTTACAAAAATTGGAGACACAACATTAAGTCGAAAGCTGTCAATTTCAAGCGCCGCTGCTTTAACAAAGCTTTCCAATGCGCCATTAACCATACTAACGGCTGTGCTACCAATCATAGGCTCTCGTGACAATACACCCGAGGTTAACGTTATTGAACCACCGTTGCTAATATAAGCACGTCCCAAGCGTACTAAGTTAACTTGCCCCATTAGCTTGTTGTTAAGTGCTAGTTGATACTCATCATCAGAAAGTTGATCAAAAGATCCAAAGTTTGCGACCCCAGCGGTTGAGATAACCGCATCAACTTGCCCGACTTGTTCAAACATTTTTTTAATTGACTCTGCGCTACCTAAATCAACAATCACATCTGCGTTTGAGTATCCTGCAGCTATAATCTCATCGTTATTTGCTAGGCGTTTAGTGACTGCTTTTCCGATAGTGCCAGAGGCACCTATTAATAAAATTTTCATATTGTTTATTCCAGTCTCTTTAAGGTTGAGTAAAGTATAACAATAGACTTATAATTGAAAAACAATCTAAAAACAAAAACACTATTCATATGAAGAGAAAAATAGATATTGTTCGTGCCATAACAACTTTTCAAGTTGTTCTCGATTTGGGCAGTTTTAGCAAGGCAGCGGACCAACTGGGTATTGTTGTTTCTGCGGTTAGCAAGCAGGTATCTGAGCTAGAAAAGCACTTTGGTTGTCAATTGCTTCATCGCACAACGCGTGCGATGAACCTCACTGCAGAAGGTGAGCATTATTTAGAGCAGTTCAATCTGATTGTTGATGCTTTGGAAAACCTTGAGGGTCGAGCTGATATCAATCAGCGCATTATTGCTGGGCACCTTCGAATTAGTGCTCCCCCTAATGCTGAACAACTTGGTATCACTCGTTTAATTGGGGAGTTTTTGCATCAACACCCTGCTGTAAAAATCACGCTTATATTACTAAATCGTTATATTAACCTGGTTGAGGAAGGTATTGATCTTGCTATTCGAGTACATGAATTGTCGGATTCTCGGCTTATCGCGCGAAATTTTACTGAATTAAATGTGTTGTATGTCGCAAGTCCTGATTACTTAGCAAAATACGGTACACCCCAACATCCTAAAGAACTTACAAAACACAACTGTATACTTGATTCCTCAATTCGTACCCCCTGTCGCTGGCGCTACTTTGAAGGTAACAATGAGCGACATGTTAATGTTACAGGAACGATTGAAGTTAATTACGGAAATATTACGGCTGAATACTCAGCCGCAGGTCATGGTATCGCGTTTTTGCCAGATTTTTTAGTGCAGGACTATATTAATAGTGGCCAACTCGTGTCTATTCTTGAACCATTTCATATGCCTGCAACACCAGTTTCATTGGTCTATCCAGCCAATCGCATGCAAAACCCCGTACTGCGTGAAATGGTACAACATTTACTTAACAACAAACCTAAACGTATTATGTAAAGCAGTACAACGGGCTATTACTTTATTACTTCTTTTTAAGTATAAAATGTGGTTTACGTCACAACGCCAGTAATCTTAAACACATACTTTCTAACAATAGGAACAAATACAGCAGAAGCAGGAAAGCCAATTAAAAACCCCGCTGCCGAAGCATGCATCCACTTATTTAAAAAATTTGCGGTGAATCCTACATTCATAGAAACCATAACAAAGGACATCACAAAACTCATCCCTAAAGAAATAATAAGGCCCATTAAGAGGCCGGCATACTTGGGGTTAATGATCACTTTTTATGCTCCACTTGTATCCCAAAAAATAAAATGAAACGCCTACTCAATAGCGCAATTAATAAATCGGGTTTATGCCCTGTCAATATGTATATTCATAGCATTGGCAATAACTATAAAGTCAGCCTCTTGTACTTCAAATAATCCGCGTCGAAATGGATAACGCCAATACTTTTTATCTTTGATGAAGGTAAGCGACTCAAACGTTACTTAAATGCATGGAGAATTTAAACATCGAAAATTAATTCATTCTGCAATATTACTCTCACTCACTCACTAGCTATTTAGCTATCTGCAGCCATGCTTCAGATTTACACAGAACAGTACTATGACCGCGATTTTTATATTCTGTGCGAGTACAGGAGCATATGTTTTATAGAAAACCCTCTCAACTGCTTACCAAATGGACTGTCTACACCAAAATGGCGTTTAATTATCTATCAAAATAACTAGCAAAAATGGTGTGTAGGCCAACAGTGACATGACCTACTCCTTATTTTGGCCATTATGCTATAATTATCCCCAAGTGAACCTTGGGGATGATTTAGTATCGTAAGTGTTATTAATAAAGGATTTTTTAATTATTATTCTAAATACTGGTGTCCATACCAGTGTCCAATAGTCCTTTATGTTTATAGATAGGACGCTTTTCATAAGTTATAAACCCTAAATCTATTATTCGCCTTACTTATCATATTTACGGATACACATCATGGCTGTCGACAATGCAAATGACATCAACAAACTTGAATGCCGAGATAAAGACTATTCGGTCAGCATCTCAGGTGTGTCTGGTTTAAGTCTTCGTATTTATCCAAATGGCAAAAAGGAATACTACCTGCGTTATTCTCATCCGCACATCGATGGCAAACGCCCTAGGATGATGTTGGGTAAAGTTGAAGATATCAGTCTGTATGAGGTTAAGTATAAAGCAGAGACCATCCTTAATACGGTCGCAAAAGGCTCTGACCCCAAAGCCATTCAGCAAAAAGAGCAAACCAATAAATACGCTCATCTAAAAAACGCACCATTTTCTGAGATTGCAAAAGCGTGGCGAGATCACAAAACATCAGGTCGCCAACAAGGCAAATCTAAAAAACCATCATTTAGTGAGTCAACGCTTAAGTTTTGGGATTTATGTCTCGGATACATGTGTCGTGAAATTGGCGACTTGAGAATGAACGATATCACCAGTGAGATGATACTAAGCGTGTGTGAGTCGATTCAAAACAATGAAAACCAAGCGACTTTCGTTGGTGCAAGCACTCGCCTATATACTGAAAAGGTGTTTTCATTCGCTGTCGCACGAGGATTGTGTAATAGAAATGTGGCAATTGATACACGTGGTGAGCTTGCACCTGCCAACTCAGGCAATCATTTGCCAGCTATTACCAAGCCAGATCAATTTGCGACTCTCTTAAAAGATATGTCTAACTTTAAAGGTGCAAGTAAGATTACATTAGAGGCGATGAACTTATTACCTTATGTGTTTGTACGTAGTATCGATTTACGGTCTATGCGTTGGGATGATATAGATTGGGATAATAATTTGTGGTCATTCTCCCCCATTAAAGGTGAAGGTCGTGATGATATGGTCTCACATTTGGTCGTACCATTGGTGACACAAGTGATTGCACGTCTAAGAAACATGCAGTCCATCACAGGCCATAAAGAATATGTATTTGCTTCGATACGCGGTTCAAGCAATGCTTATATTAGTAAAGCGACGCTAGTGCAGATATTTCATCGGCTGGGATACAAAGATGTGCAATGTGCGCATGGATTTCGGGCATCGGCTAAAACATTGCTGATGGAACAGCCTGAGTTACGTTATTCGGATATCGTCACAGAATTGCAGCTGGGTCATCGAATTAAAGACACGCATGGTGGTGCTTACAATAGACTCGATGAGATAGATATTAGAATAGAGATGATGCAGGATTGGGCAAATTATATAGATGAGCTCCGAAATAACTCTAAAAAGTAATGATGTCGTTTCTACGACGTGTAGGTAGCCATATTACTGACAATCAAAACATAAAAACCCCTTCACGCTAAATTTTCATAGCGTGAAGGGGTTTTATACGTTCTGCTTTTAGTAATCGACGGTATAGCTTAAACCATAAGTGGTGCCTGCTGCTGGTAAGCGGTTCAGGTCTCCGTAAGTGGTTTGATGGTAAACCGTTAAATAGTCTTTATTAAGTAGGTTATAAATACCATAACCTACTCGGCCTACTGGCATTTCTACTTGTCCCAACACATCCAATGTCATGTAACCCGTAACTGGCAATGCACTAGAATCAGGGTCTTTTTGTTGATCTTTAGAAGCTCTGTCATCACCGCCAACGGCCAATGCTTGCAGACGTATATTACTGCCTTCATCAAAGTTATACTGAGCAAATGCGGTGCCTTTTAGTGGTGTTAGGCGCACAGCATCTAACTCCAACCAATCGCCATTA
Organism: Psychrobacter sp. SZ93C1; assembly: GCF_015864635.1. Taxonomy (NCBI): domain Bacteria; kingdom Pseudomonadati; phylum Pseudomonadota; class Gammaproteobacteria; order Moraxellales; family Moraxellaceae; genus Psychrobacter; species Psychrobacter sp. SZ93C1. The sequence goes on along the minus strand of NZ_JADYWY010000005.1, from coordinate 161,065 downwards.
TAGTCATATTGACCACGAGTATATGCCACACTACCACCTACTTGCCACTGATCGCTAAGGTCATGAGTAAGTGAACCTTCTACACCATAAACTCGCTCGTCAGTATCCACAACCTCGACAGTATAGCTGTCTGTAAAGCGTACTACTTTATCTGATTCGTTATAAAAACCGCTCAAGCGTGCCGCTGTATCACCGTGTTTTCCCTGCCAACCAAACTCGTAGTTATTGGTTGCAATCGGTTGAACATTGTCTGAATTAACCACGAAGCCGGCACGCACATCACGTAAAGCTCGCTGTATATCTGCGGTATCAAGACCTTGTGAAAAATTGGCAAACAATTGATCTTTCGGTGTTATCTGATAGCTGGTACCAAGATTAAAGAGTACTTTGTCATGGTCGGTACTGCCTGCTTCTACCGTTCCTGCTTCATAATTATTTGTAGGATCGTTAGCGTAATACTCTTCCATCATTTGTTCGTAGACCGGTACAAAGGCATCAGTATCCGATGACAGCTTTTGATAACGCACGCCAGCACTGGTATGCCACTTATCGGTCAAATCCACATCTGCATTGACAAAAGCACCCAGTTTATCAATGGTGGTATCTGGTCCAGCATTATAGGTGAGACCGTTTGTTTTAGCCGTTAAGCCATTGCTAACATAAAATGCCGTAAAGTCTTGTCCATCGTAGGTTTGCTCGCTGTTTTCACGTTCAAAATCAGCGCCGTAGCTAAATAATGTCTTTTTACCAGCAAGTTCAGTTTCTGTTTGCATAGCGGCACGCAGACCCATGACACCAATTTCTGCTTCTGACTGAGTGATAAAATATGGATTACCATTTGCATAATAAACATAATCATCTTGCTCTGTTACAGCTTTAACGGAAGGGTAAAAACGACCTTTTTCGTTTCTGTAGTAACCAGTCAAGCTTAAGCTAGAACCTGAGCCTACAAAATCATCATCACTATAATTTAAATTTACCGAGCTTTTTTCGGTATAAGGCTGGTTTTCTACGTTGGCGCCATCAATGGCTACTAAAGATGGGCTGGCACCATATAACACTGCTAAACCATCACCGTAGTCTGGGCCGTAGTCAGTATCTTGCTTATCTTTATAATAAGTCACTGCGAGATCAAGACGTTGGGTGTCCGTTAGCTCTACACCTAAGCTGCCGTTCACACTTAGTGATTCGGTATCTTGTTGATCCGTTTGGTTGACATCAGGGCTAACTCGGTCGCCTTTGCTATCAAACTTACCACCTTTGGTCTCATAATCAACATCTAAGCGCCCATAAACCCGCTCACCGCCATATCCTAAGGATTGCCCTACGTTATAGCCAAATGAATCTGAATCAAAGTCACGACTGCTACTAATGCCCACTCTTGTTTGTCTAATAGGGCCATAACCCACCAGAGATTTAGTCACAAGGTTAATCAGACCACCTGACGCGCCAGCACCATAGATACTGGTGGCACCCGAAAGCACCTCTACCCGCTCAAGCTGTGACGTATCAATACTGTTAAGCTCACGTGAAAGACTGCGTGAACCGCTTAACGGTACACCATTTAGCAAAAACTGTACTGGGCGGCCATGCATGGTGGTGCCATAGTTACTGGTCGAACCACTACTGGTACCCAAGCTCGGAATCAGCTGTGCCAATACGTCACCAGTGGTACGGTTGCCCGTCGCCTGCATCTGAATCTCGCTTTCAGTAATCACTTGCGTGACGGCTGGCATCTCACTAATCTTCTGAGCCAGTGCAGTACCTGTTCTGGCACTAGCAGTGACTTTAATGGTATCTAAAGTCACATTAGGCGTCTCAGTTGATGCTGCACTCGACGCCAGCTCTGCTGAAGTCTCTTCGGCCACAGATGCCGTATTATCATTGGTTTGTGCATATAACTGCTGGCTAATACAGAGGGTAAGAACGGATAGAGCAACTTGATGATGGCTTTTCATATTTACTTCACTTAGTTGGGTCGTCAAATAGTGGTATCAGTTATATTTAGCTAATAATACTGTGTGTACTAACTTTGTGAATAGCATTGTAAATGATAATTGTTTTTATTTCCAGATGAATTTTTACCTTGTTGTAAGTAGTAATATATGCCAATTTTAGGTGCGCTTGAGTCGTTCTATTATTAATAACTTCACTGGCTTTCAAACAACTTATCCAACTGATTATTACGATACGCCTCAAAAAATATCTGAAACTTCACCTCATCTTCTTTGTGCTTTTTTTGACAATCTGGTAATAGCTGCTGCGCGACATCAACAGGCAATATAAACACACCATCGTTATCCATCATAGCGATATCACCTGAACGGATAATCGTTGTCTGCTCACCAAAGCGATAGGCAATATCGGATGCTAGCGTGCCTTGTATGTGATCGCTTTTAAATGTGGTCACAGCACTGATACCTTGTGCAAAGACAGGAAATCCCAATTGTTGAATCTGTACTGAGTCCGTTGCCTGTCCAATGACAATGACGGCGGACAGCTTCTCATAGATAGCCGCGCAAGTTCGCAGTGCTCCCCAACACGCGGTGACGCCCAATACCTGAGCATCAATACATAACACATCATTAGGCGCTGCTTGAATGAGTGCCTGATTGATCACATTCGTGTTGTCAGAGGCTAGCTGGACTGTTAACACTCGGCCTACTATGGTAGCCGTGCAGGGATTCAGCGCTTTAATATCTGGTAAATACCCCTCTCCCGTCAGATGACCAATGGTTGAGGTGCCTATCTCTTTATAAGCATCCATAAGATCGTTAATATCGATGTCATTCATTATATTCTCACTATTGTACTTTTTAGCTTGTGGTTATTGTCTCAATCACTATTGTCTCGATAACTTTTATCGCATTACTAAGCAGCTATTAGTTAGTTAAATGGGCTAGCGGCTTTTCTTAACACGCTTGAACGGATTTGTTGTTTTACCTTCTCCAGCTGGCATACTGCCATGAGGATCAGCGCCACGTGCAATCACAGGCAACAGCAATGTTTTATGCGGATAGTGTGAACTGCTTAATAACTCGTCATGAAGTATCTGACGTTGATCGTCATCAAAATCGATAGTCACCAAGGATTCCTCGATGCTGGTCATTGCCTCGTGCCACAGCGTATCTTCATTAATATGATAGTGCTCAACCAATGACTCGATAATCGCCCGAAGATTAACCAGTAACCCTAGCGACTGTAGATAAAATATTAGCGCTTGCGGCGTCTCGCGATATAGACGGTTTTTAAAATCTGGTGGGCTTAGATATTCAGGATCTGATATTTTATGGCGTGCCAGCCATGGTAGATGAATGCGTACGGAGTCATGGTCACGCAATAACAGACTGGTAAAACGATTGTCTTTTAATACTATAACAATATTTTGCCCGTGCATCTCAGGGGCGAACCCTAGGCGTAAACAGCGCAGCATAGTCCCCAAAAACACATCACAAAGATTCTTAAAGCACGCTATCACAGCGAGTTTTTTATTCTGTGCTGAGCCTTCTTGAACGCTGTTATGAATAATATCGTCAAAAACATGATAACTAACACCTTGCTGATATATCAACATACCCAAGCTTGCCATCGGTAATAGTCGAATCGTATCGTCACAAAGATCTGCTGGCAGTTGACGTAGCATCGCGCCTAAATGCGTGGGTTTTTCTTGATAAAATTGCGGATTGATAGCGCTTTTATCATGCAAATGAGACGGAGACATATAGCCCCACCATAGGCGCTCATCCCATAACCGTAACTGTGCTGATAGTACAGGGTCTAACGTTCTTGCCTGCATCAATATTGCTTGGTTTTTTTCACCATTGATCAGCTTGAGGGCTGGCAAGTAGCGTTTTGAGTTTAGTGCGTACACACCTATAGGCAGCTTAATGCTATTTGGCGTATCAGCATCAATTAACATACTGCGCATGGATGAGCTGGCATAAGTGATGAGTGCATCAAAAGTCAGGGCGACAACTGTGCCATTGGCAAGATCGTCGGCATATATGTCATCAACCACATGAGTCATTTGCCAAGGGTGTACGGGCATCGCAATGTGCGTCTGCGTAATACCTTTATCGTCTAGCTCTCGCATCAATTTCTGCTGCTGCGTAGTATCCAAAAGATATTTCGCTGGATTTTGCGTTGTTGTGTCTTGAATATGCTCTGCCACCATGATATGGCTTTTGGCAATGGCGGCCCATACCAGCGTAATGGGCTGGTTAAACTCTGCCATATAACATTTGTATTCTGTTGCCGTAAAGCCCAATTTACCTTTTGCCAGTGGATGAAAAGGACGATCCATCAGTGAAGCCCACTGTTCCGCTGCAATCAAGGTTTGATGCCAATGCGCATACTGACAAACTGACGTTGTGATATTTGCTGCTGCTGACTGTTGCTGAGCTATAAAAGAAGCCTCTAAGCTCTCTTTTAGCTTTAAGATACCGATATCAGATAAGCTGGCACTATCCATCATTAATAAAAAGATATCTAACAATTGCTTTGCTGAGCTTATTGGCTCTAGCAAAGCACTGTCCACATGATGGCTATTATTAAGATTACTATCAAGACTGCTATTCAAGTTGTTGTTCAGACTGGCATTGACGTTGTGTATGACAGGCAGACAAGATTTAGATAGTCGCCATGGTGAAGAATAAGCAGGCTCGACCAGTAGTAATAATTGTCTATTTTGGTCAACTTGCATCACCATTAATGGGTTATCTTGGTTAAAGAAGCCTTGATACTGCTGTGGTAGCGACGCTAAAAATTGATGCGCATCTTGAGCTTGAGACGTTTTATGATTTTCTAAATACTCAGCGGTGGTTGTCACTTGAATAAGGTGCTCATCCACCCACTGCTCTAATAGGAAGCACTCTACCAAATGATTAATCAGCGACCATTGAATGGCCTCGATATCTAGCTCAGGGTTTGCATCAAGGTGGCTGTTTTGCGCAGAATTTTGTACAGGAAATAATGTATGCATCGTCTTACCCCTGACTTTTAAACAATGGGTTATTGATGTATTTAATCGGGAATGCTTTATCTCCGAATAATCGGCGCTTAGCCAATGACTCAATGCGCGTTTGTTCAGCGAATACATCAAACAAGTCGAACCGTACTTGATGCTCTGGATGAGAGGTTTGATAGTCGGTCACGCAGTCAGCGACCTGTTGCCAAAACGCCACTTCAGAATAGTGATAATGCGTCTGCATAAAAATTGCGATGTCTGACAACGCCACAAAGAATAAGCAAGCAACCGTCATATCACGAATGCCATCTGTATCTTCGGTCTCGATGAACGAGCCTCTATTTAAGGCTGCATGTGCAGGTGGCAAGCTATAGAAATCTGGACGCAAGTATTGTTGGGTTAAGTGCTCAGGTGAGTAGCGAACCCCATCATGCAAATCTTTTAATAATATTTTTACGGGATAGCCATTTTCATGTACCAAGACGATGTTTTGTGCATGGCATTCTAGTGCCACACCATAACCAAATAAGATATGCAATAAAGGGGTGACAGCGACCTTAATCAACTGCGCAATCCATGTCTCTACGCCATATTTATCAAGCCAAGGTGCTATCAGATGCGAGCCATCAGCATTGATATAACTGACACCATTGAGCGGAAATGCGGTTTGACCTTTTGATAGATACTGGTTCACGTTTTCCCGCCAAATAGCAGCTAGCCCGCCATACATATTTGGATGCTGATAGCCACGTGTGCGTAACGCCTCATGGTCTAAACTGACGCCAACGGTCTCACCTAAAAACGCAATGGGTAATGCTTGGGCTGTCTTATCTTCTGCAATCAGTTGATTTAACCAAGTGGTGACAACAGCCGCATTCATCACGGTATGCTTTGCCAATATTCGCGTGCTTGAGGTATTAATCAGGTGCATACTCAGCTTTAAGTAAGCTTTATTATTACTGACGTCATTATCACCGTTAACATTGCCATCAGCATTACCAAGCATCGTCAATGAGCGAATAGACTGCTGAGCGCGGTACTGATGACCTGCACTACCTAAGTAGATAACTTCTTGCGTGGCAAGCAATGGCTGTAACGCTTGAATCAAGGTGTTTTGCCATTGCCAAGGATGCGCAGGTATCAGGCAATAATTATTAGCCGTCTCGTCTACTTCATGACTAGCTGTACCTTCGTCTTGCTTATTTGTGATTGTAAGTACTTCTGTGAGTTTAGTATTGAGTGCATCAAATTCATCAGCACCTACATAATCTTTCACCCATTCATTTATATCGATACCAGTAGTGGTATTACTCACCAGTAGCTGTTTTTTGACCGCTAACCACACCACATCGATGTTTTGATCAAACTCTGGGCCATAGTCATAGTTATCTTGTAAATCAAAACCGATACGAGATTTAAAGCACGGATGATAAGGATGCCCTGCCGTCAAATAACCTTCGAGTTGCTCATAAGTGAGTTTATTAATAGCTACAGGCACATTAGAAGCCAGTATCTGAGACTGTGTTTCGTTCACTAAGGTATGACGCAGCTCTTTGATAAAGCTGTCTTTGAGTTCTGCACCTTCAATGTTGAGCAAGATGTCACTGATCACATGCTCAAGAATGGCGTCTTGGGCAACACCATTAACCACTCGCTGCACATTTAACTCATTCAAACGAATGATGTCAAAACTGTAATGAATATAGCCTTGCGCGGTATAACAGACATCACCATCTACTTTGATAATAAAATTCAGCAGAGTCTCACTATCAGCACTGTCATTAGCGGTGTTCGCACTTTCAGATTCAAAATCAATGATATTTTCATATAACAATGCTTGTAGCAATTGCTTAATCACTCGTTGCTCAGCGCGTGCCATGATTTTAGAATCGACAGGTGCTTGCCACGGTTTAGTCGCATAAGTGACGTCAGTACTGTGATTGCTATTATTGTTTTTGGTAGAGTTTGCTAGATTATTGGACATAGATATAAGCTTCCTGTCTGGAAATTGAATCAAATAAAAGTATGAATTTAGATGCATTTAAAGCGAATGATAATTATTTACTTTAATAAGTTAAAGTAAACCCCGATACGGGGTATTTGTTTATGGGGATCGTGGTAATTTGCACGCTGAAGGAATCGTGAATAATAAAATCACCGCGATGACTACCAGTATTTCTTGGATGGCGCTTGCCATGCCGTCACTACTACCTGCTGCTAATAACTGCGCACTTCGACTGCCTATATAAAGGGTGGACAGCGTGATAAATATGGTAGAGATGATGCGGCGACTGATGTTATTAAGGGCAGCTCCCTCAGTGACCGAGTCTTTGGGTAAGCTGCTAAACCCAACGGTCGTGGTTGGTAGGTATGCTAGACCCACTCCGACACCTCGCATACTCATAATCAACATTAATAGCCAAAGCGTGGGCTGATACAAGCACCATGCCAGCATCAAGGTAGACAGCGCACTAATCGCAATTCCTACGATGCCAATCCCTCTGGCACCTTGCTTATCTACCATCTTGCCAGCGTAATGCGTGGTGATACTGGCCACGAGGGTCGCGACCATTAGGACAACGCCTGTCCATAAAGCACTCTCGCCCATCACGTCTTGTATCAATACGGGCAATAGTAAGAGACACAGCATCAAACCAACTGTTTGGCTAATACTAATGATATTACTGTGCAAATAGGTTTTATTACGGAACAAGCGCACGTTCAATAACGGATGACGCTGCCGCCGCTCATATGCCCACCAAACCATTGCGGACAGTAAAAATCCGACAGACAGTAAACCCAACGTGGCTATCTTTAATAAGCCCTCACTGCTGAACAATCCACCAGTGAAGTCTATCTTCAGCGTGCTCAGCCAAACCATCATCGCGAGCAGCCAAGTTAGTAAGCTGACAAACCCGATGATATCGAAAGGGCTCTTTTTGTCATATGAGCGCATATCAGGTATTAGTCGCCATACCATCGCCATGACCGCCACACTGAGTGGTAACGTAATGGCAAACAGTGTCCACCACGCAAACTGCTCAACCAAATAAGCACCGACCAAAGGGCCAAACGCTAATGACATCATAATAACAATGCCCCATAGCGCCATTACTCTGCCGTGCTGCTGCTGCGGATAAATCTGATACAGCATACCAATAGACAATGGAATGATCAGACCGCCACTCAGTCCTTGTATGGCTCTGGCAATGATGACAAAGCTCATACTATAGGCTAGCATGCCAATGACTGAGCCCAACATAAATCCAAAAATTGCCGACAAATAAACATGCTTAAAAGGAAATTTTTTGTTTAAATAGCCGCTTAGCATCAGCCCCACACTCATGGCCAATACATAAGCATTTAGCACCCAGCCGCCCATCACGATATCGACATCAAACACCGACATAAAGACAGGAATCGCTGGATTGAGCGCGCTATTACTAAAGCTGACCACCGTACCGCCGAGCAGTAGTGTCAGTAACACCTGCTGTATCTGTTTGTTGCTCAAGCCATTACCACTACTATTCGAGGCTTCGTTTATAGGCGACTCATTGGTAGATGTCTTATTTATAAGTGCTTTGCTCATTAAGCAGTGGCACCATAAAAGCTGAGATAACCTCTAGATTCTAAAAACTCATCGCGATTGCAAAAATACAAGGCGGCGGTCTTTTCTGGCATCTCAATCAGGCGTTGTACTCTATAGGCAAAGCTATCGGCCACCCACTGATACACCTCAACCTTGCTATCAGGCTCACCCACGATTTTTTTGGCCTCAGTATGCTCAAATATAAACTTGCTGATCATCAGGCCTGTTGGTTTTAGGTAGCCTTTGCCAACCACCGCTGGATCGCCAAGCAAAATATGCCAGCCCATGTCCGTCTCTTTAGCTTTGTAATAATGAGATAACCGGTCACGAGCCGTCTCATAAATCTCTGTATAGCCAATCGGCTTACCATCACAAAGTATGAGGTAGAGACGCTGATGGTCATCGGCCAGCATTTTTTCAAAATGGGTTTTTAGCTGCGGCATCGGGAGATGTAGCTGCCACTGATCGACCACATGCTCAGCATGCATCCATTTATACAGCAATGGCATATCATCTGGGTAGCTGACAGGTCTCAACGCAAACGTCTTTTGATAAGCCTCAATGCTAAACGTATCGGGTAGGTTTTGGGTGATGGTCGGCATGACTGACTCCTGATTGTTATACAGTTATGTGATTAATAGGATTTTTATGAAATACGAGTCTTATAAAACACTACGCGCCAAATTTTTGAAATACTTTTAAGGCGTCAGTGTCGTAGGTCTGCTCACCTGTTAACTGATTGATGATACATCCTGCTCGATAAGCACCCAGCCCCAAGTCTGGTGCGCCAACGCCATGAGTATGGACCTCTTGGTTTTGTACAAAAATATTGCCATCAGTCGCGATGTCTTTTTGATCCGTCAGCACATATTTCAGTGCATAGTCTCTATCAATGACTGGCTGATCAAACTCATCGTGCGCGATGCTAGGCAGTATCGTGTTTAAACACTCAGGCAGACCGTAACGATAGCCTGTACCAGCAATCACACAGTCATACTCAGCAGTAAAATCTTGATTCTGTTCACGCTGTCTACCTACCAGTTTTATGGTGTCTGTCGGCTCTGGCACTTCTAGCATTGTTGTCAGAGTAGCCTCAACCACTTCACAGTTGGATAGCAACGTCGAATACAAATCTTGATTGGTAATACTACGCTCATAGAGACGGTGATAAATATCGCGTATGGTCTCAAAGCCCGTGCCTTTATAGAGCAGGTCTTGCTTGGCAATAACTTGTGGCTTGGTTGCTGAGTCTAAATCATAAAAGTAATCTGTATACGCCGGGCTAAAATGCTCTAAACCTAATGGGGAGTATTCCATGGGGAAAAATCCTGCCGAGCGAGTCATCCAATCTAGCTGAAACTTAGGGTTGTCATTAGTACTATCATCGCCATCAAACTGCTGATCAAACAGCGTTCGATAGACCTCTGCTGAGGACTGCCCAGATCCCAGTACCAATACTTTAGTCAGCTTGTTGTCTGTCTTGGTGCTATTCAGATCAAGGCTACTAACATTATTGAGGCTGTCCAAGTCAAAATTATCTGCAAAATGGGCGGTGTGCATACAGCGGTTAGGCGCTTGTTTGGCAATGTCCTGCAATGATGGTGGTAGCGTGGCCTGTGTGCCCGTCCCTATAACTAAATTTTTAGCATGATAGGTGTTTTGCATGCCCTGCTCACAGACGGTCACCACAAATCCATCATTGCTATCGTCAAACGCCACGTCTATCACTGCCGCATCAAAATTCAGACTATCCAGTTGCCCTGCTACCCATTGGCAATAGTGATTGTATTCTTTACGATAAATTTTAAACTCTTCTAAAAAGTAAAACTTGAGCAATCGGTGCTGAGTATGCAAATAATTCAAAAAAGAATACGGACTGGTTGGGTCTATCATCGTCACCAAGTCTGCCATAAAAGGCACTTGCAGTGTGGTGTTTGGCAATATCATGCCTTTATGCCAGTTAAACTCAGCTTTTTGCTCAAAAAACTTGGCGGTTACGTCGGTCTTTGTCAGTAATGCCGCCAAACTTAAATTAAACGGCCCTACGCCAATACCAATAATATCTAACACGGTCGCCCCTTAGTGATTTGGTGGTCACGTTAATTCTGCTGCTAGTTCTTGTCGAACCCTAACTTTTATCGTGTGCTAATCTTTGCCGTCTCAATATGACTTGCTACGTCATCATGGGGTTTGGGATATCGACATAAATAGACTGGGTTTCAACAGGTGCGGTCAGCTCATCGAGTGCATAGAGTCTGGTGAGTAGATTGCCCTTAAACGGTAATGTAGGACTACGCAATAACAAGTCAAATAACGAACGATGCGGGTATTGTTGCTCTAACGCCATTAGACATTCTTTAAACGTCGTGATTAATGTCTCCTCACTCACAAGCTGAGTACGAGCAATAGCAGTAATAAGACCAAATATACTGTTGCCAACTAGATAGTAGGCAAAGCGTGAGTCAGCAAAGTCTTCTGGAATGACACACTCTCCTTCGCTAATCAGCTCGGGATAAGTGTCAATGAGCGGCGTGGCATACTCTGCAATATAGCCAAAGCCTTGATTGTCTCTGGCCCAAAACTTAGTAGGATAGCCGTCTTTTAGCTCGATGAGACTGTTTTGCTGATGTACCTCAAAACCAATACCATGCTGATAATACATATGAACCAGCGGTATAAAACCAACTTGCAAATAAGTGTCAAACCACTGGACAGCCACCTGTTCTAAAGGTTCATCTGTCTGTTTATGGATAGACTTAAACAGTGTCTCTAAGCGATTGGTAAGACGGGTTGGATGGTCTTGGCTTAAGCTGGCAAGATTGGTGACTTGCGTATCCTCTGTAAAAGGGTTGTCACGTAAGATACAAATGGTCTCATCAATAATTTTTCCATCCACACTTAAGGCAATCCAAGCAGGGTCATTCAATACGGCAATCGTAGGATACTCGGTCTTGAGCTGAGTACCATAGTCGCTACGCCAGATTCGGCAGGCATGCATACCGCGTTTACATTCTTTGGGCAGGTTAATCCGCACCGAATTGGTAATCGCCACAGACAACGACAGTTTAAACATCCAAGGCGCATCAAAGGCAGCCAGTGTGCGTACTGATGTCGTTGGATGCAAATGCCACCCGAGCTCGCCCAAATCAAACAATTGACCTTGTTCTAGCAGCTTTTGATACCATGGCTGCTGCTGCAAAAACCTTGCTTGCCAAGGGTGCAATGGCAACAGCTTATAGTCTGGATACTCATCCACAAGTTGCTGCTGATAGCCACTCATATCAGCTTGTAACTTTGATTTGAGCGCTGTGGTAATGCTGTCGCCATCTACGAATTCTTCTGTAATGCAGCTGGGGTGCACTAGCCAATAATGCAGCTGGGTTTTGCTATTGGTCTCGGGCGCATACTTCGCCCACTCGGCACCATAAAAACCAGCACGGCCTTTGGGTGTAGGGTGCATAGCATGACCGTAAATAAGGTTTTGTTCGGTTTGAATAAAATCTTGCTGATAGTCAATGATGTCATCAATCTCATCATTGCGATGCTCTAAGATAATCTGTAGCCCCTCATAACTTTCAATCCAGCGCTTTAATACGCCATTGGCATCTAGCGTCGCTTTATCTTTATAACGATGCACAATGTCTTCAATAATCAAAGATGCTAGGCTCATAGCAGAGGATTTTATCCATCGGCTGTTTTGCAAAGGGTCGTCCAGTTGCGTGTCTAATGTTGAGTCTGAGCGTATGCTTACCTGCTTATTCAATATAAGCGGCGTGCCCGCCAAACGATGCTGACCCAATTGGCTCACTCTGTCGACAGGTACGACCATTACCGTGTTCGAAGGCAATAGCATTAGCACTAATAGAGGCTTGTTTTGTGAGGCCTGCTTCTGTATATCATCTTGCTGCTCTACGGCAATAATATCGCCGTTCCCAGTCTCAAAACAGTAAGCATTGATTAGATTTTGTAGTGTAAGTCGATCAAGCGTTTTGTGCTGCATCATGTTATTTTTTCCCATCAACGTTCAGGTTGTCAGAATTAAGTTGGTTAAAACCAGCAATAGCCATTTGCTCAATGATGTCTGCAATATCATTGATTTGGGTATTTGGATTTAGAATGGTGAATTTAAGGCAAAGGCGTTGCTCAAACTGGGTGGTGGCCACATTGGCAATGTTATTGACCAATAGTGCTTGAGCAATGTGACGATTAAGCTGTGCGAGTTGCTCGTCAGATAGAGTGGTATCTTTAGGTGTAAAGTAAAACAAAACACTGCTGATAATAGGCTCATGTACCAGTACAAAATTTTCATTTGCATCAATCAGCTGTGCCGCTTGCTTGGCGGTATCTAGACAGTTATCAATCAAGGATGCATAGCCATCCGTTCCCAGTAAGTCCAGCGCCATCCACAGCTTTAAAGCATCGAAACGGCGTGTGGTCTGTAAAGAGTACGTCACCAAGTTTGGGATATTGTCCTGTTCGTCATCAGCAGAGTTTAAATACTCGCTGTGATGGCGAATGCTCTCGAAATTTTGATTGTCTCGTAAGAGAAAAGCACCGCAGCTAATCGGTAAGAAGAAATGCTTGTGAAAATCTAGAGTAATAGAGTCAGCTTGGTTCAGGCCGTCAATCAAGTGTCGATAGCGCTGTGACAATAGCAATGCCCCACCCCATGCCGCATCGACATGTAGCCATATCTGTGCATCACGGCAGATCTTGCCAATAGCCATTAGAGGATCAATAGCACCCAAATCGGTAGTGCCAGCAGTTGCGATGATGGCTATCACATTGTCAGCACCCAGCTTATCTATCTGATGTTGTAAATCAGACATCAGCATGGCGCCTGATGCATCGGTCGCTATTTTAATGACAGATTGTTGACCTAGACCTAGTAGCGCCGCGTTTTTTTCGATAGAAAAGTGCGCTTGGTCTGAGCACAGGATTTTGCCAACAGACTGACCCATCAGGCCATCCTTTTGCACATCAACGCCCTTAGCTTTATAGAATTGATTGCGTGCTAGGAGTAGACCCATCAGATTACTTTGCGTACCACCACTGGTAAAGACGCCACCAGCGTTAGGGCCTGTTTGTTCATCAAAGAGGGCACCAGAGATATCATCAAACCCACAACGTTGACACAGCCAATGGATCAAATCTTTTTCGATATAGGTCGCTGCTGGACTTTGATTCCACGAGTCCATACTTTGGTTAGTAGCCGCGATAATCATCTCAGCAATCTGACCAATAACTAGTGTGGGTGGATGCAAATGAGCTAAGCAATTCGCATTGGCCGTCGACACACAACTGGGTAAAAACTTGTTTTGAATATCAGCGAGTATCGTGTCGATATCTCGCCCTTGCTCACGGATGCTAAAGGTATTGTTCGCTTGCACTTGTTGCGGCGTGCCGCCCAAATAGACGTTATTGTCGTCTAGCCATTGTTTGATGACAGCGCTGGTTTTTTGCATATGCGTGACATATTGCTCACTGGTTTGCTGATTTAATAAATGCAAAATATCCTCACTTGTTTATTCCACGATGGTATAAATCGCAAATAAGTGACTTATTATTAGAGTCGTTATTAGAGTTGTTATCAGAGCTTTTTTATAAATGTGTGAATCATGCTAAAGCGCTGGCAAGACTATTGATTGTCCTCTAGCGCCATATCAAGCCTTTGCAAGACTTGCTGCAGCTCATCTTTGGTTATATTGAGGGGCGGCAATAATCGCAGTACTGTGCCACCGCGCCCGCCCTTTTCAATCACCAATCCATGTTTGAAACACGCTTGTTGGATTTTGGCAGCCACATCGCTGTCTGCTGGATAGCTACCATCATTTTGCTTAGGTAGGCTGGGATTGATAATCTCTATACCAATCATGAGACCACGTCCTCTGACTTGGCCCATTTTTTGATAGCGCTGTTGGCGTATTTTTAGCTGCGACATGAACCATGCGCCTATTTCTAAAACATAGTCAGCAACGTTATTGTCTTTTAAGTAATTGAGAGTGGCAAGGCCAGTCGCCATGGCTAATTGATTGCCTCTAAACGTGCCAGAATGATTGCCTGCCTGCCATACATCGTATTGTTTTTTGATACCCAATACTGCAAGTGGCAGACCACCACCGATTGCTTTTGACATCACAATCATATCAGGGTCAATATCGGCATATTGATAAGCGAACCAACGTCCTGTACGGCAAAACCCTGTTTGTACTTCATCGATGATCAGCATGATTCCTAGCTCTTTTGTCACTCGGCGCACATGCTTCAGCCATTCTATGGGCGCAGGGTTGACACCGCCTTCCCCTTGTATAACTTCCAAAATGACCGCGGCTGGTTTCACCACGCCACTCTCTACATCTTTTAGGAAGTTTTCAAAGTAGCTCATATGGGCATGAATGCTTTGCTCAAAAGGCAAGCCAAACGCGCAGCGATACATATTGGGATAAGGTAAGAACTGTACCGAGCTCATCAGACCTTCGATACCTTGTTTAGGTGCCAAGTTCCCTGTCACCGCCAGCGCGCCATGTGTCATGCCATGATAGCCACCGCTGAAGCTAACAACACCTGAACGACCCGTGACTTGTTTGGCCAGTTTAATAGCCGCTTCTACCGCATCAGCACCCGTCGGGCCACAAAACTGCAAGCAATACTCATCGCTATTGGTGGCGAGTAGTTTGTACATGAACTCGCTGAATTTGTCTTTTAAAGGTGTAGTAATGTCCAATGTATGCATCGGTAGGTTGCTGTCTAATAGCGCTTTGATGCTTTCTATGACTACGGGATGATTGTGTCCAAGTGCCAGCGTGCCAGCACCTGATAGGCAGTCGATATACTCATTACCTTCCACATCAGTAATCCACGCCCCTTTGGCTGATTGAATCGCAAAAGGTAGCTTACGTGGATAACTGCGAACCTTCGATTCAAATTGTTCTTGACGGTGTAAGTAGCATTCGTTATCAAGTGGTTTGTCTAAAAGGATCGTGTCCATAGCTTTAGCCTTGTTATTGTCAGTCGTCTTGGATAAACATTCAAAAGTAAGTGTTGACGCTTACTTCTTAAAATACTGCTTATTTTTATTGAATAATAATGTAAATGATAATCATTATTATCAATGACGCGTAGTATCTACCTCTGATGATTTTCTGTCAACCCCTACTTATTGGTTTTTTCGATATGTTAGGGTGTATCCTCATTTCAAAAATGGAGATAAAAATAAGATAGATGGCCATCAAACGAGAAAAAATTAGCGCGAATGTTGATTTGATAAACGAAAAAGAGCACAGAAGATATTCTGTGCTCTTTTGTTATATCTGCCTGCTATCTAATGCCTACTAACTACTAACGGATGCAGTAGTCTAACTATTAGACCCAACCATCTTCCAACAGGTGCTCAGTATTACTGATCTTAAAACCGTTGCATAAGTCATAAAACGTCATTGGATCTTCAACATTATCGAGCAACTCTCGTTTATGCAGCGCCACAAATAACGCTAACGCATATGCCGCACTATGGATGGACTTTTTAGGATTAAAAGTGATATCAGTGAACCCTTGATATTGAATGACCTCCTCATGCAGCTGAGGGTTTTGCTTTAGAGCATTCACGTACAGCCAGTCATAAAACGTGGTCAATGGCTCTACGCCCCACTCCATACCAAAGTAATTATAGCCAATGAGCTCGCCTGAGGTGGTGAGTCGCTCATCTTTGCGGGCTTGTCTTGGCGCTACTGTTAGCAGATCAAGATAAGGACCACCATCTTCAAAAATCATGCTGGCTTGAAAGGCATTTTCGACACTATATGGATTGCCATCATGCTCATCCGTAATCTGTAAGCTGAACGGGCTTAGCGGAAAACTCAGCTTATTGCCAGACTTGCTAGAGAGCTCAAGTACTTGCTTAAATCCATACTTTTTGCGAATGACTTGTTGTAGGTCATTGATGGATTTTTTCTTTTGTCTGGTTGCAAATCCCACATGTCGCTCAAACATAACCATGTCTGTTTTTACCAAATTGTCACTGTTGACTTTGGGCATGAATACGGGTCTTTGTTCTATCGTGTTTGGTGCGTCTTCCATAGTGATGTGCCTTAATATCAATGGTCTTGTATAAAGTGTGCTTTCATCATTAATCTAGCAAAAATACTTATGACAGCTGATTCTGTCACTGCTATCAACGTTCTTTATTATTGGGGTTTTACTTTCTAGTAATAAAATATCGCTGCTCAATCTGAAATGCGCTGAACCGAGTCAACGCTCGCGGAGGCAGTTTATCTTATTCTTAGTCATTTATCCTACCCTATTTCAAGGTTATTGATAACCTTACTGAGTTTTTTGCATCAATGCTTTGCATGGTGTAAACATAAGCAGTGTATTTGACCTATATTCGTCTTACTTTATCCTAAATGCATTGAATAACCGTGACAATCTCCGCATAATATGCATTGAATAGCATTATTAATCACCGCATCTATGAGAAAGTTATGAAATATGTGACATACAACCATGAGCGATCAGATTGGACACAGTGGCACTGGTCAGATAAACAATTGCTGCCATTGGTTAGCCGTGTGCGTATATTACAAGGTTATTTACTCGGGCAGCTATCAACACTAGGGTTTGATTTAAACGTTGAAGCACAGTTGGATGCGGTGACGCTTGAAGTGGTTAAAACGTCTGAGATTGAAGGTGAAACGCTGAATAATGAGCAGGTACGCTCCTCTGTTGCGCGTCACTTGGGCATAGATACTAGCGACATGCCAGCGGCGACGCGTGAGATTGATGCTATCGTTGAGATGATGCTTGCCGCTACCTATGGCTATCAATCGCCGTTGACCCTGACTGACTTGTTGGGATGGCATCACGCTTTGTTTCCAACAGGATATAGCGGTCTGTACCGTATTAACACGGGAGAAATCCGTGATGACAGTAAAGGCCCTATGCAAGTAGTATCTGGTGGCTATGGGCGCGAACAGGTTCATTTTGTAGCGCCAAGTGCGGATAGACTGCCTATAGAGTTAGAGCGTTTCCTGTTATGGTTCAATACAGCAGCAGATGCTCAAGATGACTTAGATCTGGTTATCAAAGCCGGTATCGCTCATTTATGGTTTGTCACTTTGCATCCTTTTGATGATAGCAATGGCCGTTTAACTCGTGCCATCACTGAGCGAGTGCTAGCGCAAAGTGATCATAGTCAGCAGCGATTCTATAGTATGTCGGCTCAGATACTCCAGCAGCGTAATGACTACTATAAAATACTAGAGCGCACGCAAAAAGGCGACTCGGATGTGACTGAGTGGCTAATTTGGTTTCTACAGACGCTAGAGCAAGCACTGCTATCTGCCCAAACAACAACCAATAAGATTATCAGCAAAGCAAAGTTTTGGCAGACGCACCGTCAACAAGCCTTAAACACAAGACAAGTCACTATGCTCAATACCTTACTAACGAATTTTTATGGCAAGCTGACCACCAAAAAATGGGCAACGATAACCAAGTGTTCAGCTGATACTGCATTAAGAGACATTAATGATTTGGTAGAAAAAGGCATGTTAAAAAAATCTGATGCCTCAGGACGTAGTACGAGTTATGAACTCATGCTGTGAATTTAGAATACTAATAAATAATTCTCTAAAGACGCTTTACAATTTGAGAAACGTCCAATTAAGGATTGTTTAGAGTATTAGTGCTCGCGCCATCACTCAAGAAGGCGACAATCTTCATTCAATGGTGGCCAAGTGAATTCTTTATCATCACAGTGCAGTAAGATAGTATCGTTAGTGATTCCATCTATTGTGCCATTTAAATTCTGTAGGCGTATTCTCAAGGAAGTCAGACTACAGTGAGTATTTTGGTAGCTCTCTGCCTCTAGGCTAGCTAATGTTTGCTCTACATACTTATTGATGCCATCAATCATCTCATTGGCATCTTCTTGCCATTCAAAACTGTAATCTGCATCAAGAGAATCTAGATCATCAATTTTTTTTAGATTAATTAAAACATCCATGAGTTTGCGTAGATTATTAAAGTCTAGGCTCGATATTGTTGTCTGCTTTTTAATGTTTTGCATCGAGAAAACTCCTACGTCTATTAGAATTTTTTAAGTGGTTCCATTATACCAGTCTGTTTTGAGTAGTCTGTTAATAGGTTTGAAAACTGAAGCAGCTGGTTCCCTAGGTGTATACTCGAAAAAACTATTGTATTATTTTTTATCAGACAGGAGAAGACACTTAGAATAAACACTCATATGAAAGCTAAAATAGCTCTTCAAATTACCTATAAATTTAACCCATATACATGAAAAATGCATAAAAACCTCCAGCAGTTTGAAGTATGCCTAAGTGCTCATAAGGACCGTCTATATAAGTGATGTACTGCTTCGCAGTAGAAAAATCTATTTCAATAGACTTTAAATCTTTTATAAAGTAATCAGAGCGCTGCATAGAGACATTAGACACTCTTTTCGAAAAGTCGATATCAACTTCCTGTACAATATTTATCGACGATAAGTACTCATTTACGTCTTCTTCAAAAGTATCTTCATGATAAAAATTATTTACAATCCACTCCTTTAAACATGATAGAAAAAAATCATCGATATCAAGACTAGTGCTACGATATATGCAATTTATAAGGGATTCACCATAATTCTCTTCAAGCCGAATAACTGGCAATGCTGCATTGATTTTTTTAAAATTCTCATAATTAAGATTATGCTTATTCATCGAAGTTACTCCCTATTTAGGTTGTTTATCAAAATAATTATTTGGAATGAACACTGCTGTCAATTCCATAGGAATTAACTTTGGATATCTTAGGCATGTAGCTTGATAAAATCATCCTGTGCAGTGGATTCTATAATTGTTGAGAACATAGCCGACGGTTCGATGCCTGTATAGCGCACCGAATAGGTTTTAACATTAATAAGCTCTATTACAATTAGTATATTTACGACTTATTAAATCAAATTCATACCAGAAATCCCACATGTATCTGTCATCTGCATTGAATACTATCCTAACTCCACGTTCAACTTCCCAACACCAGCTAAATATAAGCTTAAGCTTTTGATAATGCATTTCAACCTCGGGAAATGGGATAGTTAATACATAATTACCTGCTTTATCATATACCTTTGCTACAAAGTCTGTATTTCTAGAGAATGTTTCTTTATTAAAAATCAAAAAGTAATCGAAATTATCCAAAAGCGTAACATCACCATACTCGAAGTCGATTTCAAAATTATTCAGTAGTGCTAATTTTTCGCGATTATTTAAATTCATTTCTCTTCTCCTCTCTTTTAGAGCTAGTTCATTAGTAAAATTTCATAATTTTATGGATAGCTCAAGTGGAAATTAGGTTCGTTATAATAAACCTTAGAGATAATTTTTTTTCGAAAAGCTCACATGATGTACATTACTAAGTACACTATGTCTCTCTAAATAGTTTGATTAATTATCGTATATAGCCTACAGCCGGAGATTCAAGTCCTCACTAGGGTACCGAACCAATAAAAGCGGTTTCACATTAAGACCTGCTTCCAACACTCTATGTAATCCATGAGGTTTAACTTTATATGAATTTAACTCAAATATTAACTTTGTCTTTTATAATCCTTTGCTTTCTAGTATTTTTCACTCCAATCCTTCCTCTATTTGCCTCTTACTTTATTTCTAGGTAAGGTGATTGTGATTGTCTTACTCGCTGTTATGTCCTTACCCCGATTGGTTGCCCTGACTGCTATCAGAATCTGCTTTATTCTTGACCGTACTACCAAGCTCCCTTACTAAGTCTGCCATCAATTCTTTATCCGTCTGTCTGCTCAAAAAATCCAATAGATTATCAGCTGTGTATTCTTTCAAACCATCTACCATATCCTTCTCTAAAGCGTCCACAAGAAAAGCACCCAGTAGTATTTTTTGCCGTATCAGCTTCTTATCTAACTTCTGTTTCTCTCTGTTTATTTTAAGCTCCAGCTCATTAATCTTCTGTTCCTTTTTTAAATCATTACTATCAAGTAAGGTCATATTTTTTCCTTAAATTAGCAAATCTATTTATTCTTATAACGGGGCTTATGGTAAATAATAATCCAAAAGCTCACAGCCGGAGGTTCTAGGTTACCGCCTTTGTTTCCATGAGATAAGTTATCGGCAATACCCTTCTTTGTTATCTACCACTCCTCTCATTTTAACCTTCCGCACCCTTACTTCATAATCACAACACGGTTCAAGAGTAATGTTTTGAAAGTATTATAGAAATACGCTTGACCTTACCATGATGTCAACCTATATGCTGTCACTATAGATTAAAAACAGAATTAAAAACAGAATTAAAAACAGAATTAAAAACAGAATTAAAAACAGAATTAAAAACGACAGAGGTTGTTATGAAAACAAAAAATACTAAAGCCCCTACTTATCATGAAGTGCTGAGCATTGAAGGCATGAGTTGCGCATCTTGCGTCGGGCGTATCGAAAAACAATTAAAAAATATTGAGCATGTTGAAAATGCCGAGGTAAACCTTGCCACTGAACAGGCGACTGTTTACTCATCTCAACCTGTAGATGTTGCCCAGTTAAACAAAGCGGTAGAGCGCGCAGGCTATAAGGTGACTAAAACCCAGCCTATCGAGCTATCCATAGAAGGCATGAGCTGTGCATCGTGTGTTGGACGAGTAGAAAAATCCTTGGCCAAAGTCGCTGGCGTGCAACAAGCTACTGTAAACCTTGCGACTGAACGCGCTTGGATTAAAGGTGGTGCTCAAATACAAACGAGTAAATTGATTGAGGCGGTCAAAAAAGCGGGCTACGAGGCCAAACTGGTAGAACAAGATCAAAGTGATCGACAAGATAAGAAAGCCTCGGAGCAAAATCAGCTTAAACGAGATTTAGGGCTTTCTGCGCTGTTGTCACTGCCCGTATTCATTTTAGCAATGGGCTCGCATATGATTCCCGCCTTTCATATGTGGGTAGTGAATAACCTCGGCACTCAGCAAAGTTGGCTGATACAGTTTGTTTTGACCACATTGGTATTACTCTTTCCAGGCCGACGCTTTTATCAAAAAGGCGTGCCAGCCTTATTGCGTTTTGCGCCAGATATGAATTCGCTAGTGGCGATTGGTACTGTCGCAGCGTATGGCTTTTCCCTCATAGCGACCTTTATCCCGCAAGCGTTACCTGAAGGCACGGTGCACGTTTATTACGAAGCCGCTGCCATGATTGTGAGCTTGATTTTATTAGGTCGTTATTTTGAAGCAAAAGCCAAAGGTCGTACTTCTGGGGCCATTCAGCATTTAGTGGGTATGCAGGCAAAGACTGCCCGTGTACAGCAAGATGGCAAGGTCATTGAAGTCCCTGTAGAAAACGTCACTGCACAAATGATAGTTGAGATTCGTCCAGGCGAGCGTGTGCCTATCGATGGCGAAGTCGTTGACGGTCACAGTTATATTGACGAATCTATGATTACGGGTGAACCTGTTCCTGTGAAAAAACAAGCCGGCGATCAAGTGGTCGGCGGTACTATTAATCAAAACGGCACCGTGAATATTCGGGCAACGGCCATCGGTGAAGATTCTGTATTAGCGCAAATCATTCGTATGGTAGAACAAGCCCAAGGCTCTAAATTACCGATTCAAGCATTGGTGGATAAAGTCACCATGTGGTTTGTACCAGCGGTGATGTTTTTATCAGCATTGACCTTCATAGTTTGGTTGATTTTTGGCCCTGACCCTGCCTTAACCTTTGGTTTAATCAATGCGGTTGCCGTACTCATCGTAGCCTGCCCCTGTGCAATGGGATTGGCCACTCCCACCTCCATTATGGTTGGCACGGGTCGCGGTGCAGAATTGGGTGTGCTATTTCGTAAAGGTGAAGCGCTACAAATGCTTCAGGATGTGAGCGTGGTTGCCGTTGATAAAACGGGCACCTTGACTGAAGGCAAACCTACGTTAACGGATTTTCAAGTCCAACAAGGATTTGAGAAAGAACAGGTCTTACGTGTGGTGGCATCGGTTGAAGCAAAGTCTGAGCATCCCATTGCCTTAGCTATTGTTCAAGCTGCAGAACAACAGAATATTCAGCTGCTACCTATCGCTGACTTTGAAGCGATGACAGGTTTGGGTATTCAAGCAAACGTGGCAGGCCAAGTGGTTCATATTGGCGCGGATCGTTATATGCAACAATTGGGGCTTGATGTCGCGCCTTTTGAACAAGATGCGCTACGTTTGGGGCAAGAAGGTAAAACCCCACTCTATGTCTCTATTGACCAGCAATTAGCCGCTATCATCGCCGTTGCAGATCCTATTAAAGAGACGACTCATGCCGCCATTGCCGCACTACATCAGTTAGGCTTAAAAGTGGCAATGATTACAGGTGATAATCGTCATACCGCCCAAGCGATTGCCGCAACATTAAATATCGATCAGGTAGTGGCAGAAGTATTACCCGAAGGCAAGGTAGATGCGGTACGCCAGTTGCAAGAACAATATGGCCGAGTGGCATTTGTTGGTGACGGTATCAATGATGCCCCTGCATTGGCTCAATCCGATGTTGGGTTAGCCATTGGCACAGGCACAGATGTAGCGATTGAAGCAGCTGAAGTCGTGCTCATGTCAGGTAGCTTACAAGGTGTGCCTACTGCGATTGCCTTAAGCAAAGCCACCATTAGTAATATCAGACAAAATCTGGCTTGGGCGTTTGTCTATAACGTCGCCTTGATTCCGATTGCCGCAGGTGTGTTGTATCCCGCCTTTGGTATTTTACTCTCACCCATTTTTGCAGCAGCGGCAATGGCGTTATCCTCTGTTTTCGTATTGGGTAATGCACTACGCCTCAAGTATTTTCAAGTATCGTCAGCGAACTACTAAACCGCTACAGAGTAAATATAGAATCGTGAACGATATCAATATAGGGTTTCAGTATAAGTATGACTGAACCCCTTTTTAAGTTAGGAAGACAATTATGAATATTGGTCAAGCATCAAAGCAATCCGGCATCTCTACCAAAATGATTCGCTACTATGAGCAGATTGGCTTGCTAGAAACAGTAAATCGCTCGAACTCAGGTTATCGCTTGTACTCTAAAGACGATATAGACGACTTATGCTTTTTAAGACATTCTCGTGACTTGGGGTTTTCATCCAAGCAAATGAAAGAGTTACTGTATTTGCGCAAAAATGCCAACCGTCAGAGTGCAGATGTTAAGCAACTGACACAAGAGCATATCGAGACGCTGAATCAAAAAATTGCACAATTGCAGGAGATGGTCAATTCGCTACAGAATTCTTTTGATCATTGTGCAGGCGATGATAATGCAGACTGCGCTATTCTGGATGATCTTGGGCAAGCTAAATAAAGTAGATATATTAGATATGTCACCTGTCTAAATTTATTTTCGAATTTACTTGACCATATAGAGGTACTACAATGTCTCCTCAGTTATTCATAAAACGGTCAATCTCTTTATAAGGTTCATCAATTTCAATCATATTATTATCCTCATCGGCAACCTAACACCTATGTATTTCAGTTTAAAGCGCTTGTTTAAATATATAAAATAATAAAGGCATATAACGCCTTGTTCACAGAAAAGTTAGGAGCTCAGCGAGTAATTTTTCCGAATATAGCAACTTTTTAAGTAGATTTTGAAAATATTAAAACTTCACATCACCTTTCGATGTTAGCTCTCCTTCAATTTTCTCAACAAAGGTTGCAATACATTGACGTAACTCAGACAGCTTATCTAATGTTATTTCCACGTGACTACCTTCCTTTGTTTTTCCGCCTCGGTGGACTATGTCATGGCGAATTACGATGTAACTCATTAGCTGTTGAATTTCTGGCCTTTCGATATCCAACGAACTCGAAAAAAGTGGCATAACTCTATCAAGACGATGCCAGACAGTTTTCTGTATGTGTTGCTCAACCTGAGCTCTTAGCGCCTCAAGACGATCAAATATAGTTGATAACGATAATTTTTCTTTCTTGAACTCGGAGCAGTTTGAAACGAATCTTTTAAAAACATTCTCATCAGTTTTGATCCAATACGACATAGTGTCTGACAAGTATGTCTCTAAAGCAGCAATCAGATGTGAATAAAGTAGTTGACGCAATAGTACTTTATGCTCTGCACCTAGAGCCGCTGTGTTTAATGAATCAATTTCTGATAAACATTGAAGAAATTGTTGATATGGTAAGCCTTCTGACTCTACTTCAAAAGAAAAGTATTCATCATAATCGGTCTCAGTATGTATTGGTGCCCATTCATATATCCCATCGGACTCCACATCATCAATTACATTACGCACTATCTCATCATTGAATAGATCTCCGAACCTACCGTACAACTCATCCCCTGCTTCATAAGGCCCGCCGTGAATATAGAGGTATCCTCCTTCGCGACCATTATAAGGTGTATCATTCGCTGGATCCCAAAAACGACTCAGGAACCATTGCCGCATTGCCTCATGACGTAGGTCGGACGGTGCTGATGAAAGCCATTCATCATTAGGCTCGAAACCTGACCTTGTATTTACGCCCGCTTCTTCTGGCAATTCCGGATAATGATCTTCAAGGTGGTCGTTATGGCCCATCGTTAACCTCAGTCAATTTATTTATGGTTCAGCTTGGAAGAGTTCGAAGCCGCTTAACAGCTTGTTCTGTACAATTTTCATAGTTTATAACACTCCAAAACAGCGTATATCACATGGCTCAACAATTCCATCAATAATTACCTTTGTAAACAAGTAATTAAATACGTATTTAACACCTTATTAAACCACGATTTTCGTAAAAAATTCAGTTTTCACAGAGTTAGCGATACAACATTGCGCAAGCGATGATAATACACAGCACATAAAAAACCCTTTAAGCGACAGATGACGCTTAAAGGGTTTAGATTTTGATTTAACCAAAACTACGTTAACTGTCTTTAACGACGGGCTAACTCAAAAATAGGCTGTCCGTATTCAACGTTCTGGCCACTTTCAACCAAGACAGCCGTGACCACACCTTCTTTATTACTAATCACTGGCTGCAAACGGGTCAATTCATCAATGAAGCAAACGGTTTGACCTTTTTGAATGTGGTCGCCTTCTTTGATCAAGTTGTCTGTTGCATCGTCTTCACTTAAGTATACCTGCCCTACATAAGTGGCACCTACTTGCAAGACATCACTACCCGTCTGTTCAGGCTCATGAGTAGGCGTGGCCTCTATAGGATTAGCGCTCACATTATCCTGCGCACCTAGATTGTTAACCACCGTAATAGACTGCCCATTGTCTGCAATCGTGACTTCGTGCAGCTGACTGCTTTCAACCAGTTTGACCACACGTGCTATTTGCTCTATATCCATAATACATTCCTTATCTTAATTTTTTAACTCATGCCCAGATATTTAGCAATGGTCATGACACTTAGGATACTCATCACGATGGCGATTAACCAACCAAATACCGCAATCCAAATAGGATGCTTATAATTGCCAACGATATTTTTTCTGTAGGCGGCAATCAAGATGATGACCATGGCGATAGGCAATACCAAACCATTTAACGTACCGACCAATACCAGTACTTGGGCTGGTTTACCGATAGTGGCAAACACCATTGTCGAGATCACGATGAAACCAATAATGAAGTAGCGTTTGTGCTTCTCAATGAATGGATGGAAGTTGGTCATAAAAGACACAGAGGTATAAGCAGCACCAATCACCGAGGTCACAGAAGCCGCCCAAATCACCATACCAAAAATAACTTTACCCGCATTTCCTAAAATGTACTGAAACGGCGACATGGCTGGGTTGGCGGGATCCAATGCAAAGCCTTGAGATACCACGCCTAATACTGCAAGGAATAAAAATACGCGAATCACAGAGGCAATCAAAATACCAGAGACCGAGCTTCTGGTCACTGATTTTAAATTCTCTTCTCCACTGACGCCTGCTTCTAATAAGCGATGCGCCCCTGAAAAGGTAATATAACCACCAACCGTACCGCCGACTAGCGTCACGATAGCCACTGCATCAATTTTGTCAGGCATGATAGTTTTGCTGACGGCTTCTGCTAATGGCGGATCAGATTTAAAGACCACATAAATGACCAATACAATCAGGATAAAGCCCATTAACTGAGCGAACTTATCCATCATAGGCCCAGTTTCTCGGCCTAAAAATATGGCGACGGCAATCACACCACTGATCAGGGCGCCTGTGATGGGCGACATATTAAACATGGACTGCATGCCAAGTCCGGCACCGCCAATATTACCAATATTAAAAGCCAGACCACCCGCAATGATTAAGAACGCGAGCAAGTAACCGACACCAGGAAACACCAAGTTGGCGATTTCCTGTGCACGTTTTTTGGAGACAGCGACTACTCGCCAAACGTTAAGCTGGACGCCGATGTCCATAACAATAGATATTAAGATAACAAAGCCGAAACTTGCCATTAGGCTTTCGGTAAATGTGGCCGTTTGGGTCAAAAACCCTGGCCCTACTGCTGATGTAGCCATCAGGAAGGCCGCGCCTAAAATGGCGGTATTGTGTTTTTTTATAGTGCTCATAAACATCCTTGTGCTATATGGGATTATTTAATCAAATGATTAGGGCGTGTCCTCATTTTAAAAATGGTGGTAAAAATGAGATAAATTGCAGTCAAACAAGGAAAATAGCGCAGATAATATCGAGATATTAGTCAGCTATTTGACGCTGTTTGGCAAGATTTAGCCATTTTTAACCCATTTAGATGACCATCGATTGAATTGAGGACATGCCCTAGCGGGCGGATATTTAGTGGGCAGATATAGTGATACCTTTTAGCTCTAGTTGTTTCTTTATTTCTTGTGCAAATAAAATAGCGTGTTCGCCATCACCATGTAGGCAGATACTTTGCGCCTCTACTGGTACGGTTTGACCGCAGACACTGGTGACAGTCCCTTCAGTTATCATCTGCAATACATGCTTAATCGCATCATCCGTATCGGTTATTAGCGCATTGTCTTTGCTACGAGAGACCAGCGAGCCGTCTTTTTCATAGTTTCTATCGGCAAACACTTCTGATATGGCTTCTAAACCATGCTTCTTAGCTGATTTAACCAAATAGCCGCCGGACAAACCCATGACCTTTAGTCTTGGATCAAATCGTTTGATTTCACTCGTCAAAATATCTGATAAATTTTCATCGATTGCAGCTTGGTTGTACAATGCACCATGCGGTTTTACGTAGTCTAATGACACACCAACTAAGTCACAGAGCGCTTTGGTTGCACCCAACTGATACACCAATAAAGCACGATAATCGGCTTCACTTAACGGCTGATGAATACGACCAAAGTTTTCTCTATCGTTTAGACCAGGGTGTGCGCCTACGCTGACGTTGTTTGCTTTTGCCAATTGCAAGGTGGCTAGCATCTCGCTATAAGACCCAGCGTGCAAGCCGCAGCAGACATTCGCTGAGCTGACTATCGTCAATAACTTATCGTCTTGCCCGCAGCCTTCAGCCACATCAGCATTTAAATCAATTTTCATTGGCATACTCCTTTATTTGATCGATGTAATGTTGTCTTTTCTGTTGTTCATGCAGCGCCTGCTCTAACGACACAACGACGAACTGACAGGCTTTGCCAAATCTAATCTGTGCCATCAGACCTATGTCTGCGTTAATAACGGTGGCAATTTTGGGGTAGCCACCCGTCGTTTGCCCGTCTGCCATTAGGACAATCGGTTGTCCTTGTGGTGGTACTTGGATCATCCCAATATCAACGCCATGTGAGCTCATTTCTACTGGCTTACTAAATTCAAGCGCTGTAGCTCCCTCCAAACGGTAACCCATACGGTTGCTACTGCTTTGTAGTTTCCATGGCTGGGTCTCAAACGCTTGTTTAGACGACTCAGTGAAGCAGTCGTATTCGCTGCTTTTTATCACTCGAATAACCTCGGTTGGCACAAGACGGGCTACCCCAATCACAGGCAGGTTTGATTCGGTTTTTACCGTTAAGCTGTCATCGGCTTTTAGGTATCTGCCTTCAAATCCGCCAAATCCTGCTTTGAGATTGGTGCTAACTGACTGCAATACTGGCTCAATATCAAAGCCGCCATGCACACATAAATAGGTATACATGCCTTGTAGCGGACGCAAAAGCTTAAGCGTTTGCCCCACTGTTGCATTGACACGCCAATAGCAAGGAACGCGTTTGTCGTCTAGATAGGCTTCGTATAGAGCACCTGTTAAGCAAAAACTGACGCTTTCTTCAAACTGTATGGTTAGCTCACCGAGCGCTATTTCAATAGCAGGTTCGTTGGCTTCGTTTTTCATCAAAGCATTGCCGGCTTGTAGCGCCCAGCTGTCCATTACACCGTTTCTACCCACACCCATGCTTCGGTAACCCAGTCGTCCCGAATCTTGAATACTGGCAAGGGCACTTGCGGTTAAAACTTTCATTGATACCACCTGTTTATTTGTCTTTTTGATTCATGCATCTTTTATTTATCGCTTATTGATGAATATCAATCGCTTTAAATGTCAAAGTATCGCCTGCGTTAAGCAACGTCGGAGAGGTCTTGGTTAAATCAAATAAGGCAGTATCCGTCTGACCGAGTAACTGCCAGCCACCTGGAGACTCAAAAGGGTACACCCCTGTCTGCTCACCGCCGATACCCACTGAGCCTGCCGGCACTTGAGTTCTAGGGATGGCATGCCTTGGGAAATACAGCGACTCAGACAAGCCGCCAAGATAAGGAAACCCTGGCTGAAAACCGATAAAGTAAACGGTATAAGTGGCTTTAGTATGTAGCTCAACAACGGCTTCAACTGAGAGATTTAGGTCATTCGCCATGGCCGCTAGATCGGGGCCATATTTTCCACCGTAATGCACTGGTATCTCGACGTGCTTACCTTGGATGGTTTTTGAAGGGATGTCATTGAGTAGATCTGATAGCTTATCTTTAACAGTATTCAGCTCAGCCCAAGTTAATGGCACGATGAACACACTGAGCGTATTCATGCCAATTACCACTTCGATGACTTCTGGCATTTTCTGGATACTGTCTGATAAAGCCCAGCATTTTTGTTGTTTTTCTAAGGTGGTTGGTTTAGGGAAAAACAACGCTAGATTGGTTTCACTGCATAGTTGCCATTGTAGTTCCATTAGCACGTACTCCATTATTTTTTATCTGCTATAGTCAAATCCCCTATAAATTGGATACGGTGTCAGGCTCGCTTAGTCTACGACTTGTAGTACTTTCACTCGCCTTCCTGGTATCCAAATTATATTGAACTGACTACATCTTGATTCTGACGCTTCTGAAGATAATGCCAGATTTGGTTTTTACTTTTGCGGGCAAGAACTGATTTATATATTGTCTTGTATCCACTCTTCTAGATAATGAATGCTCATTTGACCTTCACAAAATATCTCATCTTCAAACAGTCGTTGATGCAGCCCAATATTGGTATCAATGCCCGTAATTTGCGCCTCCGATAAGGCCGCTCGCATTTTTTCTATCGCTTTTTCTCTTGAACGATCTTGTACACATATCTTGGCAATCAAACTGTCATAAGATGGTGGCACGGTGTAGTTCGACTCAGCATGGCTATCCACTCTGATACCAAACCCTGCTGGCATGTGGCAGTAGTCTATGCGCCCAGCATTTGGTAAAAATGTCTGCGCGTTTTCGGCATTGATACGGCACTCAAAAGCGTGTCCGGTAATGGCGATATCATTCTGTTTGTATGCCAGTGGAAGCCCTGCAGCCACTCTGATCTGTTCTTGCACAATATCCACGCCCGTCACCATCTCAGTAATGGTGTGCTCAACTTGTACACGAGTATTCATCTCGATAAAGAAGAACTCGCCGTTTTCATATAAAAATTCAAACGTGCCTGCGCCTCTATACTGCATTTGCTCGCAAGCTGTGACACAGGCTTGACCGATTTTCTGACGCTGCTCTTCGGTGATACCGGGTGCTGGCGCTTCTTCAATGACTTTTTGATGACGACGCTGCATAGAGCAATCACGCTCGCCTAAATAAATAGCATTGCCGTGAGTATCAGACATGACTTGCACTTCGATATGACGAGGTGCTTGTAAGTATTTTTCAAGATAGACGATAGCGCTACCAAAATTGGCTTTGGCTTCTGTTTGCGTCATAGAAATCGCAGAGAGTAAGTCGGCTTCTTTTTCGACCACGCGCATCCCACGACCGCCGCCGCCGCTTGCTGCCTTAATAATGACTGGATAACCGACCTCACTGGCAATCTTGATAACTTGCTCTGAATCAGCAGGCAATGCGCCATCAGAACCAGGCACACAGGGCACGCCAGCCATTGTCATTTGTTTTTTGGCTTCAACCTTGTCGCCCATGTTTCTGATATTGTCAGCCGTTGGGCCAATAAACGTGAGACCTGAGTCTTCAATCAAGGCAGCAAAGTCTGCGTTTTCAGACAAAAAGCCATAGCCTGGATGGATGGCTTGTGCGTTGGTGATTTTTGCAGCAGAAACCAGCGCTCTTTGATTGAGGTAGCTGTGTGTGGCATTGGCAGGCCCGATACAGATTTTTTCATCGGCTAGGCGTACGGGTAACGAGTCTTTGTCTGATTCAGAATGCGCAATGACGGATTTAATACCCAGCTGCTTACAAGCTCGGATAATACGTAGAGCAATCTCACCACGATTGGCAATTAAGATTTTTGTGAACATATTTATTCCCTTAAAAATATAGTGTCAAATACAGTGTTTGTGCAGCGTCTATGCAATATTGAGTGGCTATTGAGTGACTTTAACTGTCTGGCGCTATAATAAATAAAGGCTGTGCATATTCTACGACATCACCTTCCTCAATCAGAATCTCTTGAATCGTACCGTCAGCTTCTGCTTTTACTTCATGCATCATTTTCATGGCTTCAATGATACATAGGGTCTGCCCTGTTACTACCTGATCGCCCACCTTAAAGAACGCCTCAGCGGTCGGCTCAGAGCGAAGATAAAAAGTACCGAGCATAGGTGCCAATACTTGAGATGAAGATGAAGAACTAGATGAATTAGTGACCTCTGTCGTCACCGTTTCATCCATAGAGCCGTTGTCTGCACTGGTACTATTAGGAGTGTTATTGTGGGAGGTTAATGTATGTGGTTCTGAATGAGCAGTTTTTGAGTGAGAGGTATTGCCATTAGCCTGACAAACGATAGAGATACGTGCATCACCATCGGTTACTTCTAATGATTGTATGTCAGCGCTTTCTGCGATTTTGATCAGCTTTTCTAGATCTGTAAAGTTAATATTCATATTATTAGCTATTCCATTAGAGTAAAAGTGAATAATTGTTTTTTATAAAAAATTTGTGCGATGCGATACGTTTTTATTTATTGAAAGCTTCGTGGACAAACAAGATTGGATGCCATTACATTTTAAAAGGGCTTTTTAAAATGGCGTTGTCATCCAACATTATAGAACTGCCAAGTCTTCATCTTTTGGGTCGCAGATAAACATATGTCCCGGCGCGTGCGTTATCATCAGTTCAGGTTTGCTGGTCATTGCGATGCTTTGAGGCGTTACACCACAAGCCCAAAACACAGGCACTTCACCTTCCTTTATGAGTGATGCGTCACCAAAATCGGGAGAATGGATGTCTGTTATACCGATGACACTAGGGTCTCCAATATGGATAGGCGCGCCATGTACTTGCGGAAACCGAGAGGTGGCTTGTACGGCTCTGGTGATTAATGGATAAGGTATCGGTCGCATGCTGACCACCATTTTTCCATAAAACTGTCCTGCAGGCTCAGTTTCTATATTCGTGATATACATCGGCACATTGTGATTGTCTTCGATGTGTCTGACAGGAATAGACGCATTGAGCATGGCAGACTCAAAGGAAAAACTACATCCTAAAAGAAAGCAGACCAAGTCCTCTCTCCAATAGTCTGTTAAGTCTGACACCTCCGCTACTAGCTCGCCGAACTCGTATATTCGATACTTTGGGACATCAGACTTTAAGTCTGCGCCCTTCGCCATCAGCCTTGGTTCCGAAATACCAACATCTGTTACGTCTAAAATAGGACAAGATTTTGGGTTTCTTTGTGCAAACAATAAAAAATCATAGGCCAATTTCTTGGGTACTATGACTAGGTTTGCTTGTATGTGACCTTTGCACATGCCAGAAGTCGGCTTGTTGATTTCGTTCTTACCAATTAGTGCTCTGACCTCTTGTGGCGTCATATTTGCTAAATCTAACATGATTACAACCTCTTACGTTTTGACATTTCTGGCAGATAAAAAATCATCTAATAAAAACTGTATGAAGTTGGCGCTTTGTAACAGTATTTTATATATAGATAACTATATTATCGTTATGTAACCTAGCAGAACATTTTTAAAATGACAAGACGTAAGCGTTGTAAATAAACGCATGTGATACATAAATGAGAATAGACAAGGAGGGGGTGGTTATAATTATGAGCACTTGTGCAGTTTTTATTGTAGGCATTGACCAACAACTGTTTTTTATTGGTACTTACTGGCATTTATTGACGCTACTTATTTAAAGCAATCGCTGCTGATTTTAGCCAAGTCGCCGCTTTGCCTAAAGAGCGCTGCTTGTGCCAAATCAGCTCTAATGCGACTGGCCAATCATGATCGTCAAAATCCAATATCGGTGCGACCAGATAGCCATTATCTAAGGCACTAGCAACCACGTGCTCAGGCACAAACGCCCAGCCTAGATTGCGCTGTACCAACTCAACGATTACCCACTGACTCTCCACCCACCAAACATCAGAAGCGACTCGTAATCGGGCTTTTTCATCGCTGTGATTGCGTGTGGCTACCATTAACTGCCTATAGCGTTTTAGCTCTTCCCATGCGACTGGCTGATGTGCCAGCTCATGTTCTGGCGCGCATACCAATGTCAATGATACCCAGCCAAGCGTATGAAAATTCAAGGCTGAAGGAAGGATTTCTTGACGCCACATAATGCCCAAATCCGCGCGATCTTCTAATACCAAACGGCTGACATCCTCCATCAGTGGAAACAGTAGCTCTAGCTCTACACTGGGGAAGCGACGAGAGAAATCTTCCATTAGTGTACCCAGTTTCGATTCCGGATACAGCTCATCAACCGCTAATACTAGCCTGCTCTCGACCCCTTCACCCAAACTCTGTGCAACCCCGCGAAAATGCTCACAACGCTCAAGTATCACTCGAGCTTCGACCAGTAACCGCTCTCCAACGGGCGTTAGCGTTGGATAACGGCCACTGCGTACAAATAAACTACTGTCTACGTCGACTTCTAAATTTGAGACAGCCGTGCTGATGACTGACTGCGCCTTGCCCAATTGCCGCGCTGCCGCTGAGAATGACCCTGTTTCTACGGTCGCTACAAAGGCTTTTAGTTGCTCTAATGAAAAGCTCATCTATCTGTATATCCTATAGGTCCCAACTTGGTTATCCGATTTTAACAGATACAATAGCCCGATAAATCAATAATTCAATCGGGAAGTTCGATGCGTACTACTAAAGATCGTATTCGCCATACGCTAGGTTTTGAGATAGTTGGCTTAATCATATTTATACCGCTGGCAAGCTGGTTATTTGGCTTTGATATTCATGCGATAGGTCTGATTGCGGTGGTTGGATCCATCATTGCAACAGGTTGGAACTATTTTTATAACCTACTGTTTGATCACTCTATGGTGAAGCTGCGTGGGAATGTGCATAAGACGGTGCCAATACGATTGCTACACGCCTTTTTATTTGAAGGGGGCCTACTGTTATTATTCTTACCGATGATTGCATGGTATTTGGGTATCAGCCTATGGCAGGCCTTTATGATGGATATTACGATGGCTACTTTCTATGTGGTCTATGCCTTCTTCTATAACTTAAGTTACGACAAGGTATTCCCTATTCCAGAAAACCACCTTGCCACTCAATTTAATCGTTAAACTCTATGGTTGAATCAAACTAGGTCTATATAACGGTAGTTTTTCTCAGATTGTTTTATGTCTGTTAAATCGATATCCACCACTGCTATTTCTTGCGTCGAACCAAGTTTTTTGATAATTCGTCCCGTAGGAGAAACGATTAAACTCTCTCCTACAAACTTACCGCCATGACCGATGCCGACACCATTGCAGGTAATCACAAAACATTGGTTTTCAATGGCACGCGCTTGAGTCAATACATAATGGACATTCGCATAGGGAGACATGTTGCCGTTTGGCATAAAAATGATTTTTGCGCCTTTCTTTGCCAGTGCTCTAGAACCTTCTGGAAACTCTAGCTCAAAACAAATCTGAGCACCGCAAACCACATCATTAATGCTAACCACTGACAAGTCTTTTCCGCTGGTAAATACGCCAACATCATCAAGCCAAAGCTTTGACTTTCGGTGTTTATGAATGATTTTGCCCTTTTTTATAAAAGAACATGCGTTATAGAAAAGTTGATCCTGTTTGTCAATATGCCCAACAATGATGGTTGAATCGGTATTTTTGCTGGCTATTAGTAAGTCTTCAAAATGCGATTGTGATTGGCTGCATAAAGAGTCAATATTATCTGCTGTCGGAAATCCTGTAAAAGCGAGCTCTGGAAAAATCATAAAGCCTTGACAGTCTTTGTGCTCATTGATGGATTTCAATATCAAGGCGGCATTTACCGACACTTGATAATCGGTGATATCAATCTGGTTGATGACGATTTTCATAGAATTTTATTCTCATTAATATAGCACTGGGATTCCAACCAACGGCTTAATTTAAGAATGTCAGCTTGATTTGACTTTAAATCATTATAAAAGAAATAGAAACTGTCGCCAGTGAGTAATTCATGCATTGGGATTCTAACGAGATTTTGCTGATGTGTTTGTTCCAGCATCATATAGTTATCGATAAGAGTAATACCTAAATTATAACGCGCGGCCTGTGCGGCAAGCAGTACATGGCTAAACTGATTGATTTTTACATTGCTTGGTAACTCGAACCCACCTGCTTTGCACCACTTTAGCCAATCATTGGCCGCATTTTCGCTTTTGCCAGCGTATTTTACGGACAGTATGGGATGTTGCCATAATGCTTCAGGCAACGGTTGGTCTTTTATTTCATCCCACAGCCTTTGACCACAGACAGGGAATAGTTTTTCAGCGAATAAAAACGTACTGACCACGTTACGCTTTGGCGGATGGACGGTAATAAAACAGTCAGAACATTGCTCATTATAATCATCTTGGTCTGTCACCATGTTTAAGGTGAGCTCAATTTCTGGGTGTTGTGTATGGAAGTCTTCTAATCGAGGAATCAGCCAATTAACAGCCACCGAGCTATACAGTGCTAGGCGAATATGCCCAGGTTGGTCATTTCGAATGGCCTGACTGGTATTGGACAGAGCCGTCAGCGATTGATTTACTTCTGTGAAATAACGCCCGCCTATCTCCGTCAATGAAAGTGTCCGACCCTGCCTATAAAACAACGCTTCTCCAAGGTACTCCTCAAGCGTTCGAACCTGATGACTCACGGCGCTTTGCGTCACGTTGAGGCTTTCTGCTGCCTTTGAAAAGCTATTCAGTCTTGCAACGGATTCAAAGCATTGTATCGCGCGCAATGGCGGTAGTTTCATTATTATCTCAGCTAATACTAAAGGGCTTTATATCATTATACGTCATGTAAATATATGGATATACTGCTTACTCAAATATTAAATGAACGTCATTTGATGTCAATTTCTATTTATTTTTAGAGTAACGCTGAGGGTTATTATGCCAAAGATGAGTGTTGGGTTTGCCATGATTCTATTGGTTGTGGGGAATATGATTGCCGTCCTATCAGATGCGTTGATCAAAGAATTGCCAGATGGCGCAGCGGTCTATCAATTTGTCCTACTACGTCAGCTGACAGCTGTTTTGATGCTACTGCCCTTTTGCTTTTTGAATAAAAAAACCAAGTTGATTAGTAATATAAAATGGCATTTTGTACGGGGCCATATTTGGTTATTTGGTGCAGTATTTATGGTGTTGTCTATTCAAGCGCTGCCGCTGGCAACGGTGAATGCTATTTTTTATACCGCTCCTTTGATGATGTTGCCGTTAGGATTTTTGTTTTATAAAGACAGACTCACCGCGCCAAGCATCATTGCGGCAATATTGGGTTTTGTCGGTATTCTTATCATTGTAAAGCCAACGCAAATTAATATGGGCGCTATCTTTGCACTGATAGTTGCCTTAACCATGGCGACGAACAACCTACTAGTGCGTAAACTGCCTTCGAATCACACCGTTGCACAAACACTGTTTTTGACCAATTTAGTCGGCATACCATTTGGGCTTGGTTTGGCTATTTGGGAAAATGCCCCTTTGAGTTGGTATGCGCTATGGATAGCAGCCGGTTCAAATTTGTTTATTTTGATCTATGCGGGTATCTGTGTATTGGTCTACCGTGCAGTGGAAGCCCATAAAATATCTAGTGCAGAATATACGGGCCTGTTAGGTGCCGTGTTCATCGGCATCGTGTGGTTCCATGAGATACCAGATATCAGCTTATTGATAGGTTCAGCATTGATTATCATCCCTCTCATTTGGCTAGCCACACGAGAGTCTGTCAAATATAAAAGATCGGTCCCGATAGAGTAAGTGGAGATATTGGCAATCGTTTCCTGCATAAAAAATCACATCGAGTTGATGTGATTTTTAATCAATGAAACCTTACTACGCATTTTTCACCTTTATCCTCTCAACCAAGAAATCGACGGCGGCTTTCACTTTTGGTACGAGATATAAAGATAATATGTAGGGATGGACACCTTGATATATGCCAATTTCTATCAGTTTCATTGGTGGCATAACAGCAAAGGCTAGGATAGTAAAAATTGGGCTCCAGATTTTATCATTCTATTTTTACATGCTGAGCGCTTGAGGCAATACCTCAAATTTGTGTCACTAGTATGTATAATGCAATACATAGTAAAGCAGGATATTAGCAGTCCCACTCTCAATTCTTATTAGTCTTGATCAATAGCTACACTAGAAAAAATAAATTCTAGGATTGACTTTTCTATACTATAGAAGGCATCACTTACAAGCTTACGTATACTATCTATATCTTTTAAATCACAATGACTTGTTCTCCATTCATTTTTTTCTTCTAAGACCCTGTGCTCCCAACTCGTCTCATATTCTACTTCATACTTAAAAAACAATGTTAATTTAGATTTAGAAAATACAAACATAAAAAATACTTTAACCCATGGTAGTATTTCTTCTTTTGGCTCTAAAGTTATAACTAAGGACTTAGCTGGGGAGGTCGCTGTAATGTCAAAACTACTTATAATATTTCGGTATTTAGTAACAGGCTTATATTCAGTACGCTTTGTATTTCCGAATATTGAGCTTATATAACGTGATTGAGACTCTTCTATTTCAACCTTTTCTTTAGTTTGATATTCTTCATTATCGTATTCAATGTTTGCAAAGTAATGCTCTTTACTTTCCTTTATCCACTTCGCAATACTCCGGTTTGAGTTAAGCTTTATTACATATTGAAGAGTTTCAACTTGACTTGTATACAGACTATTCATGGGGTTTTGCCAATCGTAATCTTCTATGCTATTTACTAAAACTTCTAGTGATTTTTGGGCTTCATCCTCACTACAATACTTCTTACTTTTTTCACGGATAACATCTATAAGCTTTTGCTCACTACTTCTTTCATCTATAGTTTCTGAGCTGTTTTCAATATTAGCTTTATCAGGGGAAGGTAAGTTTGTTTCAGTTAAAATACTAGCTTTTAATTCTTTCGCTAAGTTAGGTGTGACGTAACAAAATATCTCAGTATTATCAGCTTGTTGAATAAATAGCGGTGTTTGGTACTTTTTAACACTTTGATCATCTGAAATGTAAGCCATTACGTCTCGATATCTTATATCTTGCCCTTCAAAATCTAATAGGGCTAACGCGAAGCTTTTAGTGAAGACGCTATAGTCTTGCAACGCAGTAGAGGATTCAGAGTTGGAAGATGAAAAGAAAAAGTATGTCTTATTAAAACTATCCTCTGAAGATTTTTCAAAAATAACTTCAAGATCATTTTTTGATTTTATATATTCAGTTCCCGCCTGACATGCATCTACAACCTTTACAGTCAGCTTAGGTTGTAATGACTTTAACATTGAGTCAAACTCACTATTTCTCAATGCGGTTTGTTCTATTTTAGAACTGTCGAAATCAGAAAACAAATAAAGAAAATCGTCTCCATGACGAGTACCATGACCTGTGTAATATATAAAAATCTCATCAACTTCTTGATCTTGGTATTTTCTAATAAATGCTGATATTTTATCTTTAGCAATTACAGATTTCGGACTTCCATCTAAAATTAAGAAATCATCATACTTGTCTGAACCTGAGATTATAGATGTCATTAGTTGAAGGTCTTTCTCACAAGGGAGTAAGTCATTCTCATTTTCGTAAACAGAGACGCCAAGTAGTAATGCAATTTTTTTGCCCATAAATATCACTAAACTCCATTTGTAAGTTTTTATATACTGACTACCACACTGTTTGCATTGGCTTTCATGGTTTTGTATAAAAAAACCAAATTTATTTGTCATCAAATAAATTTGGGCTCATAACTATATCTTATCAGATGTCTTAAACGAATGGGCCACTACATTTTCACTTTAGCAACTTTTATCCTCTCAACCAAGAAATCGACGGCGGCTTTCACTTTTGGTACAAGATAGCGCTGCTTTTGATACAGCAAATACACAGCCATATCAGCATGTTGCGTAATCGCTAACGGATGCTCAAACTGAATCTCCTGTAGCGCGCCTGACTCAAGATGTGATGACAATGCCCAGTGGGTAGACATTAAAACACCTTCACCATCGCAAGCCTTTTTGGCAAGCCATGGCCCGTTATTTGAGATCGCAACTGCTGGGCCCGAGACATCATGCCACTGATCATCGACATAGCATAACCAAGGGGTTGGACCATTTGGTGCCTTGAAATACAGGCCTTTATGCTCTTTTAATGCCATCACATGATTGGGTGTACCGTGCATCTCTAAGTAGCTAGGAGACGCAACTGGAATAAAATTATTGTCCATTAGCCTAATGGCAATCACGCGCTCATTGGGTGCGTAACCACCGCGAATCGCAATGTCGACATCATCACGACCTAGTGCTGATAGCTCATCGCTGAGACTGACATCCAATATAATCTCTGGGTATAACTTGCCAAGTTCATCTAATAATGGCAGTAGTATTCTTTCACCAAAACCCACCATCGAGCTGATGCGTAAGCGCCCCATTGGCGTGGTCTGATAACTACGAACCGTTTCTTTACTTTGTTCTAACTGGTTCAATATGTGCTGCATATCATTGTAATAAACTTGCCCTACTTCGGTCAGTTTAACGATTCGGGTCGAGCGCTTTAGTAATGTCGCACCCAAAATTTTTTCTAAATCAGATACCCGTCTAGATAATGAGGATGGCGGCACATTAAACGCACTTGCTGCTTTAGTGAAACTGCCTGTTTCTACGACTTTGCTGAAATACCGTATCGCACGTAATTGATCCAATTGACCTCTCCATTTAAATGAATATTTGAGTATTCTCGCCTTATTATTGTCTTAATAGCAATAGTGATTCACGTTATTCCTTATATATAACCACATTAAAACCAGTAATAATGTGGTTAACTTAAACGTCGCAATGAAAACACGATTAAAAATAACCTTTACGTCAACAATGGAAGAATGACTTATGATTACTTTGCACGGCTTTGCTGCAAGCAACTATTACAACATCGTAAAACACGCTCTTTTATATAAGGGTATTCCGTTCCAAGAGGACCTTTTATACGCTGGTAGTGATGATCTACTAACCGTTAGTCCAGTGGGTAAAGTCCCTGCAATCACCATGCCTGACGGTTTTAATCTGTCGGAATCTAGCGTGATTTGTGATTTCCTTGAAGAAACCTATCCTGAAAAGCCGCTATACCCTACCAATGCAGCAGAACGCGCGGCTGTACGTCAGATTATGAAAATAGCAGAGCTTTACTTTGAGCTACCATGCCGCCGACTGATTCCTTATGTGTTTTCTGGTACTCAAGCACCTAACGCAATCAAAGATGAAGTACGTCAAGTATTGGGCCGCGGTATTATTGCCATGAATCGCCTATGTAAATTTTCTCCTTGGATTGCAGGCGAACAATTCACCATGGCCGACATCTATGTGCATCACGTCAACACCATTGTCAACGCTTTTGGATCTACTCAGCTTGAGTGGGATGTACTGGCAGAAGTGGAAGGCATGAAAGAATGGAACAAGGCCATGAGTAAAACCGACATTGCACAAAGCGTTCAGGCAGATAGCCAAGCGAATATGCCTGAGTTCATGCAGCATGTGACTGCCCAAATTAAAGCCGCAAATGCTGGCTAGTTCGATGCTGACCCGTTCAATTCTAAAAAGCATTTAACGATAAAACAATCGTTATTCTTACTCACAACTAAACGACCAAAAAATAGGGCCAATGCCATCACGTGATTGGCCAAAAAAATAACTATTTGCAGGAGCAAACCTTATGACTGATAAAAATATCCAACTGACCTCAACCATTAGCGAAGACAATAAACTAACCTTGGCTTTGCAAGAAATTGATATGCCACAACCGGGTGCCGACGAAGTTGTCGTTCGTATTGAAGCCGCACCGTTGAACCCATCTGATTTAGCCGTTCTATTTAGCGTCGCTGACATGTCGACTGCCGCGCAATCAGGCACAGACGAAAACCCAGTCATTACGGCTGACGTGCCAGCTAAATTCATGCCATCTGTCAAAACTCGTGTGGGTAAAAACACGCCAGTCGGTAATGAAGGCGCAGGTACCGTAGTCGCCGCAGGATCATCAGATGCGGCACAAGCATTGATGGGGAAAACCGTTGCTGTGATCGGTGGTGGTACGTACCGTCAGTATCTTCGCGCCAATGTACAGAGCTGCTTAGAGCTAAAAGAAGGCACTACAGCTAAAGAAGGCGCATCTTCTTTTGTGAACCCACTGACAGCCTTAGCCATGGTCGAAACCATGCGCGCTGAAGGCCACAAAGCCATCGTACATGCCGCAGCGGCATCTAGCTTGGGTCAAATGCTAAACCGTATCTGTATGGCAGACGGTGTTGATTTAGTGAATATCGTTCGTAAAGATACGCAAGAAAAGCTATTGCGCGATATGGGCGCAAAATATGTGGTCAACTCAAGCAGCGATACGTTTATTGCTGATTTAACAGCTGCCATTACTGAAACAGGTGCTACCATTTCATTTGATCCAATCGGCGGCGGTCAGTTAAGCAGTGATATTCTTAACTGTATGGAAGCGGCTATCAATGTTGATGTAGAAGAATACAGCGTTTATGGCTCTAACACATTCAAGCAAGCGTACATCTATGGCGCACTAAACCGTGGCCCTATCACCCTGAACCGTAACTTTGGTTTTTCTTGGGGTGTAAATGGTTTCCTACTGTTCAATGCGCTAGGCAAACTGGGCACCAAAACAGTCGTAAAAATGCGCCAACGTGTAGCAGAAGAAATCACCACCACGTTTGCAAGCAGCTATACGCATGAAGTGTCATTGGCAGAAGTGTTGCACTTACAGTCAATCGCTGCTTATGGCAAACAAGCAACAGGTGAGAAATACTTAATCACACCTCAAGCTTAATAATGTCTAAAAGTTGTTATATCTTAAAAATATAGCGACTGTTTAACAGACTGATTTTTAATGTAGAAAAAAGCAGATGCTATTATCAGTATCTGCTTTTTTTGTGTTTTATCATCGCTATACTACTATTTCTTCTATATGACTATTACCGTACTAGGTTATTAGTGGACGTTAGTTTTATATGTTTGCATTCTCAGTCGTCCTTGTGGTTATATAACTTCTTTGTGATAATAAAAAATTAAGACAGGCTGATTTTTTATTAAAAACCATTAAACGTTTTAGTCTATTTTTTGAGGCTAGTATTTCAAAAATACTCTTATTATTTATTTCTATAGAGATGACTATGAAAAATACAACCAAGATAATGATGGCATCTACACTGGTTATGAGTGCTTTCGCTACTGGCTGCCAAACGACGACTAGCGTTACCAAGCCAGCCGCACAACCAATAACCGAAGAAGTATTAGAAGCGAACAACTGGCGTTTGATTGAGGCGAAAAACAACAATGGAGATATCGTCAACGAGCTATTCTTTAATCCATCGAAACCATTAACGCTTAACTTTATGGCTGCTGAAGGCAGCAATCTTGTTAGTCTTATGAATACTTGTAACAATATAGGTGCTGGATATAGTGTGGTAGATGGTGAGGTGCAGCTAACCTTGATAAGAAGTACAATGATGGCTTGCCCTGAACCATTAGCCAAATTTGATAGTGCTGCCGCTGTAACGGTCGAAGGCAAATACAGTTTTGGTAAAAATGGCGATAACATGCCTGTATTGATTATCGCTAATGACAACCAAGTCTCTCACTTTAAAGCTGTGCCTAAAACAAACACACCGTAATTATAGGGTACTCAGCTTTTTTCTTAGAATGACAAATAATGCCTCACTATTAAACAGCGAGGCATTATTTATATAAATGAAAAGATCACTTGGCTAGCAATAGCTAGATATAAAAAATCGCTTTAATCTGCTCTTTAAAACATTAAAAATAAGTAAATACTTAAATCACTATTAATAAGGATATGTTATGTCGTTTATCAAAATATGCACATTGGCATTAGTTACCGCCTCGTCTTTAGCGGCGTGTAGCAGTTATAATCAGACAGACTTGAGCAATAAAACGAGTGTCAGTCAAATCACAGACGGCAACTCATTTATGAATACGATAAAACCAAGCAGCGCTCAGGCGATAATTGGTCAAGTGACTGGCATTACCTCACAAGACCGAACGCAGCAAAAAGTCACCATAGTGGCTCAAGATGGTAATTCTTATATAGCATCCATTAGCAAGTCTGATTTTGATCAGCAGAATACCTATCAAATGCAAAAGCTGGTCATAGGTGACTATGTAGAGGTAATGGGCGAGCAGTCACAACTAGATGACGAGCACCAGCTTACTGTACGTGCGATGCCATACGTATTACGCAAAATCATTATCGCTGACCATCAAGTAGATTGTGTGGGCGTTGCTCCGCAGTCTTGCTGGTTGACGAAGCCTGCTGGAATCACCGCCGATAGTCAGGCGGATTGGGAGTATAGATATAGCGGCATAGAAGGATTTGACTACGAACCTAACTATGAGTATACCTTGCTTATCAAGAATACGGCCATTGACAGACCACCTGCTGATGCATCGTCAATTCAGAGCACCCTGATACAAGTACTTGAGAAAAAAAGAACCAAGCCTTAATTGGTAAAACATAAATCACCAAAGCGGACAAACAACCACATAATGAAAAAATCAGTGCAAAACACCTTAAATCGAGTCGGACTTACCATTTTAGTTGCAGCCTCATTAATGTCTGGAGCAGCACAAGCAGCGGGCAATAATGAGACTTTGAAAATTGAGGTTGATAAGCAAGCCAAATTATTAATGGAAAAGCATGACATCCCCGGCATGTCCTTTGGCATTATTATCGATGGCAAGTCTTATCTCTATAATTATGGCCTAGCGGACAAACAAGCCCGCATACCTGTCTCAGAAAACACGATTTTTGAATTAGGCTCTATCAGCAAGACATTTGCCGCTACTCTAGCCAGTTATTCTGAGCTGAATGGCACACTATCATTAGAAGATACCGCTGATAAATATATCCCTTATCTAAAAAACAGCGCTATTGGTGATACCAAACTGATTAATCTAGCCACCTATTCGGCAGGTGGTCTACCGCTTCAAGTACCTGATGATGTCACCGACAATCCGGCATTGTTCCGCTATTATAAGTCTTGGCAGCCTGTATTCCCTGTCAACTCAAAACGTCTATACTCGAATGCCAGTATCGGGCTGTTTGGCTACATATCCGCCCTAAGTATGGGCTCTGACTACACACAGCTAATGGAAGGTAAAATCCTACCAGCACTCAACATGCCAAATACTTTTGTCAATGTGCCTAGTGATAGAATGGCTGATTATGCGTTTGGTTATAATGCTGCTGGCGATGCCATCAGAGTCAATCCCGGTATGTTAGACGCAGAAGCCTACGGGATCAAATC
This sequence comes from Psychrobacter sp. SZ93C1, assembly GCF_015864635.1. Taxonomy (NCBI): domain Bacteria; kingdom Pseudomonadati; phylum Pseudomonadota; class Gammaproteobacteria; order Moraxellales; family Moraxellaceae; genus Psychrobacter; species Psychrobacter sp. SZ93C1. The sequence goes on along the minus strand of NZ_JADYWY010000005.1, from coordinate 116,326 downwards.
AACCAGTGCAGATATGACTCGATATATGGCTGCGAATATGGGATTAGTATCTCTTGATAAAGAGATTCAGCAATCATTGAAGAATAATAGAAAGGGTTACTATCAGGTGAGCACCTTTACACAAGGATTAGCGTGGGAGATGTATCCATTCCCTACTTCACTGGATACCTTGCTTGAAGGCAATTCGATGGACGTAGTACTGAACCCCCAGACCATTACCACAGACAAGTACCCTACACCCGTTTTAAACAACGTATGGGTCAATAAGACAGGTGCTACCAATGGGTTTGGTGGGTATATCGCTTATATCCCTTCCAAAAAATCAGGCATCGTCATTTTAGCGAATAAAAACTATCCTAATGCGGATAGAGTCAAAGCAGCCTATACGATTTTGGAAAGTGCAATGACTCACTGATTTTTTCATTCATTTAATATGAGCCACAAAATGATTGGATGAGATGAAAGCTCGCGTTATGAGTAGCTAGAGCTTGTCATTAATTAGCACATTTATATATTTAGTCATCAAGCTAAGGAAATCTTACTGTATAAAAAACTGAGTAATAGTAGATAATTAAGTCTCAAGTGTTTAACGACTCTCTAAGGGTATCTATGCATCACTCTATTCATGACGAGCCTCATCTTAGTAACCGCAATCATTGGTTAAGAGCAGCCGTATTAGGTGCGAATGATGGGTTGATTTCAACTGCCAGTTTACTGGTCGGCGTGGCAGCGGCAAATCCTAGTAGCCAAACCATGCTATTGACCGGACTGGCAGCATTGACAGCAGGTGCATTATCAATGGCGGCTGGCGAGTATATTTCGGTATCTTCGCAAGCAGATACCGAAAAGGCTGATTTGACCAAGGAGCAATATGAGCTGACACATAATGCTGATCGCGAGCTCTTTGAATTAACGAAAATTTATGAGATGCGCGGACTTGATCACACGTTGGCTCATCAAGTCGCGGTAGCTTTAACGGAACATGATGCCCTTGAAGCCCATGCCCGTGACGAGATTGGTTTGACCGATCTTAGCCAAGCAAAGCCAATTCATGCATCCGTTGCTTCAGGATTATCGTTCATTGCTGGGGCGATATTGCCTGTGATTGGTGTCATGGTATTACCAGCGCAGGCATTGGTTTGGTCATTGGCATCCATTACCTTACTTGGTCTCATTCTGTTGGGTGTAATATCTGCCCGTTTAGGCGGCGCGCCCGTCATTCCTGCTATCGTTCGGATCATTTCGTGGGGAGCGATTGCAATGCTAGCCACATCAATGATTGGACGTTTATTCGGTGTGGTAGTGTAGAGGGGATTCCATTGAAAACAGTACCATCTTAATGGTAAGTGCATTAGATAGAGCGATGAACACCTGACTAATAATACAAAGCATATGGTAGGTAAAACCTAGTCATTGGTCTCACGATACACTGTATTTTGTGATTCTTGTCTAAATACCTCATAACTGATAGCAGTATCAGCTTGCGAATCATTAGAGGCAGCTTCTGATAATGGTGCCTCAGTTGCCTTTGCTCCATTAGGTGTACTGCCTTGACTCTCGCTAGTAGCTTCACCTTGTTTCGCAGCTGCTACTGGCGTCTCTATAGCGCTTGGTTCCACCTCAGGTTTACTATCATCTATGATTGTTTCTGATTCAATCTCTTCAGCCGGTATATTGTTTGTCGTTACTGCTGTCTCAACTGCCTCAATATTGCTATTGGGAGTTGAGCTTGCACTATCAGGCACAGCAGTATTCGTTGAAGTGGATAGAACCCCAGTGAAAATGAGCACTGCGACGATAACAGCAATTAATAATGAGCCAAAAATGATACCAATAATAAGCGGTTTTTTGCTACTTGCCAGCTTGTTCTGTGCTGTTGCTGCTGGCTCATTAACGACTTCCTGTATCTGCGCCTCTTGAGTGGCCCAGTCATCATTATAGGTAGTCGCTTTGGCGTCAGATTGCATATCAGCTTCTGAATCCATGACTTTGTTATGGTCACTATTCAACTGAGTATGAGTATCATCAGATTCTATCTTTAATGATTCATCGATATTGAACGTTTCTTCTTCTACAAGTGAGTTTGAATTTGAGAAATCAAAAACAGTATCTGTGTCGGTCGGGGTTATATCTAACGCTTTCTCTCGTGTCTTTATATTGCCAGTAGCACGGCTGTCATCTTCAGTGCTTTGCACACGGCTAATGAAGCGATCATAGATATCGTTGTTGGTACGGGTACGCGATTTTTTGTTGGCAATTTTCGCCAACCTCTCTTCAAAATCTGTCTCGATATCCGTTTTTTTGTCGCTCATAGAATAATACCAAACCAGTTTATTCTACTGGTATTAAATGACTGCTAGAATGAGTTGTGATATTTATCACCAAATTGTAACTATAGCGTAAGCAAACAATATAGTTGCTCACCATATTATCTTCAAGCACAATTTATTTGATATTAATAATATTTGTAAAATATATCCAGCATAATATCGTCAATATGCTAATGAATATAAAGACAATATATAAAAACAGGTTTAAGGGTATGGACTTAAAACAGCTTAATGCATTTATCGCTATCGCAGATTTGCGCAGCTTTAGTGCAGCCGCAACCAAAACAGGATTGTCACAACCAAGCCTGAGTCGTCTACTTAAACAGCTCGAAACAGATATGGGCGTAGAGTTGATCGATCGCTATCATCGGCCGCTAGATTTGACTGAAGCAGGCGCGTTCTTTTACGATAAAATCAGTACCATACTGACAGAGATTGATACGGTTACCAGTATGACTCAACGACTGTCTGCACCAAGTAGTATTTTAAACATTGGCTTTGTGCCTTCTGTGCTTTATGGCTTGCTTCCTGAAATAATCGCGATGCTCAAGCAATCCAGCCCCGACATCGAAGTCAATCTAAAAGACATCAGTTCATATCAGCAGATAGAAGCACTCAAATCTGGTGAAATCGATATCGGCTTTGGTCGCTTTGCTCACAAAGACCCTTGGATTCAACAGATATTACTACGGCATGAGCGTTACGTCGTCGCGCTACCAAAAGCACACGCCTTAGCGCATATCCGTGAACAGCGCTTGATAGATTTGGCAAACAACCGCTTGATCCTATACCATCAAACGCATTTACCAATAGCTACAACCGTATCGACATCAAACGCACAGAGCGTAAAGTTGACCGCTCATACAAAAAACAACCGTACAACCAACAAGCAGTCCACACTTAATACACCTATTACCGAGCCATTACTACATTTGTTTGCACAATACGGTATTTCACCATTTATGACCACAACAGTAAGTGACTTACAGGTAGCGCTGGGTTTGGTGGCTGCTGGCGAAGGTATTACCCTCGTACCTGCCAGCCTAAAAACGGTGCGCACCGAGCAAATTAGTTATCAAAGCTTGGTGCATGAGAATGTTACCTCCCCTATCTATCTACATACGCTCAAAGACTTCGTTCACCCTAGTATTCCTGACTTACTCAGTGCGATTTATCACGTTTATGAGCAGCGCGGTATTACTTATCGTCAGCAGAAATTTATGTGAGTATTGTCAACCTTGACTGTTAAGTGCTAATCTCGCTATCACGCCCAGTAAAAAACGGTCAATCGTTAACTATCTATTGGTATTGACCGTAAAAATAATCATTATTACGAGCCGTACAAGGTGTGATACAGTCACCGCTTATTTTTTTGTACACATTGCTGTAATGGTTGCTGGCAGTACATCACAGGACGTGATGGCTAGCTATTTAACTATTTCGAGGGACTCATGACCACACAACAACTCAACAATTCCGACATGGCCAGCACTGCCCAAGAAGGCTTTAGCTGGCGCATTTTTGGTCCTGGTATTTTAATGGCGACTGCTGCTATTGGTGGCTCGCATCTTATCTCCTCTACGCAGGCTGGTGCTATCTATGGCTGGCAGTTGGCTATCATGATTATCTTAGCCAATGTGTTTAAGTATCCTTTCTTTCGTTTCGGCACTGATTATGTCTACGATACGGGCGAAAGCTTGATCGCAGGTTATGCCAAACGCTCAAAAGCATATTTGTGGATTTACTTTATCTTGTCTATCCTATCTGCGGTGATTAGTACAGGAGCGGTGACTCTGCTTGCTGCGGTGATACTAGGCTTTATGCTACCCGCGTCTCTTGGTCTATCAACGATGGTGCTGTCATTGATCATAGTGGGAGTGTCTTGGTTCTTTCTACTTGCTGGACATTATAAACTACTGGATGGTGTGACTAAGTGGATTATGATTGCTTTGGTCTCCGCCACAGTATTGGCGGTACTGATTGCTGCTGGCAAGCCGACGGTGATGACGCCTGATTTTATTCCTACCTCTCCTTGGAATTTAGCAACGCTAGGCTTTATCGTGGCGCTCATGGGTTGGATGCCAGCGCCGCTTGAGTTTGCTGCCATTACCTCAATGTGGACATCTGCGAAGCGAAAAGCTGACAACACCACTCTCAAACAAGGTTTGCTTGATTTTAATGTGGGATTTTTGGTTTCTGCTATTTTAGCGTTGTTCTTTTTATCATTAGGTGTATTCGTTCAGTATGGTTCTGGTCAGGAAATTCAAACCGCAGGCGTCGCTTATATTGATCAGCTCATCAACATGTATACGGCGACCATCGGTGAATGGTCAAGGCTTCTGGTCGCCTTTATCGCCTTTATGTGTATGTTCGGCACGACGATTACCTGTGCTGACGGCTATGGCCGTGCAAATGCTGAGTGCTGGCGTCTACTGAAAGGTGAAAGCGAGATTAATAAAAAACAAGTCGCCTTTTGGACGACTTATGCCATCGGTGGTGGTCTAGTGATTATCACTTTCTTCACTGGACAGTTGGGTGCCATGCTGAAATTTGCCATGATATCAGCGTTTGTGTCTGCGCCTATCTTTGGTTGGTTAAATTATTCATTGGTCAAAAAGCATAAAAAACTATCAGCAGGTATGAATGTTTATTCAATTATAAGCTTACTGTTCCTAGGTGGCGTTGCCTTGTTATTCTTAGCCAATCTTGCTGGTCTCTTTGGTTAGACGCCTATCTATAGTACCTCTAATCATTTATAAAGCTCTTCTAGCCTCGCTATTAGGGTTTTTTTCTTGCGTGATATTTATAAAATCAGATAAGTATTTAACTTATCTTTGTAAGTAAATGTAAATATTAAAGGTCAGTCAATGAAGTCGTTTTACTAAAATGAATAGTAATGCATATGAACCATTGATTTATGGATACCATTATTTGTAATACAAATATTATTAATTTTATTTAATACATAATTTAAATTTTGTAATCAATAACAGTAAAAACTCCCTTCTCAGTGACTGATAATTGGGTATAATCGATAACAATAAAGAGATTATCATCCCTCCAAGTAAGGATTAAAACATGACTTTATCATCTGCTGGCGCGCGCTTCCGTAGTGCCTTAAAACAAAAAAACGATAACAACCAACCACTACAGATTGCTGGCGCTATTAATGCTTATACCGCGATGATGGCAACCCAAGTGGGTCACCAAGCGTTGTATCTATCTGGTGCCGGCGTGGCCAATGCGTCATTTGGTTTGCCTGATCTGGGTATGACCAGTCTTGATAACGTCCTAGAAGATGCCCGCCGTATTACCGATGCCGTTGATACACCGCTATTGGTTGATATCGATACTGGCTTCGGTGGTGCCTTTAACATTGCCCAGACCATCAGAAAAATGGAAAAGGCCGGCGTGGCAGCGGTACATATCGAAGATCAAGTGGCGCAAAAGCGCTGTGGTCATCGCCCTAACAAAGAAATCGTTAGTATCTCAGAGATGGTTGATCGTCTAAAAGCGGCACTAGATGCCAAAACCGATCCTGACTTTGTGGTGATGGCACGTACAGATGCCTTGTCTGTAGAAGGTTTAGATGCTGCTGTTGAACGTGCTGTTGCCTTCCAAGAAGCTGGCGCAGATATGATTTTTGCTGAAGCGCTAACCGATATCGAGATGTATCGTAAGTTTACCGATGTATTGGATATTCCTGTGCTAGCGAATATGACAGAGTTTGGTCAGACTGATTTGTACACCACTGATCAGCTGCATGGCGTTGGAGTTGATATGGTGCTGTATCCGCTATCAGCCTTCCGTGCGATGAACAAAGCTGCATTGAATGTCTATCAGCATTTACTGAACGACGGTACGCAAGACAAAGTTGTCGATACCATGCAGACTCGTATGGAATTGTATGATTTCTTGAATTATCATGAATTTGAGCAGACACTAGACAAACTGTTTGCTGGTAATAAGTAGTTAATAGTTAATAGTTACTTAGCAACGCCGAACGGATAAATCACCTTTGAGTGTTTTATCTTCTCGAAATTCATCTTCACTTACCTTTAGGTTATTTATGTCATTTTTCACCCCTAACTCTATCGTTAAATCTTCAATTTTTAGCTGCACGCTCGCTGCGTTGTTGCTTACGACGGGTTGTGATAAAACACCAGAAACCGCTGACGACACAACCAGTGATGCAAGCACTGCTGAAGTTGTTGCCACAGATAAGGCTGCTGCACCCGCTACTCAAAACGATTTAGTAATGACAACGATTACGCTAGATACTGTCAATAATTTATTGTTTGCACCGATTATCAATAGCGGTACGCTCAGTGCAGAGCAAGTCAGCTGCCTTGAGTCGCGCGATGAAGACTTAGGCAAAGCAGAAGTTGATAGCTTCTATCAGAGTCAGTTTACTGAGGCAGAGCTTCAAGAGCTGGATGACTTTTATACGTCAGATGTGGGAGAGAAGTTGATTGCTTTTGGCAATGAGCAATTGCGCGTCATGAATGGCGAAGAAATTGCAACGCCAATGGCTGAGCCGACCCCAGAAGAAATGACTGAAATCCAAACCTTCATGGAATCACCGCTTGGTGTTAAGTATATGAAGATTAATAATGCAGAAGGCGAAGGCAGCGCAATGGAAGTGCTTAACGTGCCTATTGAAGCTGAATTTAAGCGTTGTAATGTCGATTTAGGTGGCCCACAGCCTGAACAACCTGCGTAACGCTCAACTGGCGCTATAGTCAGTCATTAACCAATAAAAGTATTATCAGAAACACCGTTTTCACCCAAAAAAGCTACCCACAAAAGGAATTTAATCATGGCAGCACAGAAAGAACTTTCAGGCGCAGGTCTACGCGGTCAAGTCGCTGGCAAGACGGCACTATCTACCGTTGGAAAATCAGGCTCAGGTCTGACGTATCGCGGTTACGACGTGTCAGAACTGGCAGACAAATGCATCTTTGAAGAAGTGGCCTACTTATTACTTTATGGCAACTTGCCAAACCAAACTGAGCTTGATGCTTACCAGACCAAACTAAAAGGCTTACGTGGTCTGCCACAAGCACTAAAAGACGTATTAGAGCGTATCCCAGCGACCGCACATCCAATGGATGTATTGCGTACTGGTTGCTCTATGCTTGGCAACCTTGAGACCGAGACTGACTTTGCAGAAGAAAACGATCAAACCGATCGCATGCTTGCTGTTTTCCCATCGGTTATCAACTACTGGTATCGCTTTACGCATGACAACGTGCGTATCGAAACCGAAACGGATGATGAGACCATTGGTGGTCACTTCTTGCATCTGCTAAAAGGTGAGAAACCAAACGAGCTACATACAAAAGTGATGAACGTGTCTCTTATCTTGTACGCAGAGCATGAGTTCAACGCTTCAACCTTTACCGCTCGCGTTTGTGCTTCTACTTTATCTGACATTCATTCTTGTATCACAGGCGCGATTGGCTCATTACGTGGTCACTTGCATGGCGGTGCGAACGAAGCCGCGATGGATATGATTGAAGGCTTTGGTTCAGCTGATGAAGCTGAGACAGAGATGATGGCTATGCTGGCACGCAAAGACAAAATCATGGGCTTTGGCCATGCGATCTATAGCGAGTCAGATCCACGCAATGTCGTGATTAAAGGTTGGGCTGAGAAGCTAGCCGCTGACGTTGGTGACGAGGTGCTATACCCTGTATCGGTACGCTGTGAAGAAGTCATGTGGCGCGAGAAAAAACTGTTCTGTAATGCTGACTTTTTCCATGCTTCTGCCTATCACTTTATGGGTATTCCGACCAAACTGTTCACACCAATCTTTGTTTGCTCTCGCTTAACAGGCTGGGCATCTCATGTATTTGAGCAACGAGCCAATAACCGTATCATTCGCCCAAGTGCAGAATATACGGGTGAAGATCTGCGTCCAGTACCAGATATGAGTGCGCGCTGATTATTTAAAGTAGAATAATTATTTTTAAGATGTGCTTTGCGTGCTGAGAGTTAGACAACCTTTAACTGGCGCGCATGGCACACTCTACACTTAACTTTTGATATCTATGTTTACGTTTACGTTTGGAGAAGTATGATGACAGTATGGCCATCATATGTCGTTTGGGTGGCAAGCTTCTTATGGTTAGTGGTATTACTAATCAAACCTATCGTCTATCCTCACCAAAACCAAAAGACGTCAAAAGTAGATATATTTATTTTCATAATATCAGCAATCACTCTACTCAGTTTTAGTTATACCAGTATCAAGTTTACGATAGATTTTTCTCAAAATAGTTTAAGTAGAGAGTGGTTAGATTTTTTGCTCAACTTATGGGGTTCTTTGTTTGTCATCAATATAGTATGCATGATGATGGCTTGGGCTAAATTATTTCGCCAAAACTATCCGTCCTTGCATACCAATTGGTTTTTTGTACTCATTACGACATTAGGAGTCGGTCATATACTGGCTTTAGGATCTTATGTCTAAACGTTCAATATTATTTTTTTAGCAAAGTCTTTATTTATCGATAATAACGAGACTATCAACGATTTTGCTAAGAGAATATATTTTATTAATTTTAATCTAAACCAGCCAACCGCTAAAGGTGACTTATGGACAATGCACTAGTACAACCAATGAATGAACCCTTTAAAAAGCCACTGCCCGATACTGATTTGTATTACTTTGATACCCGTGAGGCTGTCGAAAACATCGAAGCTGGCGCGTACGACAAGCTATCATTCTGCTCAAAAGTATTGTGTGAAAACCTAGTACGTCGTTGCCCACCAGAAGAGTTAACCAATGCCTTAAAGCAGCATATCGAAGGCAAACAAGACCTCGACTTTCCTTGGTACCCTGCCCGAGTGGTATGTCATGACATCTTAGGTCAGACCGCGTTTGTGGATTTGGCTGGCCTACGTGATGCCATCGCGGAACAAGGCGGTGACCCCTCTAAAGTAAACCCAATCGTACCGACGCAGCTCATCGTTGATCACTCACTGGCTGTTGAACATGCAGGCTTTGAAGAAAATGCATTTGAGAAAAACCGCGCCATTGAAGAGCGCCGTAATGATGACCGTTTTCACTTTATCAACTGGTGTCAGTACGCCTTTGATAATGTGAATGTCGTGCCACCGGGCAATGGCATCATGCATCAGATTAACCTAGAAAAAATGTCACCTGTCGTACAAGTGGTAAAAAACAAAGCGGGTGAAGAAGTCGCTTTTGCCGATACCTTGGTGGGTACGGATAGCCACACCCCAATGGTTGATGCCTTGGGTGTTATCTCCATCGGTGTTGGTGGATTGGAAGCTGAAAGCGTGATGCTGGGCAATCCATCCTATATGCGCCTACCTGATTACGTTGGTGTCAAACTAACGGGCAAACTGCAAAAAGGCATTACGGGTACGGATTTGGTACTCGCGATGACTGAGTTTTTACGTGATGCTGGTGTGGTGTCTACTTATATTGAATTCTTCGGTGACGGCGCGCGTCAATTAACCGTAGGCGACCGTGCCTCTATCTCCAACATGACACCAGAATATGGTGCCACTGCAGCGATGTTCTATATCGATGAGCAAACCATCGACTATCTACGCCTAACTGGTCGTTCTGAGGCTCAGATCAAATTGGTCGAACAATATGCCAAGCAAACTGGCCTATGGGCTGACGGCATGGAAAAAGCTGAGTACGCCCGCGTGCTTGAGTTTGATCTATCAGCCGTGGTACGTAATATGGCAGGCCCTTCTCGCCCGCATGCACGTGTGTCCACCACAGATTTAGTTGCCAAAGGTATCGCTCATGGTGCTGATGAAAAGCTACCAGAACCAAAAGATGGCATGATGCCAGATGGTGCCGTTATTATCGCGGCGATCACCAGTTGTACCAATACCTCAAACCCACGCAACATGGTTGCTGCAGGCCTCGTCGCCCGTAACGCCAATGCAAAAGGCTTATTACGTAAACCTTGGGTAAAATCATCATTAGCACCCGGCTCAAAAACGGTCAAAATGTATTTAGAAGAAGCTGGGTTGATGCCTGAGCTACAAGAGATCGGCTTTGACGTTGTTGGTTTTGCTTGTACCACTTGTAATGGTATGAGTGGCGCGCTAGACCCTGATATCGAAAAAGAAATCATTGATAATGATTTGTTTACCACAGCAGTGCTATCTGGTAACCGTAACTTTGACGGTCGTATCCATCCATATGCTAAGCAAGCATTCTTGGCTTCGCCGCCACTGGTTATCGCTTACGCCATCGCTGGTAACATCCGTTTTGATATCGAAAAAGACTCATTGGGTAAAGATCAACAAGGTAATGACGTCTATCTAAAAGATATTTGGTTCGATGATGATGAGGTTGACGCCATTGTCGCCAAAGCAGTCAAGCCTGAGCAGTTTAATGCCGTTTATATCCCTATGTTTGATGAAGCCAAAAAAGACACAGGCAAAGCGTTAAGCCCACTGTATGACTGGCGTGAAATGACGACCTATATTCGCCGTCCACCGTATTGGGAAGGCAAAATGGCGAAAAAGAATACGCTAACAGGTTTACGTCCGTTGGCTGTGTTGGGTGATAACATCACAACCGACCATATGTCACCATCGAATGCGATCTTGGGTGCATCAGCTGCTGGTGAATATTTAGATACCATGGGCTTGCCTGCCGAGGACTACAACTCATACGCCACCCATCGCGGTGACCATTTAACCGCACAACGTGCCACCTTTGCCAATCCTAAACTATTGAACGAAATGGTGCGCGATGAAGATGGCGAGGTAATTCAAGGCTCACTGGCGCGTGTTGAGCCAGAAGGTCAAGTCATGCGTATGTGGGAAGCAATTGAGACCTATATGAACCGTGAGCAGCCACTTATCATTATCGCAGGCGATGGTTATGGTCAAGGCTCAAGCCGCGATTGGGCTGCCAAAGGCGTCCGTCTCGCTGGTGTAGAAGTAGTCGTTGCCGAAGATTTTGAGCGTATTCATCGCCAAAACTTAGTGGGTATGGGTGCATTGCCATTACAGTTCGAGCCAGGCGTCACTCGTGAGACCTTAAGCATTAACGGTACCGAAGTCTTTGATGTGACTGGCGAAGTTTCTGCTGGCGGGTTGATGACTCTAGTGATCCATCGTGCTGATGGTAGCACCACTGAGACGCCTATTATCTGCCGACTTGATACTGCTGATGAAGTCAAAATGTACAATGCAGGCGGTATGCTGCAACGCTTTGCCAAAGAGTTTATCGAGGGTACGTTGGATATTGTCTAAGTATTATATGTTTTGAGTAATCAAAGAGCCGATGTTATATGGAGATATGGCATCGGTTTTTTAGTCTCTAGATGTGACAAATAGTGAGACTAATGCTTTGTAGCGATTATTAAAGCATTAATTTAACATCACGATAAAAATTCTCATGTGTGCCAACCATTAACAAAGTAAGGACAAGCTGACCATCATCAATTATATAAGCCAATAATGTTAACTGCTTTAGCATTTTAAACTTATAGACACGTACGGACGATAAGTCGCCTACTTTCTGCACGCCTAGATCAGGATCGTCAATGATGGCACGTACAGCATTATCTAAATCAGCTTTCTGGTTTTTATATAATTTTTTAACCGCTTTTTTAAAACTATATGATTGAACAATACTTAAAGACTGAGTCATTATTTATCCAAAATACATTATCCAAATTCGTAAGGTTCAACCATACCAGCATCCACTTCTGCTTGCGCAATCAAAAGCTGACGAACAAATTCATAAGATAGATCAGGATTGTCTTCCATAATTTGTCCAATGGTTGCCCAATGTTCTATTTGCTTTGGCGGGGTGCGATGTTGTGCTTTAGATATTGCATAGGCTTTATCAACCAATGCTTTATTGAGACGTATGCTTGCAGTGGACATAAAATTCTCCATATTCAAAAAATATTGACGCTTGTGGCATTTTACCACAAAAATACTATATCAACGACTATCACTCTAATAAGCATAAAAAAGGAATCCATGTAATGACCCAAGTAACTTCAAAAAATAAAACAGCTTTCGCTCCACAAATCTCTGTCCCTGCTACCTATATGCGTGGTGGTACCTCAAAAGGCACGTTCTTTAAACTCTCTGATTTACCCGAACGCTGCCAAGTCGCTGGCGAGTCACGTGATAAGTTCTTGCTACGTGTGATCGGCAGTCCAGATCCTTACGGTAAACAAATTGATGGATTGGGTAATGGTAGCTCTAGCACATCAAAGACGGTCATTTTATCGGCCTCTTCTAGCTCAGATCACGATGTGAATTATCTGTTCGGGCAAGTTAATATCGCCAAACCTATGATTGACTGGGCAGGAAACTGTGGCAACTTAACTGCAGCCGTCGGTGCCTGTGCCATTAATATGGGTCTGGTCGATGCTGACAAGATCAATAACAGTATCAATGACAATGCAGATAGCGGCATTTGTGAAGTGCGTATCTGGCAAGAGAATATTGGAAAAACCATCATTGCGCATGTACCTGTTTATTTGGATGCGCAAAACAAAGTACAAGTTCAAGAAACAGGCGACTTTGAATTAGATGGTGTAACTTTCCCAGCGGCTGAAGTCAAAATTGAATTTATCGACCCTGTAGATGCCACCAGTGATATGTTCCCTACTGGCAACTTGGTCGATGACTTCGATGTAACTGGCTGTGGCCTAAATGCTGATAGCGTCAAAGCCACCTTTATTAGCGCTGGTATCCCGACCATCTTTATGAAAGCTGAAGATTTGGGCTTTACGGGTACTGAGTTGCAAGGCGACGTTAATAGCGACAGCGAGACACTTGCCAAACTTGAGGTAATTCGCGCCAAAGGCGGTGTGGCGATGGGATTGTTTAAAGACGTGAGCGAGGCGCAGACCAGCCAACATATTCCCAAAGTCGCTTGGGTAGGCGCAGCACAGAGCTATACCGCCTCTAGTGGTAAATCGGTCGATGCAGGTGAGATTGATTTGGTCGTACGCGCCATGAGTATGGGGCAATTGCATCATGCCATGATGGGGACAGCAGCCGTCGCCATTGCAGCAGCCGCAACCACACAAGGTACATTGGTAAATGAGGCCGCTGGTGGTCAGAAGTTCGATGAAGTGCGTTTTGGCCACCCATCAGGTACGTTGTTAGTCGGTGGAAAAACAGAACAAGTCGACGGTCGTTGGCAAGCCAAAAAAGTCTCTATGAGCCGCTCAGCCCGTCGTATTATGGTTGGTGAAATATTTGTACCAGCGGATGCGTTTTAAGCATCTACTATCTGCATAGTTGTTATTCACCATAGCTTTTTAAGACCGTTTACTTTAACCTAATAAAATGTCGACCACTCCTAAACTTAGCAAAACCCCATTAAACAACCAGCCACCGCTCAAGAAAACTGAGCGGCGAGCTTTGTTGTGGGATATTCTCAAAAAGCTTGCTATATTTGCAGCGCCTTACAAAGCATTAATTATACTAACGTTGGTGTTGACGGTACTCGGCTCGTTCACCGCGCAAGTGAATGCCTTTGTACTGCGTTATGCTGTCGATACATTGACTGAAATCGCAACGCTTACCGAGCCTTGGGAAGCAGGCCTGCGCATGCTTGGCATTATTAGTGCGGTGCTCTTAACTAAAGAGATACTCTCAATATTTATATCGTTTGGACAGCGATTTTTTGGCGAAAAGATTCGTATCAATCTATCACGTGATTTGTCTCAGCGCATCATCGAGCGTATCCTTACCTATCGCATGGCATTTTATACCAGTAGCGAAAACGATAGTGGTAAATTGCAAACCCGTATTGACTATGGTGTGAATAGTCTCACAAGCTTGGTACAAAACTTTTTTATCGATATGCTACCGCTGTTTGCCAGTGCTGCCGTATCGCTGATTATTATGTTTTCGACCAACTTTTGGATTGGTCTAGTCGGTCTGATTATCATACCGATTTACTTTTTCATCAGTCAAAAGCAAGCACAACGTTTGCGTGGTTTTCGTCGGCAGATGCGAGATTTTAGAGAGGCCAAAAGCGGTCTCGTTATCTCACTGATTAACTCTATCAGTGTGGTCAAGTCCTTCGTCCGTGAGTCGATTGAGGCTGACAAACATTTCACCATTCAAAAAGACATGACTGACAATCAACTGCGTATCCGTAGTATTGGTTTTATTTATGATGCGATAAAGACTTTCATTGAGCAGATCGGTGTAGTGGTCATTATTCTACTGACCTCCTACTTTGTCTTAAAGGGCGAGATGACCATCGGTATGATTTTGTTTCATGTCATGCTGTTTCAAAATGTCGCCGCCCCTATCCGTCAGCTGCACCGTATCTATGATCAGATTAATAATGCACTGACCTATGCCGAAGGGTTCTTCGACATACTAGAAGACGATGAGCAAGTCGAAAATATCGATGGTATCAAGAGCACTGATTTAAAAGGTCATATCGAACTCAAAAACGTTGATTTCACCTACCCTAATGGCACTCAAGCTTTAAAAGATGTGAGCTTTACCATAAGGCCCAATCGCATTACGGCTTTGGTCGGCCTCTCTGGCGCTGGCAAAAGTACCATTATCAGCCTGCTAGTGAAGTTTTATGAGCCGGACGCTGGCAAGATCTATTTGGATGGACATGATTTGGCAGAGTGTAACACTCATGAGCTACGCCAAAACATTGGTTTGGTGCTACAAAGCAATCATATTTTTTCTGGCACTATTAGCGAAAATATTCGCTATGGCAATATGAATGCTAGTGAAGAAGACATCGTGATTGCGGCAAAAAAAGCCTCTATACATGATCAAGTTGTCGCTTTGGCCAAAGGCTATGAGAGCACGGCAAAATCGCTGTCCGGTGGTCAACAGCAGCGTATTGCACTGGCACGTATGTTTTTAAAAGATCCGCCCATTGTGTTTTTGGATGAACCTACCGCTAGCCTAGATGCCATAGCCAGTCAACAAGTCAAAAAGAGCTTAGATCTGATTAAAAAAGACCGAACCGTGATTATGGTCTCGCACAATATCGCTCAAATCATCGATGCCGATGACTTAGTCGTGATAGAAAACGGCCAAGTAGTAGAAACGGGTACGCATGAAGCGCTGTATGATAAAGGCGGCAAGTATTTTGAAATCTTTAGTGCGATGTCAGACAGCTTGAACTTGGACAAAATCAGTCAAACCCTAAATGGTTAGGAATGGTTAATACGTACTTAAATCGTTATAATGCGCATTACTTGAAATGTTCCAATATTTAACCACCATTTAATGTTGTACTTAACCTCAATTATCAATTCGTTAAAAGCTGCTTAATTATGACCTGTACCTTTTCTATTAAAACGTTCGATGAGTTAACCTCTGTTGATCTGTATCATATTTTAAAAGCCCGCTCACAAGTGTTTGTGGTCGAACAAAACTGTGCTTATCAAGATATGGATGAGCTGGATTTTGATTGTCTGCATTTGATTGCGCATCAGAACGAGGCATTGGTGGCGTATTGTCGCATTATCCCGCCTGAATTTAATAAGTTACGGTCTAACTTATCATCATCTGATGCTACGACCAAAGTAAGCGATACCTCTATGTCCTCTATTGGCAGAGTGCTGGTGTTAGCCGCGCATCGAGGGGACGGTTTAGCACGAGATATGATGAATCATGCCATTGCGCATTGCCGTAAAAAATACGGTAAAAAGCGCCCTATTATCATCTCTGCACAAGCTTACTTGATTAGCTTCTACGAATCTCTAGGGTTTGTACCAGAGGGTGAGCATTATCTCGAAGACAATATCGAGCATGTAAAAATGGTTTTGCATGTTGTCAAAAAAGTTAAAGTAAAAAAGGAAAGTACAGGTGCGTCCTCTACGACAAGTAAAGTGCTGAGCTTTTTACTACTGATTATGGCGGCCTTGTTTGTTTTAGGTTTGTTATATTTAATGACCTAAATCAATCTCGTGAAACCATCTTTATAATTACCACGGTATCGACTCTCCAGCCCAATCTACAAAGCTACCTGATTGAGTGGCGGTCATATTACTCAGTACTTCTAACAAGCACTCTGCACTATAGGCTGGCGAGAATAAATGTCCGTCAGCCACATTACTCTGAAAAGGCGCTGAGAGTTGCGTATTGACCGTTCCTGGCTGCATGACAACCACGCATACATCCTTGAGTGACCTTCCCCATTCGATACTCAGATTTTTCATTCCCATATTGAGTGCTGCTTTACTCATCCGGTAGCTATACCAACCGCCTAGCTGATTGTCACTGATACTACCCACGCGCGCTGATATCGTCGCAAAAATTGCGGGCGTGTCATTGCTACGTTTAGCTTTCGCCAGTAGCGGTTTGAAGTGCTTGGCAATCAGCAAGCTCGCTAAGGCATTCACTTGCATATTCTGTAAGAAAAAATCAGTTTCTATCTGACGCAGTGCTTTCTCTGGTTGCTGCGTGTCGGTATGCAATAATCCCGCACAGTTAATGACCCAATCGATATGAGTGGTTTGCTGTTTAATGATGTCAGCCGCTTGCTCGATACTGCTCTCATCGCAGACATCCATCGATATCCACTGTAAGTTGGGTGCTTCAAAATCAGGTATATTCTTATGGTGA
Organism: Psychrobacter sp. SZ93C1; assembly: GCF_015864635.1. Taxonomy (NCBI): domain Bacteria; kingdom Pseudomonadati; phylum Pseudomonadota; class Gammaproteobacteria; order Moraxellales; family Moraxellaceae; genus Psychrobacter; species Psychrobacter sp. SZ93C1. The sequence goes on along the minus strand of NZ_JADYWY010000005.1, from coordinate 99,407 downwards.
GTAGCAAAGACAAGTGTGTCATGCATCGTGCTGGCGGTTAGCTGCTCTATCATGGCTTTACCAATGCCACCTGTACCACCGATGATTAGATAAGTTTTATTACTCATGATGATTCCTTTTTTAGATTATTTTTGACCGATTTTTTATTAGTTTATCGTTCATTTTGGCGCACTTTTATAGTCTTTACCATGATGGAAATGTTTAAAGATTCGGCATTTATGAATATAATTTACCAATTATAAGACCGCTATGGTGTCAAAAATAAAATCGTTGATATAAAGGCTATCGTTATTATATATACGCTACAATAATCAATTACGACCATTCTAAATCAACGCTTTTATACGGATGTTATCGCATTATGCTATCACCCCAAGATCAATTGACTGAGTTGGTACGCACGCTTGAGACGCAGCAGCATGTGTTTGCCACTGACCCGCTACTCATCACAGAAAAACTGCAAGGCGAAGATGGCAAACCCATCCAAAAGCTGCATCGCCGAGCCTCACGTATCGATAGTAACGGTGCGTTGGCACAAGTTTTGGGTAAAATTGACGGCCGTATCAAAGGCATCATGGTCGTGATGAGCGTGGTGTGGTGTATTTCAGGATTTTTAGGGCTGTTTACGCTATTACAGGCCAATGTGGTTAACTTCTTTTACGTGCTGGTTTGTCTATTAGGGTTTCATACTATTATGCTCTTGGGCTGGCTCGCCATGACGCTGATTAATCAAGGCAAGCAATCTTCTAATTGGTTTGCCAGTTTTGTCAGTCCCAGTTACCTAATACGTGGCAAGGATGATGTGACTAAGGCAGCGGTTAACTTGTACGAACGTCAATTGCAGCACAGCGGTATGCGTTGGTATCTCGGTCGATTTAGCCATCAATTGTGGCTCGCGACATTAACGGGTATGCTACTGGCGATTATATTTTTGTTGATTGTGCGCCAGTACAGCTTTAGTTGGGAGTCGACCTTACTGTCTGATCAGGCGCTTATTACTTTGACTCAGGTATTAGGCTGGTTACCTAGCATGGTGGGATTTGGTGTGCCAGACAGTACGGCTATCGCACAGAGTCGATTGGTGACTGACGCCATGCCATTATCTGTTGCAAGGCAATGGGCAGGGTTATTGGTTGGTAGCTTGCTGATGTACGGTATCGTACCGCGAGCGATTGCTTGGGCGTTTTGTGCTTTAATGTTCCGCCGTAAAAAAATGCGTTTGGATATCAAACTGCCTTATTATCAGAAGATTTTGAATTTTTGGCAACGTCATGTGGTGGACGCCGATGATTTTAATGAAGCACCTACCCCTGTCGCACCAAAAGCAACGGTGAGTGCTGGCAAGAAACTGGTTGCGCTACTTGAATACCCAACCGAGAAAAATAACTGGTGGGAATCAGGTCTTGATAACACACTTGAAGGCGATGTAGAAAATTTTGGTATCGTAGATGATCGTGACGATATGGCAAGGTTAAAGACCTATCTAGACAGTCATCCAGTACAGGTTGTCCTTGGTATTCATAACAAAGCGCTGCCTGACCGTGGCACATTGCGTAAGCTTGATCAGATTGCCAGTCATGCAAAAGAGGGACTGATCGTAAAACTGCTTAGCGACACTAGCCCGACTGCCGATGTTTCAAAGTCACAGCAAGTGGAAAACCAAGGCGTTCGCTATCAGCAGTGGCAGACAGCGCTTTCTGCTCGAAAAATCGGTTTGGTGGATGCAGACACTTAGTGATACTAGCTTTAAGGTTCCTCATACGTTGATACGTTGATACGTTATGCAGTAAGGATAGTTATAATGGAAAGGAGTCCAGTATGACAGCAACAGATAACGAACTGATGACGCTAGGTCAATATGGTCAGGTATTGGATGGTTATAAAGAGGCGCTGAATCAAACGATTTTGACCATTTCTCCTGAGTCATGGCACCCAATACTAACAAATATTTTTCCTGCGCACTGGCAGGAGTGGCTATTGCCGCTGGCAGGTGGACCATTTTTCTTATTGTTCCTAGCAGAATGGTTTTATCAATCTAAGCGTGGTAATGGTCAAAGCTTTAGTTGGAGACGTGCGATGACCAACTTTAGCTTGGGTGGCTCTTATTTGGGTTTTGAGCTAGTGGTACAAGCCCTTATCGTCATACCCATCTGTTTATGGTTGTATCAATATCGATTGTTTACCATCGATGTTACTTGGCTGACGGCTATTCCTATATTTATCGCGGTTGAGTTTAGTTATTATTGGTTCCATCGTGCCTCGCACCGGATGAATTGGTTTTGGTCTGCCCATGTATTGCATCATTCTGATGATAAGATGAACCTATCCACTGCCATGCGCCAAAGCTTACTGTACTCAGTCACAGGTTGGTGGTTATTCTTTGTGCCGCTGATGCTGCTTGGTGTGCATCCAGTGTGGGTGTTTTTCTTTTACGCGCTTGATCTTATTTATCAATTCTTTATTCATACTGAAACCGTGGGCAAATTTCCCAAATGGGTTGAGTATATTTTTGACACTCCATCCAATCACCGTGCCCATCATGGTACCAACGACGAATACATTGACCAAAACTATGGCGGCGTGCTTATTATCTTTGATCGCTGGTTTGGGACTTATGTAGAAGAAGATACCATCAATAACCCCGTACAATATGGCGCAGTTGGTGAAACCAGTCACCATAATATTATTGGCTTAATCTTTGGTGTGTTTTATCGTATGTGGCAGCGTGTCTTTCGTGCCAAAGGATTTAAGAAAAAATTGAAAGTATTGTTCAGACCACCCAGTGCGGCATAACGATTTATAACGCTTTTGCATATCCATCATTAATATAAGATTCCATTATGAATAATGACAATAACACTCATGAAAGCAATAAAAATAATGATAAACCAGCTGGCCTCTTTGCAGATAAAGGGTATGAAGTAACGCATGAGACTATTGCTGCTGATACCACGATGACTAAGAAAACGATAGCCAGTGGTGAAGCGCTCAAACTGGCGGTCGTTGGTCATACCAATACTGGTAAGACCTCTATTTTGCGTACTTTGTTACGTGACGTTTATTTTGGTGAGGTCAAAAACGAGGCTGCCACCACACGGCATGTCGAGCAGGCGCAACTGACAGATAGCCAAACTGGCGAAGTCTTAGTGGCACTATATGACACCCCTGGTCTAGAAGATGCCTCAGGATTGATGGATTGGTTAGAAGATAATACAGCCAGTCGGCGTGATGGTATTGAACGCTTGCAGCAATTCTTGGCATCGGATATTGCCCAAGGTGTAGACCATTCAGACAACTATGACTATAGCCAAGAAGCCAAAGTGATTCGGCAACTGCTGGCAAGCGATATGGCCATTTACGTCGTTGATGCGCGTGAGCCAGTGTTGGGTAAGTATAAGGATGAGCTGGCTATTTTGTCTTGGGCTGCTATTCCTGTAATGCCTGTCTTTAATTTCACGGACAGTCAAGATGCTAATATCGACGAATGGCAGACGATGCTGGCAAGACGAAACTTGCATATATCCACGCGTTTTGATTCAGTTGCTTTTGAGTTCGAAGATGAAATGCGATTATGGCAAAACCTTGCCACGATGCTTACCCATTCTGAGATGCTGGAGCAGCTGATGCAGCGTCGGACGGAAAACTGGGCACAACTGAGTGATGAGGCAAATATTATCATTGCTGATTTTCTGATCAATGTCGCCGCTTTCGTACGTGAGATTAATGACAGCGACGATCCTATGCCAGTATTGGCACAAATGCAGGAAGCTGTTCGCCAAAGCGAGCGTGCTATGCAGCATAATTTGCTTAATTTATATAAGTTTTATGACAATGCGGTTGCTGCAACACCACTTGAATTACAAGCGTACCAGCAAGACCCATTTGACCCTGAGCTGTTAAAGAGCTACGGCATACGCACGACTTCTGGAGCAGCAGCCGGCGCACTATTAGGCTTAGGTGTTGATGCAGCAGCACTAGGCACCACATTGGGTTTGGGTGCAGCGATTGGTGGTATTGCAGGAGGGTTGTTGTCTAATACTAGTAGTATTGCTGATAGGATTACTGGGGTAAAACGCTTATACATTGATCCTGCTACGTTGACACTATTAGCCACTCGCTCGATAGATTTACTCACGGCACTACGTCATCGTGGACATGCTGCCACAGATGCGACCCAGCTGATATACAAAGGCGCAAAAAACAACGGTGAATCAGACGAGAATGAAGACGACAACTTAGTGACGCCATGGCCAACGCACAAATTACCAAGTGAGTTGAAAAAAGCACGTGGCAAGCCGCAATGGTCATCACTTAGTAGTGGGAAATCTGAACAAGCTCAGCTGTTACGGGCAGATATGGCATGGTCGCTTTCAGCTAAATTGCAGTCGTATAATCATGACTAGCCAAACTGAACTTATCATAATTACAAACATGGAAAATAAAGTAATTGCCAGCGTTATTCTCGAATATTTATAGTACTGGTCGCAATAAAGCACTGAGTGCATCAGTACCACGTACATCAGTTTGCTGCAGATAGATCGGATATAGCGGATACTTGGTAAAGCTTTGTTCTATATCTTGCATAATTTGCTGTTGTCTATCCGCACGCTGCTGCCAAAAATCATCAGACTGAGTAGGCGTTATCAGCTGATTGATGACTATCGCTGCTGGCGTGAGTTTACTTTCTTCTAACTGTTTGATTGCGCGTCTGGTCTCAGCTAATGGCAATACGTCGGCGGTCATGACCAATACAATCGCTGTTTGGGTACGGTCATGAAGCAGTACTCCTGCCTGACGAAACAGCTGTTTGCGTTTCTCTAACACAGATACAGCTTGCTCCCAGCGGTCGGATTTTTTTGCTGCAAATGGATTTGCCACATCATTTTTATCATTTTTTTGATTGTGACTGTCCAAATGGTTTGCCACCGAGCGCAATTTAGACTGTCGGCGCTGCTGTGCAAGCAGCCCATCCGTCCACGCACCCATCATCTCAGGTAGTACCAGTAACCGCAGAGTATGCCCTGTTGGTGCCGTATCAAAAATAATATGATCGTAATCTGCATCTGCAGCGTTCACTAAATGCTGGCACATAGACTCAAGCATCGCCGCTTCTTGTGCGCCTGGTGCCGATTTTGATAGCTGCAAATGTTCTCGAATCTTAGGCATCATATCTGGATTGGCATAGGCTCTAATCGTGCGTTCAACTTGTGCAAAGTGTTCGTCAACGATGGTGTCAGGATTCAGCTCAATGGCATCCAGATAAGGTGATATCACTGTTTTTTCGTTCTTCAGTCGAATATTTAATACATCGCCCAAACTGTGTGCTGGATCAGTAGAGACAATCAAGGTTTTTTGCTGCTGGCTTGCATAATAGCTGGCAAGTGCAGCGGCAGTCGTGGTCTTTCCCACACCGCCTTTTCCACCGATAAATATAATCGGTTGTGCCGCCAGCTGCTCTACCAAAGCCTGTAAGGAATGTAATGCCATGTTGTTATCTCGTCTCTTTTCTCATTGTGCAATCAATGCTTAGCTTATTTTTATCACTGCCATTAGCAGCAACCAACGTGGTCAAAGGGACATCTATCCATACCCATTCTGGTGTGCCATTCGTGGAAATTTTCTAAAAATAAAGGCTGTAGCTCTAGTGTATAAAAGCTGGCAGGATTATCAATGCCTAGGCTCTCAGCGAACATGAGTAGCATAAAAAAATCTTCTTCATCACGTGCCGCACGTGCCATCGTCTGACGGTATGGCGCATGATAAAACTCATTTAGGCCAGCGGTAAACCGTTGCCACCATGGCTTAATATCTGGCATGTCATTTGATGTGGTATCGCTTGGCTTGGCATTATCTGACATATTGGTATCGTCCATAACTTTTTCATCTCCTACGTCTTGTTATCTATCATGCCTATTTGATACAAAAAACGCCAGCAATGGCTGCTAGCGTTTTTTGTTTCTTTACAATATATGTACTGGCCTATTAATTAAATACTCGATGGCACTTAAATGATTGACACTTATTAGGTATCAGATATTAGGCATCATCTTCGATTTTGCCTTTACCTCTGTGTAGCGACCATTCTTTGCGCAATACTGATAGACTCTCAAACGTGACTAGAATAGTCGCTATCAAAATGATGATGTCCATAATGATAAGCAACCAATTTCCGTCCGTGAAAAAAGTTTTAAGCTGAATCAATAGTGCTAATACAGTCATAACCAATAGGAACGACAACGGCGCTAAGGTAAACCAAACAGGCTTGCCTTTGCGTAACAAGATAACCGTTACGATCATTAAGGTTAAAGCAGCCATTAACTGATTGGTTGTACCAAACAGTGGCCAGATAACCATACCACCAGCACCATCAATACCACCAGCACCAAATGCTAATAATAGACAAGTTCCGACGGCTAATAACGTTGCAACGACACTTTTATTAAGTATGGGTAATTTGTAAATCTCACCAAACTCTTGGAAGATATAACGCTGTAAGCGCACACCAGTATCCATCGTAGTGCCTGCAAACAATGCAGCCATTACGGTAAGCATAGTCTGTGATAGCACCATATCAATACCAACACCAGCATTCAAAATGGTTGCACCACCATCAATAAAGGCACCAATCGAACCGTCACCAAATTTTTGGTAAACCGCTTCCCAATCACCAAGCGTAGCAAAACCTGCTGTTGCGGCCAAAACGGCACCCAGTGCGAGCATACCTTCGCCCAATGCGCCGAAGTAACCAACGAAACGTACGTCTCCTTCTTTGTCAATCTGCTTAGAAGTCGTGCCTGTCGCAACCAAACCATGGAACCCTGAAATAGCACCACAAGCAATCGTGACAAACAACAAAGGCATCAGTGAAGGTGTGTCCATTGGTAATGATGTATTAATGGCTGGCGCGACAATATCAGGCGTCGCGATAAAAATCGCAGCGTATAATAAAATCAAACCGACGAATAGCTGTAAACCATTAATATAATCACGTGGTTGTAATAGCATCCATACAGGCAGTAGCGAAGCAACCGCTGCATAGGCAAACAAGATAATAATCCATACTGCATTATCAGGTAACCCGAAAATAGTCTCAGGCAATACAATAGGGAACATAGGACCAAGATAGATAAGTCCGTATAACGCAGTTACCCCGATAATTGATACCCAAACCAAATTCATATTGTAGCGATAAATACACTGACCAATGATAAAGGCAACGACTAGCGCGCCCCAAACTGGTAATACAGAAGATGGTGTTTTTATCATCATGTTAGCGATAGCAACGCCAAATACAGCATTGACCATCAGCAATAACAAGAAGATGACGATCATCATCAGACTGCGCACACGGGTACCCATAACGGTACCAGCAATAGAACCAATCGATTGACCTCTATTACGCATACTTGCCCAAATAGCCGACATATCATGTACGCCCGCCATAAAGATTGTGCCGAACACAATCCAAATGATGGCAGGCAACCAACCCCATATCACGGCAATTGCAGGACCGATAATCGGTGCGGCCCCTGCGACTGACGTAAAATGATGTCCCCACAATACATATTTATTGGTGGGGACATAATCTATACCATCTTTCATAGTATGAGCTGGCGTGGGACGACTATCGTCCAGTGCTAAAATTTTTGTGGCGATAAACTTTGAATAAAACACGTAACCGCAGAGCATGGCGGCGACGCCAAATAGTAGTACAATAGCACTATTCATCTTATCTCTCCCTAGACAAGTGGCATATAGCCTTATGAGTTCAAGCTTTTTAAATCAAAATATTTAAAATATGATAAATTAGTGTGCCGCGAGCAGCCCATCCCGTTGTAGCAGAATAATAGCGATATTTTAATATGATTACTAGCTAAAAAACCTAGACTGTACAATTATAAAAAGTCACTAAATGAGACGTATTGTGATAAATTTTGAGTAAATACTCGGCACAGGTTTAAATAAGCATCCTGTAAAAGTAGTACTTATTTAATGATAGATATAACATCAGGCAACCATCGAAACAGCGAACAAAGGAAGCATCATGGCGCACTATTTTGGATTCGTACCCTCAGATAAATTAAAAGTATTGGTGAAGGAAGCCGAACAAGTCGTTGCTTCAAATGAGACCGTAGACTACTACCCTTATCGTGATGCACTCACCCATCAAACGGCACGTGATTTGATCGACAATCTACTGGTTGGACTGGTTGAGATTACACCAAATCCTGAACGCAAAGCCTCTATGCAGAAGATAGTGATTACCGTTGAAAAAACAGCAGATACACTGCTCAATATTTTACTCGGTAAAGAAAACAATGAAGAAGTACTCCCTAGCTTTCACTTTTTGAGAGATCATGCGACTTTTATTGATAATGACGGGGTAACACGAGTAGGCTTCAAATTATCTGAAGCAGATGGTCAACTGATCGATAAAGGATTTTCCGCTATTACCCCTGATCACGTAGATGTAAAAGCGTTCAAAACAGCACTCGAAACGATGAATGACCAAACATTAACGCATTTCATTAGTCGTTATGCCGAAACGTTGAAGCTGGGTATGATTAAACGAAAATCAGTGCCAGTTGCTAAAGCTGCTATTGATAAAGGTATGAGTATGGCACTGAATAAGCTATTACCTGACTTACCTGACAGCTCATTAAACCGTTTAGCCAACTACTACCGCCCTTTTATCGTAGAAAAATCAGAATAAGCCCCAGTATTAGATTAAATTTGCCCCAAAAGTCATATGCTATTGGGAAATTTCACTAAAATTTGCTAAAATAAGCGGCACTTTTTACCGAAGGCGCATCCGATGACCCAAATCAGTAACCAAGAAATCGAAAAAACACTACGCAACTCAGAGTGCCTTATCAGCAGTATCGAAGTTGCTGCTGCTTACGAACGTCTTGCTGCTCAACTTAACCTGCATTATGCTGGTCTAAACCCAATCGTCATGGTCGTTATGAATGGCGGACTTATCCCAGCGGGTCAATTATTGACTCACCTAACCTTTTACCATCGCATGCATTACATCCATGCGACACGTTATCGCGATAACGAAGGTACTAATGAGTTAGATTGGAAATACAAACCTGATGTTAGCATCGAGGGCGAGCACGTATTACTGATTGATGATATTTTTGATGAAGGCATTACCTTAAAAACAGTCGTCGAAGAATTAAGCAAAGAAAAACCTTTATCACTTGAATCTTGCGTTTTGCTCAACAAAGAACACGATCGTAAAGTTGAAGGGTTTGACGTTGATTTTGTTGGTATCAATGTTGCTGACCGTTACGTCTATGGCTGTGGTATGGATTTCCATGGTTACTTGCGTCACTTGCCAGGCATTTATGCTATCAAAGAAGAGAAAGTTTAACTCTTAGTCTTAATTGCTTAAAAATATTTAAGTCCTAAAAAAGCATCCAAATTGGATGCTTTTTTATTGTGTCATGAATATTGGGTTATGAATAAAGTTAATTTTCGATAGCGACTAAAACTGTAATGCCAAACCTGTATGGCGCTCAGTTGGCGTTTGAACCGCTTTTTCTAGAGCGTGTTTGGTACTATAAATGGTCACCTGTTTCTTAGCACGAGTCACAGCTGTATAGATAAGCTCTTTACTCAGTAGTCTTGCATGACTATTATCAAAAGTAATCGCTACATGATCAAATTCAGACCCTTGCGACTTATGAATGGTCATTGCATATGCGGTGGCGATTACCTCTTCATTTAGCAAGTTGACCGCAATTCCCTGTGTTTTATTCTCAAAAAACACTTCTAGTCGGCTTCTATCATCGCTGGTCTGTAAGCAGAAACCAATATCACCATTAAACAATCCCAGTTCATAGTTGTTTTGTAGAACCATGACAGGACGGCCATGAAACCATGTGTTTTGACCCAACGGTAGCTTTAGTTTAGCCAGATGCCACTGGGTGAGATAGTTATTAATATAATGGTCGCCCCACTCGCCATTATGACCAGCACTTAAGACTCTAAATTGGTTAAATGTTTCCATTAATAGAGATACAGTATTTTTTACTGATTCTGGCATAGATTTTCCTATTGGATTTTTCAGTAAATTTTGAATCTTATTTACGTATGAATGGTAATTTTGAGCTATTTTTGATAACATATCTTTGTTGCTTAGGCTATTTTTTTCTTTATTATCTAATATAGACTCCGCTTGTAGCGTATTCACATATTGAAAGCTCAATGCTTTATCTTGTTTTAACAACTTCCAAATAGCTTGCGTATCTACCTCTGCTTTATTAATTTGCGAGGCCAGCTTGCCGATACCTGAATCAGCGCTAAATCGGCGGCTCTCGGTTAGCTCTGCATGAATAGATTGCAGTAGTGGAATACGACAGAGATCAGCCAATACAGCCCCTGCATCTACTGCTGCTAACTGGTTCGCATCGCCCAATAATATCAGCCTTGCACCTGGTTTTACCGCACTCACAAGATAATTGGCCAACTCTACCCCGAGCATCGATGCTTCATCAACGATGATAATATCTTCTCCTAGTGGGTTATCCGCATTGTAACGAGGCCTGCCTGTTCGGCCGATACCTAGCAGACGATGAATGGTTTTTGCTTCTTGCAATTGCAGTTCTACATTCGCCGCGTCTAAAGCCGCCTGCAGAGACTCTTGCATTCGTTGGGCAGCCTTACCAGTCGGTGCGGCCAATGCCAAACTGGCACTGTCCGTACTGAACCGAATATGCTCAGCCCCAGGCACCCCACTCTCTGTCGCTTGCTGTAGCGCAATGACCAATTGAGCCACGGTATATGTTTTACCTGTACCTGGGCCGCCAGTAATAATACTAAACGCATTATTATTAGCGACATTGATCGCCTTCACTTGGTGTTCATGAAGGTTTTCAGGTATTGCTATCTGTAAAGGGCTTACTTGCTGACTTAAGATATTATTGATATTTTTTGCTAAATTAAATTCCGCTTGCCAAGCACGGTGTAACCAAAAGGTGAACGATATTTTCGTTTCACTATCTGTTTTGATTTTTTGCATTTGGTATATGATAGGTTTATTTTTACTTAGGCTATTTTTAATACTAGTATTAAGATTAACGTCAGAAAATAACGTATGCTCATGAATTGTCTGAATAAAAGTCATTAAGTTCGTGTTTTTTAGGCGCTGGTATAGCATAGCAATCGCATCAAACCGTTTGACCATCATCTCTTTTTCATGGTTGCTAAGTGCTAGCTGCGCCCATAGCTGAGCTCGTTTACTAAACAAAGCATCTAATGATCCAAATAATGACAGCTCAATTGAAGGGTCGTCTTCTGATGGCGTGTCTATTTGAGCGTCCATTAATGCGAGTATTGGCGTTGCCATCATCACTAGTAAGTTCTGCTGCCACGCATATAGTGCGACCAACTCACCATTAATTTGACCTTGTAGCGGCGTGTCATGCTCAGCTGCCTCAATGGTCAATACGGTATGACCCTCTTCCAAATGAGTGGCCAACATAACGAATAAAGCCGTAAATAAGCCGTTATCCTCTGTCTTACCGATATGTTTACTCTCAGCCTCTACCTTTATATCTGTCACGTTATATGCTACATGCGTTTGCTGACGGCGTAGCAAAATATAATCACTGAGATTACTTGCCCAGCTCTCTTGTAAGCTGATGGCTGACTTGCTCTTATTGTTATTATTACTCATCGTGTGCTTGTCTCTTTTTGGTCTGATTAAATGTTATAACAATGTTTGCCCATTTAATTATCATATTAAGTTTATTAATCTGGCGTGCCAAATAGTGCGTCTAAACCTTTGATAAATTCGATGGGAATATCCCAAGTGACCAATCCATAGCAGTTATGATTCTCTAAATTGTTACTGCTAGGCTTATTATTATCTTGAGATATAGTGTCAGCGATTTTAGCATTTGGATCATACACACCGCGTAAAAACACGTACTCTACAGCACCTAAATATTTGTCTTCGTTACCCGTATAATCACTGATTCTCATGGCAAGGAACCGATGCAATGCCACTTGATAAATCGCTGCTTGTAGCCAATACCCTGCTTTGGACATTGCTTTCTTGAGCGTATTTTCATTGTAATCGCTTAGGCTATTTCCTAAAAAATTGCTCTTATAGTCGACCACATAATACTTGCCAGCATGCTCATACACTAAGTCAATCTCACCACGCAGATAACGATACAGATGTGCCTTGTTTTGCGGCACTAGAGTGACATGTTTATCTGTCTCATCAGGTAAATACTGTTGAAAAAGCCTACTGATATCCTGGGCTTTGAAGTTCTCTGACAGCCCCATGTTGAACTCTAACTCAGCAAATCGCTTACCTTTATGAAGAGATATCAAAGGTTGATTAGAAGATAGTAATGGCGCATGTAGCACTTCTTCAATCCAATTGATTAACGCCTCATGCTTCGTTGTATCTATTGACTCAAGATCAAACCCATCACTATTTCTTTGTTTGTTGTCTTGTGATCTGCGGCTCTGTTGTTCAGCACTGCTATATATGAGCGGCAACTGATAGCTACTAATGGCTCTATCAATAACCTGAGACCACTGGGCTTTATTAATGAAATCAATCTGTTCAAATATCTCATGCAAAAACGTACCAGCATTGGCGCCTTTTACAAAGGTAAAACGGATATCATCTTCTGACTTGAGGAGGTCTGAAACAGAAGACTCTGTCATATCAATGTCTATCGCATCATCAATACGCTCATCCACTATCGCCATTGCTTGTGTAGATTCATCTAGCTGACGTGCCAAAGCCGTAAAGCTGGTCTTAGCCCAACCATAAAAATAATTGGTTTTCATCACCTCAGAAAATGGCGCGTACTCAATAGCCTCTGTTGTAGGCTTATGAGCACTTGATTTGGTTGCGGCTAGCTGAGCACTGTCATTTACGCCTGCTGAGTTGGCGTAATTATTGTCATAAAACTCATTAACCTTATACCCTCTGAGCATGCCTACGATGCCTTTGAGCCTATCTGGTAGCTCGAACTTTGCTTCTGGCGATTCAAACCAATAAAACACTGGCTTTAGCTCAAACCCTGTCTTGTTACTCGGATCTCGCAGCACCACATAAAGCTGCTCACTGGCCCGAGTAAATGCCACATAACCAAGCCGTCTTATCTCATCAAAACCTTCTTGTGTTTCGATATCCGTATAGTAACCCTCAACCGTGGCAGAGCCTTGCAATGGTGAGAAGCGGCGCTGATTTCCTGTTGATTGACTGTCTATCGACTGCTGTACTAACGCTGAGGGCGCTTGTTGCGCGTTATATAGATACAGCCCATAGTCTTCCTTATTCCCAGACTTTCTACTGGCATCACCCATTCCCAATACATAGACAATAGGGAACTCAAGCCCTTTTGACTTATGAATGGTCATCAGTTGCACGCCAGACTCTGTCGGTAGCGGATATTGCTTAGCCCAATCACTGTTGGGCGCTGCATCTATATGCTGCCTGAACCACGCCAGTAGCTCATGCTCACCCATACCTAGACCATACTGCGCCAAGATATCCATCACATGACGCAAGTCCATGATATGGCGATCGCCTTCTGGATGAGCAGCTAGGGCTTGCCAAACGCCTTGCGGCTGCACAGGGCTTTTATCTAATAAATAATGTAGCGCCGATAAGATGCCAAAGTGCTGCCAACGCTGTGCCCCTTCTTTTAGATAGGTAATAAAGTCTTGATAGCTTTTTTTAGTATCAGTAGCTTCATTAGTTGAGAGATTTTTCAAATTAGAACTGTTTGAATGGGCGCTTGACTTACTGCTACCCTCGGTAATGCCTGACTCATGATCCCTCATCATGGCTTTGATATTTTTGATACTCAGTCCATATAGGTGACTGGTCAACACCCGATTAATCATGTCATGACGATACGGATATAGCATAGCACTCAACAATGCTGCCACATCTTCTGCCATGATAGTCTCAAAGATGCTGACATCACTGGTCGTCAAGGTCGGCACATTAAGTTTTACCAGCTCATCTTCAACGCGTTTCAGATCTTTTTTGGCACGTGCCAGCACCCCAATATCACTCGGCTGAATCGGCTTACCTTTAAGTGTCTGACCACTATTAAGCAAAGTGGCTATATGGCGAGCTGTTATTTCATGTTCATCGTAATCAAACTCTTTGTCCTTGTCATAAGGCAGATGCAATAAGCTCACGGACTGAGCAGAAAGCACCTCTGTCACCAGTACATCATCTAGACTATTTGACTCATTAAACCAAGACAGCTCATATTCCGGTTTTGCCGCTTTGATATGTTGGTAGTGAATACCAGTGCCCAACTGCGACAGCTTATTCTCAGCAGTTGTTGCATCAGCCATGCCAAACCAGCAGTTCAATGCGTTAATCACACCCGCATTCGAACGGCGGTTGATATCAAGCGTCCAAAGGGCACTTTTATCAAATTGGGCTTTCATGTAGTTATAGTTGGCCACATCGCCACCACGAAACCCATAAATAGCCTGCTTGGGATCACCAACCAATAGCAGAAACTCATGATTGGCTTTTTTAGTGGTTGCCTGCTTGTCACTGTCCGACTGTTTACGCTTATTCTTTGGTAAATAAATACTTTCAATCATAATGGCTTGCTCGCCATTGATATCTTGTGACTCATCAATCAATGCCACAGGATAGTGATGACGAATATAACGCGCCAGCTTATCTCCTTGGCGACCAGTTAGCGCTTGGTTTAAGCGTACCATTTGTAGACTAAAAGTCGTCTCGCCGCGCTCTTCTAAAATAACTGGCAGCCTATTACGCACAGCCAGCACAATATGACGGTTAAGATTGGCCAATACTAACAAAATATGCTGATTTAGACTGTTAAGCATGTCTAAGAGAGCCATTAACTTGCTAATAGTCTCTAACTCAAAAAGCGTCTGATGCTCTTTTTCTTTATTCTTATTAAAGTTCTTAATTTTGCCATCTTCATCTGGATATCTGGCATCTTGCAATGATGTCAAAATCTTATTCTCGCTCTCATTTAAATAGCTATTAAATGTCAGCTGATACTTCGATATCTTTTGGTGCACCTCAATAATGGCATCAAACTGTTTGGTTAAATTAGAACCACCACGAAATCCTTGAGACTTTCTATAATCAGGATTTAAATAAGGCTGGATATCGGCTAAATCTAACTGAGAAAACTCATTGATTAACTTTTCATATGTATCAAAGTCAAAGCTTTTCTCATGCCTTATCTCATCAATTGGCGCAGAGATAAAGTTGAGCGAGCGAGTCACATATTTCTTATGATCACCCACTGCAGTCAGCTTACCTTGCTGATCCATTAGCGCATAGAGTTTGGGCTGCTCATAATACAAACGGCTTTGAAACTGACGCAGCTCATCATGGATAATACTGTCAGTCACCTGCTCAATACTGCTGTCTTCAATAATCCCCATACCCTGCTGGTGACCAGTTTCGCTACTGTACTCCGTCAACCATTTTTGCGCCAAGCTATCAAGTGTGCCTACGAATAGCTTATCCAATGTGGTGAGTACCAGTGCCGTACGCCTGATAGCTTCCGCCATGGGGTAACTGTACACGTGATCGAGCAAATAACCGACGAGATGCAAGTTAATAGGATCTTGCATAATGCCATCTAAACGCACATATTTGGCCTGATTGACCAGCCAATCTTCACGGTCTTTCTTTGCCTGTTTACGTTTCTCTGCCGCCGCTTGCTTATCAGCAGCAAGGTCTTGATTTAAATCGTCAATACCTGTCTCAACGTTTGCGTCTACGTCTGAATTACTGCCTGCTTGTGCATCTTTATTACCCTCAGGCATGACTTGTAGTATGTTGGGATAGAGACTCTCTTTATTGCTAGTATCAGCACTTAGGCTATTGACCCATTGTAATAGCTGATAAAAATCTACCAAACGATCATGGATACGCTGACGCATTTCGGCAGCGGCAGCTCGAGTAAAAGTCGTGGCTATGATTTGCTCTGGTGCACGTCTCGCTTCGATCAGTAGGCGCAGTACAATACCGGTCAACGTCCAAGTTTTGCCAGTACCAGCTGAGGCTTCAATTAGGTGCTTGCCCGTTAGGTCAACATCGACTGCTGGTATGACATCGGCTTTACGTTCAGGTATAGCAGACAAACAAGGCAGCTCATCTGAATACTCATCGAATAAATTCGGTTGTGTAGACAAGTCAATGATATTGGTTTGGTCAGTAAAGTCTGTCATATGGGCGCATACTTTTAATTATTATTTATTAGAACAAAATAGCAAAAATTAATTAGGGGCTGCTTTAGATAATGAGCTAACCATCTAAGTTAGTTAACGCATTAAACATCGGCTCATACAGTGGCTGAGCTAATGTAGTCAACGCTGCTGACAAAGCCTTAAACGCATCTTGGTCACGCAGTACGTATTGCCAAATGGCATGCTGCGAGCAAGTATCGTATACCGTATCTGAGTTGTAGTTAGGTCTTAACCAGTCGGAGAAGTCGGCACGTTTTGGCCAATAGCTATTACCGCCACCTTCTTCAGGCTTTAGATACTTATCAAGGTAATTGAGTGCATATTCTGGTAATAATGTAATAGGTACTTGACCCGTTAACTTGCCAAAAACTGCCCATTTTATCAGCTCAATTACAGCGTCTTCATAGACAATTGGGCTTAGTTTAAATGCGATTACATCTTTATAGTTACCAACTTGTGAGCTAGCCTTATTGAAGCGCCAAATACTCACGCCATCATTTAATACCACTTGTTCGGCAGTGGTACGTCTGGCCACTTGCCAATACAAATGTGACAACCAAAACTTGAGTAAATGCCTGGGACTGGCAGAATTGGGCAGTATATTTAACCATTGCTTGGGTGATTGCTGAGCATAATGCACGCCCGCCTGAATAATTGATATGGGTGCTAATATAGGTACTGAGCCTTTGATCTTAATAACTTTCGGCAACAGCTTAAGCAGTGCTTCTACACCCTCTATATACGTCTGATTGCCTGACTCGTTATCAGTATTGTTCAGTATATTTTTTAGCTCTATCTGAACCGGATGCTCGGCAGTTGGCGTCAGTAGCTGTAATACTGTAGCGACATCTGCTCCACTCTCGTTGAGAATACTGCTCTCATCAAAGCCATTAGCCATTAATTGCTCTTTGAATTCCAAGCATTTCTGTTGTAGTTTTTTTTGTTGATTGGGTAATGTAGTTTGGCGAGCGACACCAGCGGGCATAATTTTTTGATACATCAGGATTGGCGTAGTGGTTTCATCCGCTGCATTACTATCATCCTTCTTATTCTCATCAGTAACCAACTGTTTAATCAAATGATCTTTGATTTGATAGGTAGTCAGACTGTCCAAGAATAGCGGCTCTTGCTGCGACAGTGCTTCTTCACCTTGCACCACATGTACCTTCTGAGACCGTAAAAATGCTTTGGCAGGATGGCGTACTTGGTAAGCCAACACCCCTTCAATATCTATCTCACTAACATTAAATATGCTATCAGATAACGCCTCTGTTATGTTATTGACATTGCTAGCATCAACAGCTGTATCTAGCGCCAACAATTCAGCCAATGCAGACAAGGTTTGATTATCTACTTGACCTAGCTGACCCAAGCCTTGACCAAGCACCTGAGCGATTGACTCATACTGTACTTTTGTAGGTAAGCCGACCAGTTGCATAGGCTCACTAGATACTCGCCCCTTCAATGTATCAAACACCGCTTGCCAAAGCGGCGCAGGTGGAAACTGTTTTTTCTGAGCCAGTTTGGTTTTGCGCATGGCTGTATTTAATAGAGTATCCAGCTCGTCAATCATATCGACAGGGCTGGAATCCTGAGCATTGATAGTAATATTGGCATTAGCATTGTCATCAATATCAGGAGGAACTTGCTCAAAAACATCAGCGCCTTCAATTTCTGTCTCAAACAGGCTCTCATGGAAAGGCAGTGCAGGATGCTCAGTTACTAACCACTGCTTAATCAATTTAGGCAAATAGCGTTTGAGACTTTCGGTAGTGGGATCAATATCCTTAGGTAATGTCTCCAGCGAGTTCACCTGCCATTGCACCTCACCTTGTAGGAATTGCAATAGCTCGCTCACTGGGTTGGCAGGCAGATGCTCATGAGTGTCCGTCAAGCTTTGACCGTTATAGAACATCCAGCAAGCACTGCGCGCACATAGTAGTGCATCTAAAAATGCACCATTGTCATCATCTTCACTAACTCTATCACCACGGCGTGCATTGGTCGCTTTCATCAAATCATAGCGGTTATCACGGTCACGCCCTGGGAACTCAGAGAGATCCATATTGAGCATCACTACCAACTCAAACGGCACGTTTCTTAGTGCACCAAATCGACCAAAGGTAATCACACCTGTCGGTTCCGCACTGACTTGCTGACTTTCAAGCTCGTTTTCGATACTGTCTAGCATAAAGCTCAGCTTGAGCGGCAACTGCTCCACACCTGCCAGCCTCTGCTCCACTTCTCTGTTGTCGACATCACCACTAGCGTACTGCCTATAGTGACGATTGGCTCGCAGACTTGATTTAAAGCCATTCATCGCGTTGTAGATGGCGCGCATGGTACGCGTTTGGTCCACATCGCCAAAGTAGCGATGGATAACTTGTGTCTCAATCTGATCGAGCCAATCTTCCGCTTTCATTTTTTGTGTATGGTCATCACGACGTGCAACCAAGCCGGTATAAATGCGGCAAAGCGCTTCAACAATCAGCGCATCATTTAGGCTCACTTGTGGTAACGGCAAGGTCATTTCTGGCAATGCAGTACTTGGCCACTCATCTTCATTTAGAGCATATAAGCAGTCGCTCAACTCAGCCTCTGGCATGACCAGACCTAGGGTCAATCTGTCTAGTGCTTGTGCAAAGCTAAAGCGATAGTCATAGTCATTACTATCCAAAGTTTGCTTAAGATGTAGCTCGTCAAAACCACGGATAAAGCCCGCCTCTACCAACAAATCACAGCCACGGCTCATCTGCTCATGAGTCAGTCCAAAGCTTTCAAATAAAGGCGGTAACATGAGCCAGTCTAAGACTTCAGCTGCTTCAAAACGAGCACTATGACTACCCAATAGCTTGTAAAAACCGATAATCGCTTCCCACAACTGGCGAATATCGGCATCAACAACACCAGTCACTTTAGCAGGCAAAGTCAAACCGTCTTGACCCTTACCATTAACGAAAATAGAGCCAATCAGTGCATGATGCCGTTCAACATCGGGTAGCAGCACAACAATGTCAGATATATGACGTTTCTTTTCACCCAGTTTGATAGGTTCGTTCAACCAACGGCCAATCATAATACGCAACACTTCAAGCTGGCGCTGCAAACTATGACACGAATGAATGCTTAGGCTATTATCTTGCGAAGAGATTGCCCAAAAGCGGTCTTTCTCAAAGCGCTTATTCTCTAACGCTTCATCTTCATACCAGGCCGTTTCTGGCTTTTCTTCATCAAAGCTTGGCTCTAGTTGCTTACTTACCGCTTGCGAGACTGTAGCGGCCGTTGCTTGCTGGGTCGATTGCTCATCCAGCATCAGCACATCGTTCTGCAAACGCTTTAACAAACTTGGACTATTCTGAGCGCTACTAGTATCATCGATGTACTCAGCAGCAACCCCATTATTAGAACCAATGCTCAGCGTCTCATCAAAGTTATCTTGCCATTCAACCAGCGCATCGTCGTACTGCTCATTACCAGACAAGTTGGCAAGCATGGCAAACGCATCGCGCGACTGCTTGCCTAAACGTGATAGCAAACTGTGACCATAATCACGCAAAAACACGCTTTCAGGATTAATAATCTGCTGACGCTGTAACCACGATTTATCGACGATATCCGCCCAAAACAGCTTTGATGGATTGTAATGCAATAGCGTGATATTCATGTATTGCGACAAGCGCTGTAGGAAGTCTAGCTCGGTCTGTGGCAGTTGCTGGATGGTAAATATACGCAGTACTTTGGGCAACTGATCGCGCTCATTCGCCTTGTTACCTTTTAAAGCCGACCAGAACGCACGCTCCAGTGCCACACGGTGTAGATGAACATCAGCAAATAAATGCGCCCACAAGAATCGTTGGGCAATTTCCAACTCAACATAATGCTCGACCAACCACTCAGGCGTGCCACGCGCATATTTATCAAAGCGCAGTGACAGTGCATCTTTATCTGCTATCAACTCATCTACATCCAGCGGCTCGTTGTGCGACCATAGCGCCAACCAATCCTCACGGTGGGTCAAGTAGCGGTTAAACACCCTCGCCAAATCGCTTGCCAACTGCCAAATACGGGCATCTTGTTGCGCTTTATCCTGTTGTAAGCTGTCTTGTTGAGCACTTGCCTGTGGGTCATCAATCAAAGATGCCAGTAATGGATAAACCGGATGTTTTTCATCTGCAACAATCGACTCTTGATAGTAAGTCAAATACCCAAACAGTCGCCATTGCATTACCGTTGGTGACAACACCGCCACTTCCGGCACGTTTAGAGTTGTCGCTTCAGGGTTTTGCGCCAGTAAGTACGCATTATGGCGAGTCAATACATCTTGCATCAGCGTCCATTGATACTGACCCCAGAACTTAGTACGCACCAACGTACTAATACCAGCACGGCTGGCAATCGTCTTGTCCAACCAATCGCCCAATACCATTGAGGGCACAATGACAATAAAAGGCTCAAAAACAGGCTGACCCTTGGACTGGTATTGTATAAGCAGTTGATCTACAAGGTTTTCGGTGCGGTGCGATTGAATAATGGTAAACATAGACACTAATCTGATTGGAAGTATGGAAGCGCAAAACGAACGAATCTTGCTTGAAGGTCTTGAGGTATCTATCGTTTTAGCAAAAATTTAGCTAAAATAAACTTGTTATAATAGGGTCTGTTGAACAACACTGGTGAATCTATATTTCGTAGTCGTGGTCAACATTTGCTTCTGCTAACATTGCAGTTTTATATAGCATGAAAATAACGACAACTATCAATGATTATTGAGTCATAGAAATGATGGAAATACGCTGATGATCAGTGTGCCATTGATAGCTATAGTTTACTAGTATATATGCTATCAGTACAATTGTTCACGACATTTAGTGTCGTTTCCCGTCGAATTGTGAAGATCAAAAAAGACTATCGTCGTTTTTGTTAAAATAGCTGTTATAGTTTATGTACCCTCAACCTTTTTTATCAGCGGGATAACGAAATATTATGCCCTTGCGTCCTATTGATGCCATTTTTGTTCACCCTAAGCGACGTTTGTACGTCGTTTACTATCGCGGTGAACTGTGGCAATTGCCACGTATGAAAATTGATGATAGATCGTGGCAAAACAGACAACCTTATACTGATGACAGTAAATCGCTCTATCTCAGTATCCATCAAGCCATTAGCGACCCTATACTGGCACAAAAGCTTCGCACATTAAACTTGCCAGTTGCTGTGCGCGGGAGTACGTTACCACGCTTTGAAGCATGGTGGGAAGCACATGGATTTAAATGGCTGACAGAAAAACTTACCTCCGGCGAGTCGCCTTTGGCTGCGCACCAAACAATGCCCGCGAGAACAACTAACGATCAACCTGCTTTGCCTTCAAACTCCCCTCCTATCCCATCAAATACAGAGAATCAGCTAAGTAGCGACAATAATGAGCAAAAAACAACGCTACCGTTAGAAACAGATGTTTTCGCAGACATGCTCGCAGATTTAGCAGATGAGGTATTGCACCAAAAGATCTAAAATATATTATAAATCCATCACAACTTTTTATGTAAACCCAACGTAAAACAATTAAAAAAAGAGCAGTCATACATGAAAGACTACAAACTGCTGCTAGCTGGGCTGGTTTTAATACTACTCGTCATCTTCATTGCAATATTTGCTTGGTTGTATACCAGTAACCGTAAAAATACAGATCCTTTGCCAATCATGGCAAACAAAAATGCATCGACAGCTACCACTACTCAAGATGATGCAAATTCACTGAATGATAGTGCTGTATACTTGCAAGCGGAAAAAAGTCTACAGATACCTTTAGACGATATCATTGCTAGATTCGAGTCTCGATATCCCCACATACAGGTAGTGGCAAACTACGTCCCTGCAAGTGACATCCTAACTTTATCAGATAACGACACTAGCAAGCCGTCAAAATTTGTATTTGATGTCGATATGATTATCGCTAATGATAGGTTATCGACAGAAAGACTCGCACCGTTACAAGCAGAGCTTAAAGCTGCTCAAGATAAAATCAAGCAAAGTAATACCCTTACCGACAGTGCAGATGAGCCCAGTAAAGAAAATCTATTTAGTCATGAAGATGAGGAAGATACTGATGGTAATATCAATATAGAAGCACGTACTCTGAATTCTTTTAGCTATGCGTTAAAAGATGAGCAAACGCTTGAAGGGGTTATTTTGACAGATAACACGGCTGCTATTACGTTCCGCAACTTTTTACTCTCAAGCACAGGACAAGATATCTTAAAAGAATACGATTATTATAATATCGAGGGTTATAAAAACAGCGTCAATGATCTATTTAATCCAACATCACGTACACAACAAGTATCGGAAACTGGATCAACCAATGTCGCTGATGCCCTTAGCAATGGTGAATGAGCATAAATTGTCTTTTTTTATATTTTGTTGATTGCTTTTATGACTGCTTTTTCCTACAATGTCACTCCATAATGCGCCTATAGCTCAACAGGATAGAGCAGTTGCCTCCTAAGCGATCGATCCGAGTTCGAGTCTTGGTGGGCGCACCAATAAATATTATCATAATTTATCATATAACCCCATAGCCTATACGCTGTGGGGTTTTTTGATGCCTTAACATATCACATCATAACTTTATATAACTTACGATACCTTTGCATAACAGCATTTTAGAGGTATTCTAGCAGGTATCTACAAATACCTTTAAACAGGATACCTTTAAAATGGCCAAAACCATCAAGGCTTTGACTGATACGCAAGTCAAGCAAGCGAAGATACAAGACAAGGCTTACAAGCTTGCAGATGGTAGCGGCATGTATCTGTATATCACAAAGCTAGGTGCTAAATCTTGGCGTATGAATTACGTTAGACCAATAACCAAAAAGCACGCGACTATGACGCTAGGGCTTTACCCTGATGTTACCTTGGCACAAGCAAGGCAACAGCGATCGGAAATACGCGCGCTATTGGCGCAAGGTATCGATCCACAGCAGCAGAAAATTGATGATAAACGTGAGCAAGAGCTACTGTCTAATAATACGTTTGCAGCAATAGCAGAGGACTACATGAGCCGTAAGCGCAATGTAAGCCCTGCCACTATCACAAATAACAATAGACAGCTTAAACGTCTGAATAAGCACATTGGTGAAATACCTATCACTGATATCAAGCCGATTGACGTATTGAAGGCATGTAGAACCGCAGAGGTGCAAGGGTATTATGAGACAGCAATTAAGATGCGAACTATTGCGGGCCAAGTGTTTAGGTATGGTGTGCAGACTGCCAGATGTGAGCGTGATATAACTCAAGACTTAATAGGAGCATTACAGGCTCCAACAACAAAGCACCACCCTACTATTATTGATCCAAAAGAATTAGGAATTTTGCTGAACGCCATTGATACTTATGAGGGTAGCTTTGAAGTACGCACAGCCATCAAATTAATGCCGATGCTATTTGTGCGCGCTGGCGAGTTACGTTATGCGCTATGGGATGACTTCGATCTTGATGAAGGGACTTGGACTTTTACACCTCGTAAAACTCAAAGACGAACTGGTCTATCCTTAATAGTGCCATTGCCGGCACAAGCCATTGAGATAATACGTGAGCTATCACTACACGCTCGCAGTAAATATCTATTCCCTGCTATTCATACAACCGTACAACCAATGAGCGAAAATACAATGAATCAGGCTTTAAAGCGATTGGGGTATGACGGGACCAAGCAGACGATACATGGATTTAGGGCAACTGCTAGAACCCTGATAGTTGAGAAACTAAAATACCTTGAAAACTTGGTTGAAATGCAGTTGGGACATAATGTCAGGGACATGCACGGTCGTGCTTATAATCGTACGATTTTTTTAGATGAGCGTCGTGAAATGATGCAAGCGTGGGCTGATTATCTCGATGAATTAAAAGCAACCATTGATTAATAACTCTTGAATATTAATTAACAATTATTGGGTTTATACGAGTATTATATAATTTGAATCTAAGTTAGATATAGGAAATAAATTGAGTGTTCATTAATCATAAGAGATGTCCAGACTGCGGGGCTAGAATAAAGCATTACTATTGGTATTGTGGAACATGTGATAATCAAAACCTAAACAATTGGGCGATGACAGGATTATTGGTATTGATAGCTCTGACTATTACAGCAGTTGCAGCGCTTTATATAAAAGGACTTCTATGCAATGCTGAGATGTTTCATCCTTTTATGAGCCAATTTGGTGTGATGTGTTAGTTGCAGACACAAAAAAAGAGCCCCGCCGATTGGCAGGGCTCAATTATCGCTAGCTGCAAAGCGTAAGTTACCGGCTACTCGTCTTGCCCACCCTTTCCCAAAACTTAACCAACCACGAATGCTAGTGTAAAACTCTAAACGTTCAGCATTAAATAAGAATACTACATCGTTTTTATCCATTACTGCAACTGCAGCCAATGTACGTGGGCCAATCAAACCATCTGCACTAGCACCAACCGCACGCTGCAAAAATTTGACTGACTGGCGGTTACCGTGATTATAAGCTGCATCTGTAAGCTGCCATGCAATTAAGCGATCCAACTGATCACCTTTCACTGCTTTATAGTATGACTTTTCAGTGATTTCTTTTGCTAGTGATTTGGGTAGCTTACGCATATCATCCCAATAACCATGAGCATTAGCAACTCGCTTAGTGACACCATACATTGTCTCACCACCGGGATCGTTCGGATGATTGACGTAACCGCCTTCGTTGTCCATCAATCTATCAAAAATCATTTCGAACACGTTCATAAATTGTGCCTTATTTTAGACATTAAAAAAGCCCCGTTATGGGGCGTGGTATTTGCATTTCTTTGATACCTTTCGAACCTGCATATATGCGCTATACCTAGTGATTAATAGTAGCGCTAGCATCCAAGCAACGAAGCCTAAAAACCTTGCTAGCGTATAACCCCAGTGGCCTTGATAGCCGACTGTGTGCAATGGCGGGTATGATGTAATAGCTGATATTGCTAAGAAGCCATAAACCGCCCAACTTAGCGCACCTGCACACACTAAAGCTAGTTCGAGTATGGGCGTATAAACTCCGTTGTCCACGACTCGCATACGTGTCAACATGACAAACAAACCTAGGACAACAGCGCATACCGCCATCGTTAAATCAAGATAGATTGGCGCTATCATCGCTGCCTCCTTTTTTGTAAGCTGTGTCAATTTGAAAGTCGTCATCTACTGACGTGTCCAATCCAGTGCGACTACGTACCGCTTGATTGAGTGTTTTATTTATACGCTTTTGATTGCTGATCCAAACCATCGTACCTGCCACCAATGGCGCACTAAATAGACCTGCCAATAGTGCAAAAAGTGGCAAAGCGCCTGATTGCGCTTCATTGAATGTATTTACCGCCAGGCTTAATGCAACACCCATAAACACACCGATTAATGCTTTTGCTAGGCTTGGATAATAGAAACTCTTATCAATTTCGGGTATTTTGACAAAAGCAGCACATAGACCACCTGCTGTAGCAAAAACCCAAACGCCTGCCCAACTCAGTAGAAAAGGCGCTGGCAATACACCTGCATCAATAATGCGGTCAGTAGCCCATGCGCTAATCGGGTACGATGCAGCTAGAGCAGCTATGCAAGCCCACCATAGCTGCCAAAACTTAATTTTAAGCATCTAGCCCCCTAATTTTAGATAATAAAAAACCGCCAATATGGCGGCTCTTATAATTTGCTGACTAATCGATAAAGCGAGATAGGTGATAGCTTATTTGGCTGCTGAAATCCTAAAGCTGCACCACACCATTCCGAACAAAACCATTTGTCTTTATCGTGGATGTTGCCGACGACTGGTGATAGCAGGCCAATGACATCGTAACCCATGCCTTTTGTCTTAGCGTAAAAGTCCATCACGCCTCGCTCGGTGATTAGGGGCGATATATCAACCAAATCCCACGTATTAGAAGGTAACGCCATGCGCTTAACACGTACACCACCATCACGCTTTGATGAGCTATAGCAGCGGTATTGACCTGCACTTTCGATTGCTATTTCACAGTGCGAATAACGCCCCAATGTGACGACTTTTGTCAGCGTGTCAAATGCTCGATACCAAAAGGTTTGCAGGCTCTCAATCTTGCGGTCTTTATAGTAAAACGCTAGATAAACTTTACTCATGTTGCCCATCCTGTCGAATAGTCGTAATCAAGCGGATTGTCAGATTGCATCATCATATATTTATGGTATTCAGCGCGAGCATAAACACTCTGAGTATTAACAATCATCTCTATCTGTAGCTCCCGAAAAATAGCTTCTGTTAGTTCAATGAAGTCACCTTCCATTGTTTTCCAGTTCATGGGTTGAAACATACCAAGACTGATAGCTGTACCAATCTGTGCATACTGGATAGAGGAAGTTTCATCAGTGTGTAAATACTTATCGACGCTTAGCACATAGACACCACCTGTCATTTTATCTTGACGTAATGATTTTATGTTCTCCCAAACTTGTAACTGCTCACGCTCTTTTTTAGCAGCAACTAGCGCGTCATCGACAATAATGCTGTCTGTCTCAGCATCATAAGTTAGTGTGCCGTCATTGTTTTGGTGGAATAAGACTTCGTTGTCAGTCATTAAAACCATTTGGTCAGTGATAAACTCATCTTGTGAGCCGTCAGACTCAAAAGCAAAAACCTGATTATCTAATTTATAATATTTCACCGCAGTTCCGTCCATGTTGTAAAGCTTGATTGTGATTTATAGGTTGAACCTACTGGCACAATAACCTGCCCTGACGTACCAGCACTAGCGCTTGATGACATAGTAGCAACACCATCTACCAAAAAATCCGACCCCGTGGTTGTTAAGCCAAAGTACACGTAAATCATAATGGGTTTAGCTGTGCTGTTGGTGTATGTAGTGTTTACTACCCTTGAAGCTGTTACGTCTTGCCAAGTTTGTCCCACACCAATAGCTTCAACTCCTACCACGCGACCTAAGGCATTTCTTTCTGCCAAATTTCCTTGCGCTGTTCCAACTTTTCTCGAAGCGGCGTTGTTTGTATCGTTAGAGCGCTTAAAAGTGCCATCGCTTGCTATATGTACGTTTGGCGCATCTAGAGTTGTTGTTGGGTAGATATTCGGTAGGTTGCCTGTTTCACCTTTGTCACCTCTTGGGACTGTCAAAGCAATTTCTCTAGCTTGAGGTGTGCCACCCAATGTCATTTGAGTAGATGTACCTGGTGCATGTTTGACAGGCCTTATACCAGTTTGAATGATAATGATGTGCCACAGCCAAATACTATAAGCGTTGAACTGTTCGATGTAACGATCCTGTTTTTTACTTGGATTACACTTCAAACAACCATTAAAGCTTTCAGCGCCACTTGCCAGCTGCTCAAAGAATTGTTTGCATGCTGTTTTTTTAGTACCATATCACTGCCAATGTATTGCTTGTAATGGCTACTCACAATCTCAGCACCGGTTTGTTGTCGAATTTTATTTTGACTATCAACATCACAATATCGAGTAATAAGGTAAATGGCTTTTCGGTAGGTTTCTTCCAAAACTTTGGTTTCAATACTGATGTAATACAATGGCGAGCTATGCCTAACATCCACACCAGTAATCATATCTGCGTGTAATGGTTCATCGATCTTATTTTTTATGATGATGAATAAGCCTGACTCAATGTGCTGGCTCGTCAATGCTGGCATGCCGATCTGATCTTTAACGTATCTCAACACATCTAAAACTTCATCAGCCGAAACAGATAGTTTGTTTTCGATGACCGATTGCAGCTCTATAGGTAGCGGCATTTTAAAATCACTACCATGACTCTGTCTGTGCTTCAATAAATGGCTTCGACGATTTGGCGTGACGTTAATCATGGTGCTCATACTACCCAGATGTGACTCATTAGAACTGTCATACTTAAGCCACGAACGTAGACTGCGTTCTAGCTGCAACTCATGAATGATATCTGGAATCTTGCGACCACTAAGCAGTGATAGTATAAGAACTGCATATGAATGACGCACCGTATAGCTTGCTGTCAAAAACAGTTTCCATAGCCTGGCAAATACCATTTGATAACCAGTAATACTTAACTGCCTAGTATTAGTAGGAAAACGGAACTGATTGCGCCTAGCATGTAGATAGTTATTTTTGAGCTTCCACTGCTGTAACTCAGATGACTTAGCCACGTATCTGGCTGGCTTGAAACCGTTGTCTACAAGCTGCATCGGGTCACTCTCAGCTAAGTTTTCATCAAAAGCAATATTATTATCTTGATGCGTACCACCAAACGTTATTGCGCAAAACGGCTCGTCATCAACATCGACATACCTTTTTCTAGTATTCGTTTTCTTTTCTTGCTTCGAACTGCTTGCAGAGCGCCTCTTACTTATGAAAGCTTTATCTTCAGCGACCACCTCATAAGCCAACCTGATTTGACCAATTTTACTTGCTAGCTTTTTATTCGTAAGTACTCCTGATTCTTCTCCTACTCGAGTTTCATGCTCGTATGCTCGCAAATGGGTCAGAACTTGCTGTAGCGAACAGTCCTCTAAGTGTAGAGTGATCAGATTATCAATTATCTCACCTTGTGGATTGTTGGGCTTCAGCCCCATTCTAACTCGTACGCCCAATTGATTAACTTTGGGGAAATGCTTATCTTGCCGAGCTGCAATGATAAATATGGCTTGTAGATAACCACTTATAAATCGCCAAGCACTACTACCCACTTTTATCTCGCCATGGACTTGATAGAAAATCGTCAACATATAGGTGACCGCCCATACCTCTATCTTCCCTTCCTTTATAACTTCTTCAACAATATTTTGACATTCAATGGTCGTTAGAGATGTCATTTCGATATTAGACCAACCTTCAATCACGATATGATAATTAGGCATAAAGCTGACAACATGAACAACAAGCTGTTGAATTTTTTGACAATACGGAGAATCAAGTGGTATCAACTTATCTAATACTTGCCTAGCAATACTTTCCTCAAAACGCCTAATATCTAACATAGCTTATTACTCCAACCAGCTCATGCTTTTAGGAAGTCCCAGAATTGGTTCTTCACGTGCTGACTTGCCTTGTTGATATTCATATGTGCTTTGGCTGATACCAGCGAACTGACAATAAGTCTCTATCGTTAAAACGCGAACCTTCATGAGCTCACAAATCATATGCTTTGGTGCATTGTTATTTATCGCTTTAAAAAATCCAGGATGGTACAAACCCCTCACGAAAGCCAACTGTAAAACTTGTGCCCAAGCTAGACGTTTGATGTCATTTAGATTTTCAGCACCTATAAGACACGGCTGTCGTAAACCCATCTCCTCTCTTAGCAAAAGATCAACTCTGCAAAAATCATTAAAGAAGTAGTAAGTATCATCCAAGCCAGCTACCAAACGTAATGGTTGACGATAATAATCATCCAAAGCATGCATATTAATATCCGACGTTTTCGGTCTAAATTGATGCCAAATCTTTAGTGCTTTTCTAGCATCATTATGGATGAATAAATTATCCTTATTTAATATAAGAAGCTTTTGAGTTGGCTTTAACTTAATATTTTTCATTAGTTATCATAAAATAGTGAATAATAATCATGTTATTATAAAATTAGTTGGGAGTCAAAGCTTTTGATTTCAAAGCATTCAGAAACTCAAAATCCACTAAAAACATAAAAGCAACTCCTCACCCTCAAAACACAAAAAAGCCTTTCAAGCTTGATATTTCATAGCTTGAAAGGCTTTATCGATCACATATTTTTATCTAGGTAGGGGACTTAATATTGGGTTTTGACTATACATCAAGTTACTAATAATCAGATTTATCGGGTTTCTTTGTAAAAATAGGGTTTAAATCAGTTTTAATTTAATATTTTTATAAAATATATCGGGAGCCAAAGCTTTTTATTTCAAAGCACTTAGAATTTCAATACATCTTAAAGATATGAGAGTAATGCTCTACCCTTAAAATACAAAAAAGCATTTCAAGATTTATAATTAATAGCTTGAAATGCCTTGAAAACCGTGAATTTTACCTAGGTGAGAGCTTTCATACCAAAGCTTATAATAGTTTCTAAGTAAAAAATACGACATTAAGGAACAACTACAGCAGGACTCAGTTCAGAAGTTGCACCTAGGTGATTAGTTAATGTGGCTGTAACTGTTGCTACGCCCGTTATAGTCTTCCAAGACACCTTTGCTTTTCCTCTAGCATTGGTTACTACCATTTTTGATCCAAGATACTGTTCGGCCTCTTGAAAACCTGCCCGACTATTAGCAAAAAATTCTAGCTGATAACGCTGGTTTGGCTGTGCCTTAATCTCTGCCACAATATCCCCTTTACTTACACTTAATTCCGGTGTTTGAATTGCTTGATTGGGAATACTATTACAATTATCCTTATCTGACTTAGCACAAGTTTTTTGAAGATTCGCACCTTCAATTACTACACCACCACCACGAGACCCAATAAAATCAGCATGCTCCAATCCAGGAACACCAAAGATAATTGCGCCTAAATTTTGGTTAAGCACACAAGAACCACCCGCTTCGCAACGTTTAATATCCTTACTATTGTCCCAAATTAAATTTTTAGTTAAAGTAGTACGTGCGCTACTATCTTTTTCTGAGCGTATTGCTATACCTATACGGTTACCATGCACTTTATTACTATCAATAATATTACCATCACCCGATAAATTGAATCCAATTGAATTGTTGGTTAGTTCATTATATGCGATGTAATTGCGTTTTCCCCAGTTAATTTGCAACCCATCAGAATAATTTTCAAACTTATTACCAACTACAGTATTATCGTTGCCCCACAAAATCTCAACACCTTGCGAAGGCTCTGGATTAGATTTAGTGGAAGTAAAAACATTGTTTGCCACAAGATTAAACGCAGCACCACGTGTGAGCTCTAAACCGTCACCATTATCAATAAATAAGTTATCTAACACTTTATTGTTGATAGTTGTCGTTGAGGTGGGATTACCTTGACCATCATCACCAGTAAGCATCACACCAGAACCACCATAATTATTACTTATGCGATTGTGTTGAACTAAATTATTACTTGAACGATTAATTAGCACACCAATACAGAAACGATGGATACCTAAACCTTTTAACGTCACATCGTCAACATCTTGTATAACCAATCCTGGTAATGTCGTAGTACGTACATTTGTTCCATATTGTTTAGGATTAGCTCCTGGACACGCTTTCGCACCTTCGCCTTTGATATATTGCGAACCATCAATTGCAATATACTCTCCTGTTTTAGCCCATTCCGTTCCAATAATTTTCACTGAGGATTTTATTGGTGGCAATGGTTTACTAGCTTTAATTATATAAGGTGCTCTACCAACAGCTTGGATTAAGATCTCATTTCCTTGTGTGTTGTTAGTATTAGACTGTTCAATTGCCCAGCGTAGTGTTCCTTGTGAATTATCATCAGCATAATTATTAACTATATATGTATCAGCTTGTACAAGACTGCTAAAACTTAAGGCAATGATACCTAATACTGGAATAACATTCTTCATTTCTATCTCCTTATCAATGAATTATTATTTCTTGATGGTTTTAAGTTTATCCACCTAACTCAAGTAATCCAAAAAACCTTTCACACTCATATTTATATAGATATAAGTCTAAAATCATACTTTTTTATTGAATGGAACTCACAGCATTACAAATAGCTGCTAAATATTACCGGTATCTGCATCAACAATGATTTCTAATAGATAACAACCCGATGTATTGACTGCTTTATGGATTGCTTCGGGCAGATTTTCGTGCTCTTTGATACGAGCACCTTCACACCCCATACTATTAGCCAATTGAACAAAATCGATATTGGGCAAATCGAGCCCTGGTACAGACTGACTCTTCATGATTTTGCCAAAAGAATGCATGGCGCCATACCCGAAATTGTTTAGCACAATAAATGTCACTGGCAAATTCAACTGCGCAGCCGTCCAAACAGCTTGAATGGAATACATAGAAGACCCATCACCAATCAAGCACACAACCCGTTTATTGGTGGATAATGCGACTCCTACTGATGCCGGTAATGCATAGCCAAGACCGCCACTAGACATCGTAAAAAACCCTTGCGCTTGTGTAATGGGTAAAAAACGTTGAATGACAGATCGGTGAGAAGGCGCTTCTTCGACGATGATAGAGTCAGATGATCGTGCATGTGACAGTAGATCAATGGCATATTCCACTGGAATAGGGGTTGCGCCCATTACCTTGGGCGTAGCAGGACGCAGCGGCGTGACAAATTTGTCACTCTGAGAATCAGATAAAGGAAAGATTTTATCCAACATGGCACTAATACTGTGATTGATTGAACCGAATAAAGTGGTGGTTGCCGATGCAAATGCCGCATATTTTGGGTCATCGGTAATTTGATATATTTTGACTGCTGAATCAAATATCGTCACATCTCCTGCAATGTGTAGCGTAAACACAGGGGCGCCAATCACCAGAATCACATCATACCCAGACAGTTTTTCTGACAGATGCGCAGGAAGCGCAGGCAAAAACCCTGCAAACTGAGGGTGGTCTTCTGGAAAACTGGCTCGACTCGAATACGGTGCTGCCCAAACGTGTGCTTGTAGCCGCTCAGCCAGTTTAACTGCAGTATCAAATGCGCCCTGCCTATCGACATCTGCACCAACAACTATGGCTAAATTTTGACTGTTTTTGAGTACCTCTAACAGCTGATCAATGGCTGCCGCCGTTGGTATTGTGCCCTCAATCACTTTTGAGTAATGAGGCATATAGGTTGTTTTGTCCCAGTCATCAGAGGGTATCGATACAAAGGTTGGACCACGTGGATGCTGCATTGCAATATGATACGCTTGAGCGATTGCCAATGGCACATCCTCAGGACGCGCAGGCTCGATACTCCATTTAACATACGGTTTTGGAAAGTCGGCAGCGTGATCTGCGCCAAGATAAGGCGCAAATGGTAAGATGCTACGAGATTGCTGGCCTGCCGTTATGACCAAAGGTGTGTGATTTCGATATGCTGTGAATATATTTCCTAAGGCATGGCCAACCCCTACTGCTGAGTGCAGATTGACAAAAGCGGCATTACCAGATGCTTGAGCATAACCATCGGCCATCGCCACAACAGATGACTCCTGTAAGGCCAATATGTATTCAAAATCTTCAGGAAAATCATTCAAAAAATTAAGCTCAGTAGAGCCGGGATTACCAAATACTTTTGTCATATTAAGTTCACGCATCAAACGAAACGTCACTTGTTGTACAGTATCTGTATGCTGCATAGAAGACATAAAAGACATCCTTGTCACTAATTGCTTATTGCTAAGCGTTGATTGTCAAAATTGTTAATACTAAGGTCTGTTGAATATTTGACTGCTTTACAGACCCTACTATCGGAGCAAGTGACCTAGCCATTAAGACTGACAAGCGGCACTAGCTTTTATAGTTTTTTGATAAGCTGTTTGAGCGTCCAAACCCAGCTTGGCAAGATCTGTTAAATATTTTTGTGTGCCCGCTTCTAAAGGTTTTTTCCATTCAGGATTTTCTAGTGGATTGGGGATATCTATGATTGAATCGCCCTTAGCTTTGGCTTCAGCCATATATCTTGCGTCATCTTCATCAAACACCTTGCCAGCTATTTTGGCCATCGCCGCACCCGAATTATTATCGATGACTTTTTTAAGATCATCTGGCAAGCTTTCATATTTATTTTTATTCATGGTCACAACAATCGGCGAGCTATAAAAAGGGATGTTGGTATGAGTGTTGGTTATCTCTGTCAACTTAAAGGAACCCATAGCATCCCAAGGCAAGCTTATTCCGTCCAATACACCCCGCTGCAAAGAGGTGTAAAGATCGGTCACTGGCAACCCCACTGGCGTGCCACCTGCCGCGTCAATGATATTGCCCGTTATGGCTGAAGGACCTCGAATACGCATCCCGGCTAAGTCATCTGGTGTGCGAATTGGCTTGTCAACCGTGTGAAAACCACCAGGTCCGGTACCCATCATGAACAACACATGAGTGTCTTCATACTCACTTGCAATCACACCATCGTCATATAGATTATGGAGCATACAGTTTAGTTGTGTTGCCGAGTTTGAGAGTCCTGGCAACTCAGAAATTTGAGTCAATGGAAAGCGGCCATTGGTATAGCCTTGGAGCGTAGACCCAATATCGACCACACCATTGGCAACCGCATCATAGGTTGCGTTTGGTTTACTGAGTGTTGCAGAAGGAAATATCTCAATTTTAATTTTTCCTTTAGAGTCTGCCTCTACTTTTTTTGCCCAGTATTCAAATATTTCTGTGTTTGTGGTCGAGGTGGCTGGCCAAAAATGTGAAAAACGTAGGGTTGTGACTTCTTGAGCACTTTGTGTGGCGCTATCACTTGAATTTGAACAACCTGTAATACCGATGACAGCGGCAACTATCAAACTCAATGAAATTTTTTTGCCCATGATAAATTCCTTTTTGATGGTAGACAATTATTATGATAGATAAATGGGCATAGCTTCCAATCTATGCCATTCTCATATGTCTGAATGATTGGTAATAATAACAATCATATATATGTTAAAAGTCAATTGTTAATAATCACTAAACCGGATATGGACGCTGTTCAGTTTGTACCGACACCCATTGATAAGTCGTGAACTCATCGAAGGTGATATGACGACCGAAGCGGCCCACCCCTGATGCTTTTTCACCACCAAAAGCAACGCGCGGCTCATCATTGACACTTTGATCATTAATATGAACCATGCCTGTGCGCCATCCTGCCGCAAACCTTTGTGCTCGGGAGATATCTGCAGAATGCACAGCACCGCTCAATCCAGCATCGGTGTTGTTTGCTAAACGTAAGGCATCAGCATCGCCTTTATGTGAAATCAACGTAACCACAGGGCCAAACATTTCTGTACGTGCAGAATAAACGTCATTACTGCCCTTTAGAACATATGGATAAACGAGCGCACCGTCACGCTCACCTTCAAGAAGTATTTCAGCACCTTCTTGCACTGCTTGTTGTACGGCCTGCTCTACCCGCACAGCTTCGCGCTCATCAATCAAAGGCCCCACCAACACATCAGGTCTTGATGGGTCACCAACGTTCAGTCCTTTTGTATATTCGACAAACTTTTCGGCAAACGCATCAAAGATAGACTCATGAACAATGACACGGTTCACTGACATACAAATCTGACCACTGTGTAAGAACCGACCAAAGACTGCAGAACGTGCCGCATAATCAATATCGGCATCGTCAAGCACTACAAAGGCATTATTGCCACCAAGCTCTAAAATAGAACGCTTGATTTCACGGCCAGTCATCTCTCCTATGCGCTGACCAACCTCAGTAGAGCCAGTGAACGAAATCACACGAGGAATCGGGTGTGTATATAGCGCATCGCCAATCTCAGAGGTTTTTGGCACAACCACTGTCAACACACCTGCGGGCAAGCCTGCCTCTTCGAAGATTTTGGCCAGTAAGATACCGCCAGTAATGGGTGTGGTAGAGGCAGGCTTTAATAATACGGTGTTGCCACTTGCCAAGGCCATGACTACCGATCGCATGGCTAAAAACATTGGAAAATTAAAGGGTCCAATGACCGTTACCACACCTACTGGCTTACGAATAATGTGGTTGAACTTATTGGGAATGGCTGAGCGTGCAACCGTAGTTTCTAATAAAAACGGATACTCGGCGGCCACTTTAATAACCCCAATACAGGCATCAATCTCGATATTGGCTTTCATCACGGTAGAACCGGACTCACGCACCAGCAAGTCAACCAACTCGTCTCGGCGATTGCTTATTACTTTTGCCGCTTGCTCAACAATCTGGCTTACAGCATAAGGGTTGGTCTGACACCAGTCTTGCTGTGCTTGCTCTAGTGCCTCATAAGACTCATTAATATCATCTAAGCTGGCAGCTTTAAACGTGGCGATATCTTCACCAGTGAACGGGTTACTCGTGACAATGCTGTGGCTCGACCTGCCATCACGCCACTCACCAGCCATATAATGATAATGTAAATCAGTATAGTTGGACATATAAATTCCTTATTGAAAACAATAACCTAACCAGCGTATTACGATTGCAGCACAAACAGCTTTTGCTTGATGTTCAGCATAATCATACGCTGTGTCATGAATCATGCGAGGTGCTCAGACAACAAAGTCTAGCTCAAAAGCACCAAAGATATCGCTGGAAAAGCGATTAAAACCACCAGTCGAACCAAGTCCGATACAATAAAGGGGGCAACGCCGCGAAACATATCAGCGAGCTTTATGTGCGGTGCAGCCGCCTTAATCACAAAAATATTCATGCCCATTGGCGGGGTAATCAGCCCAAGCTCTACTGTCAATACGGCAATAATACCGAACCAAACTGGGTCAAATCCCAATGCCAAAATAATTGGGTATACCACAGGAATAGTAATCACCAACATAGCCAAGGCATCCATAAACAGCCCAAGCACAAAGTACATGAACAAAATACAGATCAAAACGACCATAGGACTAACGGCCAAACCACCAATCCACGATGCCAATGTATTGGACATCTGCGACACAGAAATAAAATAACCCAGCGCTTCTGCACCCAGCAGCATAAAGAACACGACTGCAGATAAGGCCAAGGTTTCTGTTAACGAACGCTTTAGCCCCTCAAGTCTCATGCCTTTAACAAAGGCATAACCCCAAGCAGCAAATGCGCCAACCGCAGCCCCTTCAGTGGGCGTAAATATCCCAAAGAAGATACCAGCAATAATGACGATGAAAATAAAACTAAAAGGTATAAGACCCGTTAATGACAGTATTTTGGCTTTCCATGGCGTTCGTTCACCGCGGGGTGCCAAATGCGGCTTCCAGCGCACTATAATCATGACAGTGATTGAATACATGACCATGCCCAAAATACCAGGCAAAAACCCAGCGATAAACATGTCACCGACTGACTGTTGCGTTAAAATCGCATAAACCAGTAAAGCAATACTGGGTGGAATCATGATACCAAGCGTCCCACCTGCGGCCAAAACCCCACAAGCAAAGCCTGGCTGATAACCGTATTTTTCCATTTGCGGCAATGCCACTCGAGCCATTGTCGATGCGGTCGCTAAAGATGACCCTGAAATCGAGGCAAAGATACCCGATGAGCCAATACCAGCAATACCAAGGCTGCCTCTAACACCGCCAAAAATAGTTCGTGTTGAATCAAAAAGCTTACTTGCCATACCCGAATGTGTCGCAAACACGCCCATCAAAATGAACAGAGGAATGGCACTAAAATCATATTTTGCCAACACGTCAACAGGGACGTCTTTTAGCATCTGTAGGGCGCCACTTGGCGCAGTCACAGCACCAAATCCTACTAACCCAACGCCTAGCATGGCAAGTGCCACTGGCACTCGTAACATCACCATCACAATCATGCACAACAAACCGATCGCACCAATAATTTCTGGACTCATGCGCCTGTCTCCTCGGCGTCATAAAACTCGCCCGTTTTAAAAATAGTAATAGATTCGATAAGCGCACGAATGGCGAGTAAAAGACTCAAAAAGGCACTGATAAGATAGATGGGCATCATAGAGACTCGAAGGTCTTGCGTTACCTTGCCGTACTCTAGCGCATCAAAAGCACTCTCATAGAGCCCCCATGCAAACACGAGACCTATCAAGAAAAACCCCATCATAAAAGTGCCCATCATGTAGCCTTTGATAGACTGCGGCATTTTTTGGGTAAAAATATCAACAATGATTTGAGAGCGTTCGACATAAGCGGCAAAAGCGGCCAATAAAGAAAACAGCATGAAATAAGAGACAATCTCTACGCTGCCCTTCACCGTGAACCCAACCTCACCACTAGTGAGCTTGAACACATAGCGAGTCACCACGTCTATCATAGTGGCCAAGACAATGATAATAAGACTGATGCCGCCAATAAATTGACATAACTTAGAGATTCCCTGACTGAGCTTTACTAAAGGTGTCATTTGATACCTCCTAGCTCGCTAAGTACTGCCATGCTATGGCCAGAGAAATTAGAGATCGCAGGCAATAGCGCCTGCACCCCTCTAAAAGAGAGATGATGATTCATCATTGAGTCCTTTCTTGATGGGTAAATATTTTGTATTGGTAGACTGTAATCGCGGGGTTTTTGGTACTAACCTATGAGCGTCGCACCTGTTTTGGCTTGTAGCGCATCAAAAGTCAGACCTGCGACCATCTCACGGACAACCAAGCCCTGCTCAGTCACATCAATGACGGCCAAATCGGTATAGATTCGATTGACACATCGTTCACCTGTGATAGGTAATTTGAGAGTCTTGACAATTTTTGGCTCACCATTTTTGCTGACATGATCCATGATGACGTAAACTTGTTTGGCACCAACGGCCAAATCCATAGCGCCGCCAACAGCCGGAATATCATTTTCTCGGCCCAAAAACCAATTGGCAATATCACCGTTTTCGGCAACTTCAAACGCGCCTAGCACACACAGGTCAATATGGCCACCTCGTATCATGGTAAAAGAGTCGCCATGATGAAAATAACTGCCGCCTTTCAGCAAAGTTATGTATTGCTTACCTGCATTGATGAGATCCCCATCCTCTTGACCCTTTTCAGGGGCAGGGCCCATACCCAAAACACCGTTTTCACTGTGCAAAAAGATGTCTTTGTCTTTTGGCAAAAAGTCAGCCACTCGGGTTGGTTGGCCAATACCTAGATTGACATACATTCCCTCTTTGATATCTTGGGCAACGCACTGAGCAATCTCATCAACGGAACGCGGTTTATACTCACTCATGATGCTTCTCCTTGAATACAAACGACTTCATGTACAAAGATACCTGGGGTAACGATGTGTTCAGGGTCAAGCGCACCCAGTTCTACCACTTCACTGACTTGGGCAATCGTGTGGTGTGATGCAGCCGCCATAATGGGGCCAAAATTACGTGCCGCTTTGCGATACGTTAAATTGCCCCAGCGATCTCCCTTAAAAGCTTTGATGAGGGCAAAATCTGCTTTGATGGGGTATTCTAATACATAGTTTTTTCCATCAATAACCCGAGTCTCTTTGCCCTCGGCCAGTAGTGTTCCGAATGCGGTTGGTGTGTATATTGCGCCAAGGCCGCTGCCTCCAGCTTGCATACGGGCCGCCAACGTGCCTTGCGGCACTACTTCTAGCTCAATTTTACCTGCTCGGTATAGATCATCAAAAATATGTGAGTCGTGCTGGCGCGGAAAAGAACAGATGATTTTTTGTACACAGCCTGATTTTAGTAATAAGGCCAATCCTGTTTCACCGTTACCTGCGTTGTTACTCACAATCGTTAGATTTTTAGCATTACGGGCAATCAGCGCATCAATCAATTGCGCGGGCTGACCAGCCAAACCAAAACCACCGATCAAAATGGTTGCCCCATCATTGATATTACTCATGGCTTCGATGGCAGAATCTGTCACTTTATTTAACATTGCATCGTCCTATATAAAAGAGTTGAATCGCTAAATCAGACAGGTTTACTCTAAAGGCTCAACAGGCAATCCAACGTAGTTTTCAGCGATAGTCGCCTTCCCTGCTTCTGAGTTAATAAAGTATTCAAACTCAGCCTGTTGTACGCGAAAATCAAAACGTTCGCTGCTTTCGAAACGGTGTAATAGCATAGTCATCCACCATGAAAAACGGACTGACTTCCAAACACGGGCTAGACAGATTTCTTGATAGCGTGGAATCAGATCAGTCCGCCCTTCTTCATAGATTTTTACAAATAAACGAAACGCTGTTTCTACATCACTGGCGGCAAGGTTCAAGCCTTTAGCCCCTGTTGGCGGTACGATATGGGCCGCATCTCCCAATAAAAACAACTTACCGTATTGCATGGTTTCACACACATAAGAACGTAGTGGCGCAATGCTCATGTCCAGCGCAGGACCAGTCACTAGGCGTTCTGCCATTTTTGGTGGAATACGGCGCTTTAGCTCATCCCAAAACATCTCTTCAGTCCAATCCTCAATTTTGTCGGTATTTGGCACTTGTATGTAGTAGCGGCTTCTGGTTGGAGAGCGCATAGAACAAAGCGCAAAGCCGCGTTCATGGGCACAGTAGACTAGCTCATCGTTAACGGGCGGCGTGTCACTCATCAGTCCCAACCAACCAAATGGATAAACCTTTTCAAACTCTTCTAGCTTATCGGCAGGAATAGATTTGCGTGAGACACCGTGGAAGCCATCACACCCAGCTATATAGTCACAATCTAAGCGGCATAATTGCCCATTAAGCTCATAGGTGGCATAAGGATTGTCTGATTCAAGATCGTGCAGCTCGACGTTATCGGCCTCATAGATCGTCACACCGCCAACCGTCTTACGCGCCGCCATCAAATCGCGAGTCACTTCTGTTTGACCATATACCGTGACATGTTTGCCGCCACTATATTTTTCTACATCTATTTGATGGTGCTCACCTTGAAAGCTAAAGTCAGTGTGCGTATGAATCAAACCTTCTGCATCCATACGTGCGCCAGCACCTGATTCACGAATCAGGTCAGTCGTCCCCTGCTCTAGTACTCCCGCACGGATACGGCCTAATACATACTCTGCTGTTTTACGCTCTAAGATAACGTTGTCAATGCCAGCCTTGGTCAGTAGTTGACCAAGTAATAACCCTGATGGCCCTGCGCCAATAATAGCGACTTGAGTTTTATAATTCATGAAATCCCTCTCATTACTGTATACATTGCGATTGTTGATTGAATAGATTGACTGTGTGTTATTCAGTGCACCGGCTTAAAAGTCGAAGAATACGGTTTCACCATCCCCTTGCAAATAGATATCAAAACGATAGCGAGGTTTGCCAGCGCTTGATTCTTTCTTAGCGATTAAAGTTTGACGGCGCTCGGTAGACGGCACACTGTTTAAAATGGGGCAATTGGCATTGGCATCTTGCTCATCATCAAAATAAGCACGGGTTTGCAAATGCAAATTGATGCCACGCGCAAAAATAGCGATATTAATGTGCGGTGCCATGGGTTTGCCATGCTGACCATCAAAGGCCACTTGTCCAGGTTTAACCGTATTAAAATGAAAATCGCCATCTAATGCACAAGCACTACGGCCAAAGCTGGTGAATGGTTTTTTATTGTCAAATTCACTAATGTAATGACCGCTGCTATCTGCTTGCCATATTTCGATGAGCGCATCGTGTACGGCCTCACCATTGCCATCGTACACATGGCCAACCAGCTCAATGTGCTCACCGACTGCATCTGCTTTGGCCAAGTCTTGCCATATTTCATCTGAGCGCGACTCAAAACCGGCGATTTCTAATGCCAAACCAATATGGACGAAAGGCCCTGCTGTTTGGGATGCGGTCTCGCGCAGCAAACCACTGTCATCTTGCAATTTGTATTGACTGTACATGGGTTACTCCTCAAAGTAGGTTTGTAATGCGCCGCGAACCACAATATCAAAACGGTACGCTAAGCAATCCATTGGCTTACTCATGGTCATATCTAGACGGGCAATCATCGTCTCGACTGCTTCTGGGTCTTTTAACACTTGTACAATAGGACACAGTGGAATAAGTGGATCACCTTCAAAGTACATTTGGGTAATCAAACGGGTTGAGATTGAAGGCCCCATGACCGATACGTGAATGTGCGCTGGACGCCATGTATTAATGCCGTTTGGCCATGGGTAAGGGCCTGGGCGCACAGTACGAAATCGATAACAGCCATCTGCATCTGTGATACATCTGCCGAACCCGCCAAAATTAGGATCTAATGGTGCCAAATAACCGTCTTTCTTATGACGGTATTTGCCGCCAGCATTTGCTTGCCACATCTCAACCAAGGTATTTGCAACTGGCTTGCCAAACTGATCAATCACACGACCGTGCATAATGATGCGCTCGCCGACAGGTAGACCGACTGGTGCACCTTCTGTCCTAAAGTTCATGAGTAAGTCGTTATCATATTGACCAATCTCTAGGCCATTGAACACAGGACCACTGCGCTCAGAGACACTGGATTTTTGGATACTGACCAATGCTTGGCGCGGTGAACGTGCCACTGATGTTTTGTAACCTGGGGTATACTGCGCAGGTTGCCATGTCCGATCGCGCGGTAAAAAAGAAGGATGTTTATGGTTCATTGCATTGTTCTCCATTGCGATAAAGCAGGTTTATCAATAACGTGTGCTTGTTGATTTAACGCTGTTAAATGCGACATTAAAGAAGCGCATCGCCCCAGCCATTATCTTTGGCCAAAGAAAATGCATGATTGGCCGCAGGCACACCACCATAAATCGACACATGCATAAGCACTTGGCGCAGCTGATTTTCGTTAATGCCCAAACGCTTTGCCGTACGTAAGTGCAACCCCAGCTCACCATCACGGCCAAGCGCCGCCAATATTGCAGTGGTAATCATGCTGCGTTGTTGCACTGTCAAGCTGCTATCGCCCCATAGCTCGCCCCATGCAGTACGGGTGATAAACTGCTGAAATGGGCTGTCTAAAGTGTTGGCAGTTTTGGATGCTTTTGCAACATGCGCCTCTCCCAAAATGCGTTTACGCTGCTTCAAACCTTGCTCATAATCAATGCCAGTTTCGCCAACTGATGTACGCTCCGCATTACGCTGCATATAGTCAACCAATTGCTGCGATGCTTCAACAGATGGCACATGACCCACCTCTTCAAATATGGTCAACGTTGCAGTAGTGAATGCCGTTTGTAGTACTTTGAGCGTAGCAGGGGGTGTCGACACATCTTGAGCGCCGCCCAACAACGCAACCATACCAGCATAGCCCACTAGGTTTTCACGGTTATCGACTTGTGCCAATGCCTCACAAAGTTTGGCATAGCTTTCATTATCATTGCGAGATAACTGTACTTGCCATCCTTGTAACACCTCAGGGTTTTGTTCGACATAGCCTGGTGAAAACCAGCGCGGCGCAATCGCTTCTGCCATCTCAGTCAGCCCCAAACTGCGAACATCGTCTGCACGCTCAGCCCATGCCTCTTTAGTACCAATGACCGCACCCGTATTGGTAAGCCACACTTGCTCTAAACGCTGTGGCGCTATTTGGCATAAGTGTTGACCAATGACGCCGCCAATGGAGGTACCAATAAAACTAAAGTTTTCAATATCTAAGGCGTCTGCTAGTGCCAGTGCATCATTGGCAAGCAGCGCTATTGATAAGCCATCTGTCGCCACACCACTACTGCCATGCCCTGGTAGATCCCAACGCACACAGCGATAGTGTCCGTGTAATTGGTCACATACCTCATCCCATACTGCATGGCTCATTCCCAATGGATGCGCCATCAATAAGGCGGGTAAGTAGGTTTCGCCACTGTCTTGGTAAGCAATGAGATGTGCTACTGTTGCTAAAAATGCCATTATTCTGCTCCTACTCGTGAAACCACCAAGGCAATTCCCTGCCCAACGCCAATACACATGGTACAAAGCGCGCGGTCTTTTTTGGTGTGCTGTAATTCATGAATGGCTGAAATCAAAATGCGGGCGCCCGATGCGCCAAGCGGATGACCCAAGGCAATGGCACCGCCTCTAGGGTTGATACGCGCATCACGGTCATCAAGACCCAACTCGCGTGAACATGCCAATGCTTGCGCAGAAAACGCTTCGTTAAGCTCAATAATATCAATATCATCTAAGCTAAGATTGAGACGTTTGAGCAATTTTTGAGTGGCAGGTACTGGTCCAATACCCATGATAGTTGGTAACACGCCAGCGGTTGCCATACCCTCTATTTTTGCCACGGGTGTTAAACCGTATTTTTGCACGGCTGCTGCACTTGCGATAAGCATGGCAGCAGCCCCGTCATTAATGCCAGAGGCATTGCCTGCGGTAATCGTGCCGTTTTCGTATATGGGACGTAGTTTTGTTAATGCCGCCATATCGGTATTGGGGCGTGGGTGTTCATCAGTATCAACAATGAGCGGTGTTTGCTTACGTCTTTCAATAGTAATGGGGGTAATTTCAGCGTTCAAGCGGCCATCACTCTGTGCTTGGGCAGCTTTTTGCTGCGACCATAAAGCAAATGCATCTTGGTCCTCGCGTGAGATATTGTATTTGTCTGCTAGGTTTTCTGCTGTACGCGGCATTGCTTCTGTACCATAAACAGCATCAAGCTTTTTGTTGATAAAGCGCCAGCCCATGGTGGTGTCTTGTAGTTTTTGACTGCGATCATAGGCTTTTTCGGGTTTACCAACCACAAAGGGGGCACGGGTCATCGACTCCACGCCACCTGCGAGGGCCAACTCCATCTCACCACTCACGATTGCTCGAAAAGCCGTTCCCACTGCATCAAGACCTGAACCGCACAACCGATTGATGGTGGTTGCTGGTACTTTTTCTGTCAAGCCTGACAACAATCCACTCATACGTGCAACGTTACGGTTGTCCTCTCCGCTTTGGTTAGCACAGCCCATAAAACTGTCTTCAATGGCACTGTGGTCAAAGTCAGGCGCATCTGCCAGTACTGCTTTAATAACTTGTGCCAACAAATCATCAGGGCGAATATCGGCTAGTACACCGCCG
Source organism: Psychrobacter sp. SZ93C1 (assembly GCF_015864635.1). Lineage (NCBI taxonomy): Bacteria > Pseudomonadati > Pseudomonadota > Gammaproteobacteria > Moraxellales > Moraxellaceae > Psychrobacter > Psychrobacter sp. SZ93C1. The sequence goes on along the minus strand of NZ_JADYWY010000005.1, from coordinate 54,562 downwards.
TAGCGGCCAACCGCTGATCGTTTTGGATGACAAATATAGACTGCTGTCATGGTTCTCTCTCCCTAGAGATAAGGTTGATACGACTAATTGCTATGATTTAACGAATACTATTTTGTTCTATATTAGAATTATTGTTCGTATAGTGAATTAATTTATACCTTTTGCTGGTATCTGTCAATATCAAGCACTGGTTTTTTTAAATAAAAAACCCATGCATTACCATGGGTTTTTATCGCCATCAACACACTCATTAATAGGCATAAACTAATAGCACAGTGCATATCAATAAGAGGGAGCTATCCTATCCAGTTAGGGTCAATTCGATTCATCAAGCGATAATATGCAGGCCATTCGGGTAATCTAACCTGAGCACCCGCTTGGGCCTCGCCTCCCTCAAACTGCTCTCTTGTTTTGCTCATGGCATCTGCACTCGCTTGTAGTAACTCGCCACCAGAAGCCATAGCTTTTAGCTGAACCTGACAAGCTTGTATCATTTGGTACATTCGCATAAATGCCCATGCTACATCAGGACCAGTGGTTATAACGCCATGATTATTGAGCATGAGCGTGTGGTTCTTTGTGCCAATAGAATCTACAAGCCGCTCTTGCTCCCTCTCATCGAGCACAATGCCTTCAAAAGGATGGTAACCCACTCGCTCATGAAACATATAAGCTTCTTGAAACAACGGTATAAAACCACATGCCAATGCACTTACTGCCTGTACATCAGTGTTATGTGTGTGCATCACACAATGCACATCGGGGCGACCTTTATGAATGGCGGTATGAATCACATTGCCCGCTTTATTGACAGGGTATGGCGAATCATCAAGCTTGTTGCCATCAAAGTCTATTTTTACAAGGTTTGAGGGCGTTATTTCACTATATAAAAGGCCAAAGGCATTAATCAGCAAATGCTCTGTACCGGGTATGCGGTATGAGATATGATTGTAGACCTGTGTTGTCCACCCATAGTAGTCTACCATTCTATAGCACAACGCCAGCTCTATTCTGGCTTGCCACTCAACGTCACTGTAACCTATAGGCGTTACTATCGAGTCAAAAATATCTTTCATGGTATTGTCCTTTTATTGTGGTTTTTCACCCATGACGACGGCACGATACATCTCTCTTCTGTGGCCATCATAATCATTAAATGCTTGATGCAAACAGATTCTGTTGTCCCACATTATCACCGTATTGTTATACCATTTTAGTCGGCAGACAAAAGACTCTTGCGTGGCAAAACCAGATAAAAAATCCAGCAAAGGCCGTGACTCTTCTTCTGTCATGCCCTCTATGCCGCAAGCATAGGTTTTATCAACATATAGCGATTTTTCTCCTGAGACTGGATGAGTTCTGACCAATGGGTGATATGTACCTTCTATCATCTTTTGGGTATCTACATCCAGCTCAAGGCTACCAAGCTCACTCGCTTTTTTTGATTTTCGCTCAGCCTGCATAGAGGCAACCACATGTTTGGCACTCATCCATACCTTGAGTGGGTCTATCATTTTTTTCATGGCAGGGCTTAAATTGTTATACGCCAATACAGAATTCGCAAATAGTGTATCACCGCCATAAGGAGGCATGTCTTTACCATAGTTGATGGCAATGGCAGGTGGACAGTCTAAAAAAGCAGAGTCCGTGTGCCAACCACTACCAAACACCATTTTGGTCTCAACTGTGGCCTCTTTAATGACTGGTTGAATGTTCTCGTGACCAACCACCCCTTTGGTATAAGCATCTGTGCCAAACTCACCAAACCTCAGGGTTATATTCTCATGATCTGTAAAAGACAGCGTTTGATCTCTAAAAAAAATCAGCTTGTGTCGATACAACGCCGCTTCAATTTCGGCAAAAGCTTCATCTGTTAGGTTGCTTAAATCGACACCTTGTATTTCTGCCCCCATCGCAGCTGCCAAAGGAACTGCCGTAATATGCTTGTAGTCTCTTGCACTGTTATCAAAGAGGCCCGTTGGGTGTGTGATGTTTTTCATCATTTTAATCCTTTAAAATTCAGTAAAAATTGATAATAGGGTTGAGATGAGTATAGCCGTGCTAAGACTGAAACCCCGATAGAGTTCACAGTCATTATGACAACTCATCTAGTCATGCATTAAACATTGCAGCTCTCACTGACGGTTTTTACTTTTTCGTACACACCATCAGCATCTAAGCCCAAAGCCTTAACATCTTTCAAATATTTTTGAGTACCTTCCATTAAAGGGCCTCTCCAGTCAGGATCATTCAGCGGATCAGGGATGTCAATCATCGTATGCCCGGCTGCTTGTGCCTCTGCTCTAAATTTGGCATCTTCTTTATCAGTAATTGTACCTACCAAATCGGCCATGACTTTGCCTGAATTGTCATCTAAGACTTTTTTGAGATTATCAGGAAGGCTGTCATATTTGTTTTTATTCATGGTCACCAGTAACGCTGAATTATAAAAAGGAATGTTGGTATGGGCTTTGGTTAACTCTAGTAATCGGAAGTCACCGGTTGGCTGCCAAGGAAAGCTGAGTCCATCGATCACGCCGCGTTGTAAAGACGTGTATAAATCATTTGCTGGCAGGCCGACTGGTGTACCGCCTGTGGCTTCAATGATATCACCTGCAATGGCAGAGGGCCGGCGGATACGCTGACCTTTCATGTCAGCAGGAATACGAATCGGTTTATCCACCGTATGAATCGCCGCAGGGCCTGCACCCATCATAAACAATAAATGCGTGTCTTTATATTCACTGGCAATGGTGCCATCGTCATAAAGCGTCTGTAGAATGCAACCCATTTGCGTTGCAGAATTAGAAAGACCTGGAAGTTCAGCAATTTGAGTCAACGGAAAACGACCAGCCGTATACCCATGTGCTTGAGAGCCAATGTCAATGATACCTTTGGCAGCAGAGTCATACATGGCTTCAGGCTTGCTCAATGTGGCTGACGGATAAATTTCGACCTTTAGTTGGCCATTGGACTCAGTCTCAATTTTTTTGGCCCACGGTTCAAACACCTCAACATGCATCGCAGAAGTGGCAGGCCAAAAGTGTGAAAACCTTAAAACAGTGATGTCAGCTTTAGCACTTGCGCCATCTGCTTGACCCGAGCAACCTGCCATACCTAGTGCTAATACAATTAGCATAGACATGCCTTTAATCTTGAATTTGCCTTTCATTGCGCTATCTTCCTTGAATATAGACGATACGTCAGTCAGCTTGACGGCTATTGAAGCGGGCAAGCAGCACTGCCATCCTTGGCTTTATGATCAATGATTAGCTTCCTTATTGACGGCAAGCCATCTTTGTGGAGCATAAAGATGGCTTGCCGTTAATAATGACGCCTATGTATTCTACAAATATGATATATTGTTCTTAATTAGAATTAATGTTCATATTGTGAACTAAGCTATACTTTTTTTATTATGCTGTCAATAATTTATTTTTTTGGTGCTTGCCATCATTCTGAATGAGGAAAATCAGCATATTAAGCTTAAACTTTGTATGTTTGACTTGAGTAAAAGATAAAAAAAGGTTGTCAGCGCTTGATCTAAAATAGCGTTGACAACCTTTTCCTAGTGACAATCTAATACATTGTCTCTGGCTTAAAAATAAAATATGTTTCATAAAAATTTAATAAGAGTGACAACCTCATCACAGATTTTTATAAAGTATAGCAAAATAAGACTTTTGGCTCAGCTAGCCTATTAAAGCTGTCTATCTTGCTACATTTAGTTACTCCGCTAGATCCAGTTATTATATTAGATATAGTATGTTTGTATTTTTTCGGCACAGTCACGTAGTAGCGGTAAAAACGTTTCAATCAAAATATCTTGAGAGACACGCATGGCATTGGTACTGATATTAATCGCACCAATCAGCTCATTGTTTGATTTATAAACAGGCAGTGCCAGTGAGCGCAAACCTGAATCCAACTCTTGATCGACAACTGCATATTGCTGTTCTTTGGCGTCTTTTAGCATTTGTGCAAATATTTTAAGGTCAGTAATACTGTTCGGTGTGTGTGCGCTTAGCTCAATTTTATTCAGCTGCGCCTCAAGCTCTTCCTGAGGCAAGTTGGCAAGAATAATACGCCCCATAGACGTATAAGCAACAGGCAACCTTGTGCCAATCGCTATAGCAATAGACAACAACCGGTGCTGAGCTGCAGAACGGGCAATATAAACTATTTCGTCACCGTCTAATACGGCAAATGAACAAGACTCCCCTGTTTGTTCGGTCACACGTTCTAAATAAAATTGAATAATTTCGTGATGATGCATACTGCTCAAGTAGCTGGCGCCAAGACTCAACGTTTTAGGTGACAATTTAAACTGGCGCTTATCTTTATGGACATAACCAAGGGCATGCAAGGTCAACAGATAGCGCCGCGCTTTTGCTCTATCCATATGGGTGCGTTCAGCCACTTCGCTCAACGTCATCGTCGAGTGGTTTTCATCAAACGTCAGCAAAACGCTCAAACCACCTGCAAGAGAGGCGACGAAGTCTGGACTATCAGAAGATATTTTCTTATCTTGTTTCATAGGCATACTATTTTATACTTACCAAAACTAGGGATTTTAAATGAAAATCAATCGATTAATCAATCAGCCTTTTGTACACCCCAGTATCGCCGACGACTTATCTGACCGTCTGTTCATCCAAGCGATGCTAGATTTCGAGCTAGCCATAGTCGCGGTGCGAGAAAAAAATCACCTATTACCGCACAATACACATCAGCAATCTAAGCAGGCATTGACGCTAGATTTGTTTGATATTGATGCTATCAGTGCACAAACTTATTTAGGAGGCAATGCTGCCATTCCCTTTGTAGCTCAAGCCAAAGCCTTATTACCCTCAGACATAAAGCCCTACTTTCATCAAACGCTGACCAGTCAAGATGTCATTGATACCGCGATGATGATGATGCTCAAAACTGCTTTTCAGCGTATTAACCAAGATTTGATAGCAGCGCTCAAAGCTTGTAGTCTTTTGATTGAACAGCATGATGCAACCCCTATGTCTGGCAGAACACTGATGCAACAAGCGCTACCCATCACTTTTGGGGCAAAAGTCTCACAGTGGGCAGCCTCCTTAATAGCGGTCGTTCCCAATTTACAGAAAATAGAGCAATCAGGGTTTTACCTGCAATGGGGCGGTCCCGTTGGCATGAGTGATGAAAAAAATGAACAGCATGACTTGCCGCAGCAGGTTGCCACATTGCTAGGCTTATCCGTACCCTTGCTCCCTTGGCATACCAATAGACAGCCTATTCATGCTATCGCATCTATATTAGATGCCTGTGCAGGCGCAATGGAAAATATCGTCGAAGACATTGCTCTTATGTGCCAATCTGAACTGGGTGAAGTGTCCGAGCCTGCCACTGCAGGTATGGGAGGGTCATCGTCAATGCCGCACAAACGAAACCCAATATTGTGTGCCTTAATCAAAGCGGCGACATTAAGAATGCACGGGCATATGAGCGTGATAAGCAATACAACCGCACAGCCCTTTGAGCGCGCATTAGGACAATGGCATGCCAGCTGGGTGCCTTTAACAGAAGGGACTGCTTTGATGGCAGGTGCTGCTTCTTATCTCAAAACATTGTTGCAAGGTTTGCAAGTCTACCCTAAACGCATGGATGCCAATTTGGATTTAAACAGCGACGCCCACCTTATCAAAAACTTGCAGCGCCATTTTGAGTCAAGTAAAGATAAAATCTATCCATTAATCGCACAGGCCAGTCATGATGCACACCTTAACCATCAGGGATTTGTAGCAAGTTTTTTGCCGCTACTAGCAGCAACGTCACCATCTTTGTTTGATGACCCCGCCCTATTGGTTGTTTTATCTCCGCTAAATTATTGCGGTGCAGCACACAGGCAATGTCAGGTGGTTATAAATGCTATTGAGAAAATAATATTAGATACGAATTTGATAGAGTAAAACCAAAGCTGCAATCTGATTGACAGCAAAGTAAAAAAAGCGTATTTTAATTCTTTATGCGAACATAAATTCTTATTTAGAACAAACATCACAAAAGGAACTTATGATGACAAAAATACTCCCGATCAGTTTGGCACTGGCCGCAATGATTGGTTTCACTGGCTGCTCGCCATCAAGCGACACGGCGACAGCAGATGCTGCTGAAACGACCACTTTGCGTTTCTCTCATTTTTGGCCAGCCACAGCAGCGACCCATACCGAAATCTTTGAACCCTGGGCTAACAAGATTGAGCAAGAATCAGGCGGTCGAATCAAAGTTGAGCTTTATCCTTCAGCGACCCTGAGTAAACCTGATGCCACCTATGATGCCACTGCTAAAGGTACTGTCGATATAGGCTCCCAGCTTCAAGGCTATACCAATGGACGCTTTCCATTGACCCAAGTAGCAGAACTACCAGGGCTTTCTAACTCAGCAACCCAAATGAACTGTATGCTCCAAACCTTATATGACGATGGAGTGATAGCGGATGAGTATAAGGACACCCATCTATTGTTTATGATGGGTACAGGCCCAGGCGGCATGCACACCATTGATAAAGCCATTCGCACGCCAGATGATTTAAAAGGCTTACGGATGCGTCGTCCCTCTGCCATTGCAGGCGATATTATTGAAGCGGCAGGCGGCACGCCAGTGGGCTTACCTGCGACGGATATTTATACGTCGCTGCAACGCGGTGTGTTAGATGGATTAAGTCTGCCGTGGGATGCAACAGGGTCTTTTAGACTGATAGAGCTAACCAACACCCACACTAATATCCCTTTTTATAGTTCCGCCATTATGGTGACTATGAATAAAGACAAATATAACAGCCTACCGGACGACCTCAAAAAAGTTATTGATGACAACTCAGGCATGCAAATGGCAGCAGCGGCAGGCAAAGTATTTGATGCAGAAGATGCAAAATATATGGCAGAAGCCAAAGCCAAGGGTGACACGATGATAGACATTCCAGACCCATTAAACGATCCAAAATGGAAAGGTCCGTTAGAAGCTGGTACTCAAAAGTACCTAAAAGATGTCACAGCGCTGAATTTAGACGCACAAACAGTGTATCAAAAAGCCAAAGAAGCCAGTGCTACTTGTCAGTCTTAATCGCTTAACATTATTTTCGTCAACATTGCTATTGTTAATAAAACTTGAAAAACGTATGACTCTAGCATCTTTAGCCAGTAACTCAGAGGAATCGCCATGACACAGACAACCCCTACTAGCTACACGGCAGCAGTGATTCGCCAAAAAGATGGGCCATTCCAAATTGAGCAAGTCAAAACCGATACTATACAAGATGACGAAATGCTGGTACGTGTTGTAGCAACCGGCATGTGCCATACCGACATGATCGCCCGAGATCAAGTTTTCCCTGTTCCGCACCCAATAGTACTGGGGCATGAAGGCTCTGGTATTATTGAGTCTATCGGCAGTAAAGTAACAGACATCGCTATTGGCGACCATGTTGTTATGACTTTTTTAAACTGCAATAAATGTGATTCTTGCCATGAAGGTCACCCTGCTTATTGCGAAAACTTTAATCAGTATAATTTTTCTGGTCAAAGAGTTGATGGTTCTCATGCCTTAATTGCAAGCAACGATACCGAACTGAATGATCGATTCTTTGGTCAGTCATCGTTTGGTCAGTATGCTGTGGCAAATGCGCGCAACGTTATCAAAGTTCGCAAAGATGCACCACTTGAACTACTGGGACCTTTAGGCTGTGGCATTCAAACAGGTGCAGGTACCGTCATGAATGCACTCAAAGTCACAGCTGGTTCTAGCTTCATTGCGTGGGGCGGCGGTGCCGTTGGACTATCAGCAGTAATGGCAGCCGCAGCGATTGGTGCTACGACGATTATCGCAGTTGATATTGTACCTTCGAGGTTGGAGCTGGCGCTGAAGATTGGAGCAACACATGTAATCAACAGCAAAGAAGAAAATACTGTTGCACGTATTCAAGAAATTACGGGCGGCGGTGCGCAGTTTGCGATGGATTCTACGGGTATAGGTGTCCTGGTCTCAAATATGATTACCTCATTACGCCCTCGCGGCATCGGAGCTATTGTTGGCGCCCCAAAGCCTGGCACAACAGCTGCGTTAGATCTGACCGATATCATGCAAAACTGCAAAAAGCTGATTGGTGTGGTTGAAGGTGACAGTGTGCCAAGCACTTTAATACCCGTGCTGGTAGACCTTTACATGGCGGGTAAATTCCCATTCGATAAACTGGTTAAATTTTACGATCTCAAGGATATTAATAAAGCAGCAGAAGATAGTGAGAAAGGCATCACTATTAAGCCTATCGTTAGAATGTAGTCAGACGATGTTCTTACTACAAGTTGATGCAACAGATTAGATGATCCTGCTCTATGATTTAAACGCTCTTACTCTATAACAAGGTTGTTCATTTCATAACGCTTGAATTAAGCTTAGAATAGGTATGTCAATAACTAGCGCTAAATAAGCTGGTTCAGTTATTTCTGTTATTCGTGATGGTGAGGCATACTTATTTGATGTAGGACTAGGTACGACGCACTATTTATGCTTGAAAAACTATGGAGGCATCAGAAATAGCTGCATCTAACAAAGTTTATTCATCATCGGATTGCTCAGACAATTGATTAAAAATCTATTTCCATACTAAACATTTGTGTTTTTGATCTGTTTCTTAGTGACTACAATCTACAAGCCAGGACATATTTTCTTAGGTGATGATGACTTCGCTATTGAGAGGCTGAAAATCTAATTATAATGAACGTATAAACTTATTTTTAGATATTAAAAACATAAAAAAAGGTTGCCAACGCTATACCAAATATAGCCTCGGTAACTTTTTTAATTTGGTATTTTACTTAGGTGGTATTGTTAATATTGGGGTTTGTCAAAGCAGTTACCTTTAGCACTCGTTTAGCCCTTAAACTGATGCTTCTTGATGATCTTGTGGCAGGCATGGCTGCAGTACTGACTACTTCTGTCAGAATACCAAATCAGCTTTTGGTTGGGTCGTCTATTCTTAAATGCCATATTGATACTAAATCTGCTGTCATGCGCTTATTAATGGCATAACTAACCAACTCTTTGATGTATAAATATTTTACTGCTGCCCAACATAGCTAAAAAAACCCATAAGCTATTAGCTTATGGGTAACCTTGATTTATTTTTAAAGGCTGAAAAATATTAACATGGAGTCCGATTTGGATATCTGACTCCATACATAGTTTATGTATTGTCCTCTTTAATCATGTCAGCTGCCTTCTCTGCTACCATAATTGTGGGTGCATTTGTATTACCAGCCATAACGAACGGGAAAATAGAGGCATCTACCACACGCAGTTTTTTAACACCTCGAACCTTTAATCGTGGTGTCACCACTGCCAAACCATCACTTCCCATTTTACAGGTGCCGTTCTGGTGATGGTAACTTACAACTGACGAACGCACGTACTCTGCAATTTGTTCATCTGTTTTAACATCTTCACCTGGATATACTTCTCGACCACGCCATTCTTTTAAGGCTGGTTGGTTTGCGATATTACGCATTTGTTTAATCGAAGTCACTAATGTATCGACATCATATTGTGTATCAAGTACATTTGGATCGATATTCATCTTATCATCAGGATTAGAACTGTTTAGTGTAATCCTACCGCGTGAGGTCGGTCTAACTCCTGCAGCTACTAGAGAGAATGCATTTTGAACGGAACTATCTTGACCAGGTACGTAATAAGGAACATGGAAAAAAAGTGGCTGCATATCGGCCCCTGGTAGAGCTGTCTGAGTTTTTGCAAACATATGAGCATGCAATACTTGAATAGACATGTCACTTGGTGGTGGAACTTCCTTCTTTCCTTCATATATTACAGGGCTTAAGTTATGGTCGTGGAGGTTTTTACCTACACCGGGGCTATCGACAATCACATTAATACCAAGCTTTTCTAACTCTGATTTTGCCCCAATGCCTGATAGCATCAAAATACGAGGAGATTCAATCGCACCGCCACATACAATCACTTCTTTTTTAGCTTTGACTGTTTTGATAGCGCCTTCTTGACGATATGTAACACCTGTTGCTACACCCTTTGTTGTATTTACTTTATGGACGCGTGAGTTAGTTATTAATGATAAATTAGGACGATTGAGAGCTGGCCGTAAGAAAGCGACCGCTGTGGAATGTCTCTTCCCATCTTTCGTATTCAAATCAGTATAACTGACCCCTTCTTGTGTCTCCCCATTGCTGTCATCATTGAAAGGGATACCAGACTCTATAGCAGCATTAACTATTGCTTTCGTGACTGGATGAGGAATGAAATCTGCAGTAACATGAAGTAGCCCGTCACCGCCATGATAGACACTTGGACCACGTGAGTAATTTTCTGACTTTTTGAAATATGGTAATACATCGTTATAAGACCACCCATCACAACCTAATTCATTTGCCCAATCATCATAATCAGATGCATTTCCTCTTACATAAATCATAGCATTTAACGACGACGATCCGCCAACCGTTTTACCACGTGGCCAATTTAAGATACGATGGTGTGCATTTTTTTGCGGTATTGTTTTATAGTCCCAATCATATTCGGTACCCCATAGCTCAATTAAACGCATGGGTGTTGATATCATTTCACTGTTATCGGGACCTCCTGCTTCAATAATAAGTACCTGACTACCGTCTTCAGTTAGACGATTCGCAAGTACACAGCCTGCCGAACCTGCGCCAATAATCACATAATCGAATTCTTTACTATGGCTACCTATAGGATTAATACTCGCACCTATAGCACCCTTAGACAACATAAGTACACCTGAGGCAACTGCGGTGTATCCTAAAAAATTGCGACGTGAAATACCTTTTGATTTATTTTTAGTAGACATTAAAACTCCTTTTTATTGTCAGCTATATTCCTTTATTTTAGATGAGCCTACTTCAATTAAAATAGCTAACCATCTTCAGATAACTGATTTTTCTACTAACAACCATGTAATCTGGTGCTTTTAGCATCTCTAAAGATAAGTACTCACTACGTGTTCTACTTCGGCCATATTTTTTGCATTTAACTAGCGATCACTAGATACTTATTATGTAATAAATATCTATTAAGATTTAAAAACTTGCATGGTCTGTATAGAAGTAAACTCTTTGAGACCAGCTTCTCCGAACTCAATACCAAACCCAGAGTCTTTAACACCACCAAACGGGGCATCGGGTTGCACCATGGCATGATTATTAATCCACACAGTGCCACAGTCTAAACGTGAGCCGATACTCTGTGCTTGTTCGATGTCTGTTGACCAGACTGAACCGCCAAGTCCAACGGATAAGCGGTTGGCACTGGCAATCGCCTCTTCGATATCGCTAAACTTAATAATGGGGAGAATCGGTCCAAACTGTTCTTCATCAACCAATCTTGCGCCATCATTGATATGACTCACCAACGTTATGGGATAAAAATAGCCTGTCTCGTCTACCACTTCCCCGCCACATAAGAAGTTTGCACCGCGCTCTTTGGCATCTTGAGCAAGGGCTTTGACAATATTTAATTGTGCCTCATTTTGCAAAGGTCCAAAGTCGGTGTCTTCATCAAGCCCATTACCTGTCTTCATGCTTTTGGCAATCGTGGTCAAGGCTGCACACAACTCATCATGCACGGATTCATGCACATATAGTCGTTTTAGGGCGGCACACGTTTGGCCATTATTGATAAAAGAGGTTGCAAAAATCTTACCCGCGATGGCTTCAATATCAGCATCCGCCAGTACAATACCAGCATCATTGCCACCTAACTCAAGCGTCAGACGTTTTAAATTCACCGCAGCGCTTTTCATAATGGCCTTGCCCGTTGGGGTTGAGCCTGTAAATACAATCTTTTGAATGTCCACATGTGCAGACATCGCCGCACCAATATTACCTTTGCCAGTTACCACATTCAATACGCCTGCTGGCAAAATATTTTTAGCAATCTCACCAAAGCATAGTACGGTCAATGGAGTCATCTCAGACGGTTTCATGACGACGGTATTACCAGTGAGCAAAGCAGGAATGATGTGCCAAATACCGATGAGTAAGGGATAATTCCATGGGGTAATTGAGCCCACAACGCCCAGTGGCTTACGATATAATTCTATCCGGGCTAAGTCATTGTCTTGGATAGTTTCTGGCTCTAACGCCATGCTGGCAGTCGCACGTATCCAAGCCAATGCACCACCCAATTCAAAGCCTGCACCCAAATCGGCAAAACCTTTTGTGGGTTTACCTTGCTCTTTGGTTAGCATCTTCATAAGCACATCAGCACGAGCTTCAACCGCATCAGCAAGCTGCACTAAGTGGTCACGGCGCTCTGCATAGGTGAGTGCTGACCAACTAGGGAACGCAGCTTTGGCTGCTGCGACTGCTTCATCTAGTTGAGCCACACTGGCCTTTGGGCAGCAGGCAATAACAGATTTATCAGCAGGGTTGATGACATCAAAATAATCGGTAGTGGCAACGCTTTTACCGCCGATAATTAAATTAAAAGATTCCATTATTCATCCTCTTATTGTTAGGATCTATTGTCTATAGAATTAACCCGCATGATTTAAAAATAGTAGATTTAAACAATTGGCTTTAATAACGCTAAAAATAACGGGCCTTAATGCAACAATATAAGTACCACATTAAAGCCAATTATTTTAAAAATACGGTGGGTTTACTTACTATCATCTTTACTTTGATTAAGATTTAACGAAGGGGTTTCATCAAAAAAGTTCCACGGTTTAAGCAGAATATTCACCCACTCTGTTGGCATAATAGGCCATTCTTCAGCCCGGGCTATATGAGTAGTGCCCGTGGTTAGCCACACCACCAAATCTTTGTTATGAATATTTTCATCATCTGCAACAAAGGCTCCTAGCCCCGTATCTTTATCAGAGCGATTGGGATAAGTACCCTCTGGATATAACTCATTCGTCTTGTATTTTGTCACCCAAATTTGTTTATCCATAAAGCTAAGACGATTAAATAACCACTCATCATCTGCAAAGTTAGCGCCTTTCGCAATGGGATGAGTCGCACCTGCAAATGGGATCATCTGATAAGAAACCGGATTACCCATACGATTCTCTTTACTGGCATTACTGATTAAACGCACAGTAGTAGGGTCAAAATTCTCTTGCGCCTTAGTTTCTGTCACTACTGTCGTCTCGCGAGTCTCCATTGCACTGGTACGCGGGCCACTGCGCACATTGGGTACGACGACTGGCTCTATACGTTTGATGTTGTTAGTCTCGCCATCGACATCCATATCCAAGCGGAAGTTATAGATATGCTGATGCGTGGTGCCAACGATGTTATGGTCTATCAGTGTGCCGTAACGTGTGTCTTCTTTAGCACTTGGATCATGCATGGTTTTTGCAATAACACCTTTGACCGCCTCGATACCAGTAGCGCCGGCATTGATACCAATGGTACCGTTTGGCTGAAGCACCCAATCAAAAATATAGTCATAGTTGCCGATGGTGCTGATCCAGCGTACGACCAGCTCACGACGCTCAGTACTGACATTTTTCTGTCCCATTTCTTGGTGTTTAAACTCAGGGCCTGCATAACGTTCAAACACGGCGATGGCATTCGGAATGGTATAAGGATTGCCTTCATAATCTGCAAGCACCGCATCAAGGAGTACCGCGTTTTCTGGTGCGTCAACGTTTCTTTCTAGCGGGGAGGTTAAGGTGCCCATGCCATATTCGCCAGAGTCTAAATAAGACTTAAAGTACCAACCCATATCGGGGTCACCATAAGGGACTACCATGCCGCCTAAGTTGCCTTGATACATGATTTTACGGTCTACGCCTTTGTCGTTAAAGGTCACGGTGCTGAGCTGTAAACCGGTACGACTGTCTAGACCAATATGGAATTTCCAATTGTTCCACTCAATGTTTCGACCAGTAATGGTATAGTTTTTCCCTTCTGGTTCGATAATGTTCAGTGGTTTATTGGTCACAACCTTTTTATCGCGACCATCAATTGGGCGCGGGGTCATAGGTACCGGAATAACACCGCCTTCTTCGATTTTAATAATCTTGTTCTTATCTAAATCGACAACGGCTACTAAGTTTTCGATCGGATGTGCCCAATAGTTGCCATCCCCAACATCTAGGTAAGAGACAATTTTTAAAATCCTCTGTTGCTGATCTAAAAGTCCATCTTTTCCCCCAAAATAGCCGACAGTCAATGGTGTTCCAACCACTTTTGTCACGTCATCAACGCCCCGTTTTTTCAAAGCAGTTTTATACTCTGGGCTAGTTTGAATAATGTCTTGTATGGCCATAAAATCATCGACTAATACCATACCAAATGTATTTTCGAGCGTTTTCCAGCTGGTAAGTGACTTGGTGTTTAAATCCACCTCACCTTCAATGACAGTGTTACCCTTTAGAATTGTAAAAGTGACTACACGATCGCCAACATAAGGTTTTTTATCAATTACGTTACGCCACACGGCATCTTTGTCAGGTTGCTTTAGACGAATATCGGCAAACCTTAAGTTGGTTTCTTTCGGTTTGGCTTTACGAATAATAGCGGTCGCTTGCTTAATTTCATCACTGCTCAAAGTATTGAGTGGATGCGGTATGCTCTCTACTTTAAAGGTTTGGTCTAAATTGGATTGGAGTATTTCATTGGCCAAGGTATCAGGCACCAAAGCTTGACCATCTTTCATAACCAGTGGGTTGGTGATTTTTAAGGATTTTCCATTAACCATGGCAGTTGCGCTACTGGGTTTGATCTGTACTCGTGTAGAGTTTTTGGTAATGGTATACATATCAGCATAACTGTCATAGGTGACCTCTGCACCCGCTGTGGACATTGCTTCCTCAATCGGAACCATGTGCACCTCACCACCATGTGCCAGTGCCTGACCGCCATAAATAAAAGCTAAGCTGGCGACTAGCGCCGTTAAAGTAGACTTGAATGTGATATTGTGATGAGATTTTTTACTGATTGTAGCGTTGATTTTTTGGTGATGGCTTGAGTGTCTCATGAATAACTTCCTTGTTATTGTGGATGGATATAGATTTTACTTTTTGAAATAGCCGCTAAATATTGATGGCCTTTATTATCAAAGTTCTGATTTGATATGATGTTGGGCATTAAATTGCTTATGTGTTAACCGCTCGTCTGCATCCATGGTTAAAGGCTCAACTTCTTTTAAGGAGTACAAACAACGTTTGGTAAGATCTATATATTGCTGAGTACCATGAGCTTTCCAAGCCAATTCCTTTTCTTCAAGTTTTCTTATCACTTTTGCAGGGCTGCCAAATGCAATGACATTTGGCGGAATGACCATCTTCGCTTTGACGGTACTATTAGCACCAATAATGCTATTTTCACCTACTTCTGCTAAGTCTAAAATGACACTATTCATTCCGACTAGTGCATTCTTTCTCACAATGCAGCCGTGTAGAATGGCTGCATGTCCAATATGTCCATACTCTTCAACCACTACTACATGGTTGGGAAAGCCATGTATAATGCAATTATCTTGGATATTGGCGTTTTTTTTAACACGAATACCACCGAAATCAGCACGTAATGAAGCGAATGGACCAATATATACACCTGCTTCAATCACCACATCGCCGATGATCACGGCAGTTGGATGAACATAAGCATCTGGGCTAATAACCGGTATTACACCGTCAATGGCATAGCAAGGCATCATCGTTTCCTTATCAAAAAATATCAAACAAAGTTTACAGCCATCATTTGCTTAAGTTCCTTCAGCAAACTTTAACCCGCCGAAGCGTTTATAAAACTGTGGCCGTGCTGGCGGCATGGTCCCCTCAGCAGTGCGAGCAATGTTAAGAAAAAACTCTTCAGACGAACTAATAATCATTTGGTACACATTACTGGTCAAATTACGCGCGGTCAGTGCCAGCCAATCCGATGGCAATAGTTCTAGAGGTAAATTCGGATCTTTTAATAAGATACGTCGGTACTGGTGAATCAGTAGAATGCGAATTTGAAACGCTTGTAGTTCATTAAGATCATCATCTTCAATGAGGCTTAAAACATTACGAAAATCGTTAATAAATTTATCATAGCGTTGGTGCAGCTGCTCGATGGGCCAGTTCACCTCAATCATACGCTTGAGTGTTGGGTATGACTCTTGCCATAAGTGCAAGGCTTCGGCACGAAACACTACCACTTGTTCAGTCATATTGAGCTTAAATAGTAAGTTTTGCAGCTGCAGTTCATCACAGCTAGGATAGGCCATGAGATTGGTGGTAATATTGGCAAACCCTAACCACTCCAATTCTTTTTTGAGGAGGGTTTTGTTTCCAAGCTCAACCGAACTTAATAACACCAAGTCCCATTTGTGATCCCACTCACACTGATTTAAACCATAAATTTTTTCATGGGCGGCAGCAAAGCGTTCACGGCTGACTTCTGTAATGCGGTAGTAACTGGTACGTCCGATTTTTTCGGAGCTTAACCAGTCATTTTGCACCAAGCGAAACACCGCAGTACGCACGGAGCGTTCGTTGAAACCGAACACATCCATGAGTTGAATCAGACTGGCTAAACTAATGACCCCTCCTCGTTGAAAGATACAATCACCAAAGATTGACATAATTAACGAGGTGCCACTTAAGACGTCTTCACAAATAAGCTCATCGATATATTGTTTTAGTTTAGCGTTCATGTCATTTATTCATTATTTAAAAGGCACGCGATAATACCCAAGAGACTATCGCGCGGGGTTAACTACATTAAGCAGGCACAGCGACATTGCGTAGGTCAACAACACGTTGAGCCTTACCCTCAGAACGAGGTAACATACCTTGTGGTAAGACGTCTATCTGAACGCTGATACCCACCATGGTTTTTATTTTTTGTTCAAGCTTTCTGGCCAATTGCATCACTTCAAGATCACTGGCATCAATGCGTGACTCAACATGGATACGTAGGGTGTCTAAGTGGCCGTGCTTGATGATATGAATTTGGTAGTTTGGCAGTAATTTTGATATTTGTAAAATTTGTTCTTCGATCTGCGAGGGAAACACATTAACACCGCGGATGATCATCATATCATCACTACGACCAACAATCTTTTCCATACGACGCATGGTGCGTACAGAGCCTGGTAATAAGCGGGTCAAATCTCGGGTACGGTAGCGAATGATGGGCATGCCCTCCTTAGTAATGGTGGTAAACACTAGTTCGCCAAGCTCGCCGTCTGGTAGCACCTCCCCGGTCTCAGGGTTGATGATTTCTGGGTAAAAATGGTCTTCCCAAATGGTTGCACCGTCTTTAGATTCTAAGCATTCCATGGCGACACCTGGGCCCATGATTTCTGACAGGCCGTATATATCTAGCGCATCAATACCCATGCGTGCTTCGATTTCTTGGCGCATGGCATTCGTCCACGGTTCCGCGCCGAAAATACCGGTTTTGATAGAACAGTCTTTAGCTGTACCAAATTTTTTCTCTAACGCTTCAATAATGTTCAAGCAGTAAGAAGGGGTAACCATTAATGCGGTTGGTTTAAAGTCATGGATTAGCTGGGCTTGGCGATCAGTTTGGCCACCTGACATTGGAATAACCGTTGCGCCTAATCGTTCAACACCATAGTGCGCACCCAAACCACCAGTGAATAGGCCATAACCGTAGGATACTTGGATGGTATCTTTGCTAGTAAGGCCAGCCGCACGCAGTGAGCGTGCGACGACATCCGACCAAGTCACGATATCTTGCTTGGTATAACCGACCACGGTAGGTTGGCCTGTAGTACCTGATGATGCATGAACACGGACGATCTGTTCACGTGGGACGCTAAACATACCGAACGGGTAATTGTCGCGCAAATCTGATTTGGTTGTGAATGGGAATTTGGCTAAATCTTCTAACGATTGACAGTCTTCGGGGTGGACACCGACTTGGTCAAATTTCTTCTTATAAACAGGGTTGTTTTCGTAGGCGTGTTTGAGTGTTTCTTTCAAACGTTTCAACTGTACGCTACGCAATTCGTCTACTGACGCGGTTTCGATGTGTTCCATAACGTTATGATTCATGTAAAACTCCTTTTCGTAGTCATCCTGACTACATTTCCAATTAAAAAACTCCGTTAAAGCCGTGATCAGACGTTTTCTATCACCATTGCCACGCCTTGACCCACACCCACACACATGGTGCATAACGCATACCTACCGTTACGACGTTTTAATTCTTTCATTGCGGTGATGACCAAACGTGTACCACTCATTCCTAGAGGATGACCTAGCGCAATGGCCCCACCATTTGGATTGATACGTACGTCATTATCGATAAGACCCAGTTCGCGAATTACGGCAAGGGATTGCGCGGCGAATGCTTCGTTGAGCTCGATAACATCCATCTGGTCTAATATTAGTCCGGTTTGCTCAAGTACTTTTAGTACTGCAGGTACAGGACCAATACCCATATAGCGTGGCTCGACACCAGCACTTACCATGCCCACAATACGCGCTTGCGGCGTTAGATTGTGTGCTTGACCAAAGCGTTCGCTACCCATTAGCACACAAGCAGCACCGTCATTGACGCCTGATGCGTTACCCGCAGTCACTGAGCCGCCCTCCTTGCGAAATGGGGTTTTGAGACTCGCAAGGGCTTCTAAGCTAGAATCGGCACGTGGGTGTTCGTCTTGGTCAACAATCATGCTGCCTTTTTTCGTTTTGACTTCAACTGGTAATATCTCTTCGGTAAAGAGACCCGCCTGTTGGGCAGCGGCAGTTTTCTGTTGGCTGCGTAGCGCGAATAGATCTTGGTCTTCGCGGCTGATCTGATATTTTTCAGCCACGTTTTCGGCAGTTTCTGGCATGCTATCAACACCATACGCTGCTTTCATTAGTGGGTTAATAAAACGCCAACCGATGGAGGTGTCAAAAATTTCTGGTGCGCGGTGAAAGGCACTGGTCGGTTTTGATTGGACATAAGGTGCGCGGCTCATGCTCTCGACACCACCAGCCAATACAAACTCGGCCTCACCCGTTTTTACCAAACGTGAGGCGATGCCAATCGAGTCCATACCAGAGGCACAGAGACGGTTAACGGTGATAGCAGGCACCTTATCAGGCAAGCCTGCAAGTAAAGTTGCCATACGCGCTACATTACGGTTGTCTTCGCCAGCTTGGTTAGCACAGCCAATGACTACCTCATCGACCTTATCCCATGGCAAGTTTGGGTTTTGAGCTTTTAGGTGTTGAATAGGCAACGCTGCCAAATCGTCTGTACGAACACTACTTAAGCCACCGGCATAGCGCCCGATTGGGGTGCGAATGGCGTCATAAATATATACTTGTTGCATCATAATTTCCCCTTACAATAAATTAATAAGCTTAAGCGCTTGCCGTGTGACAAGTGACGGATTTTTTTACCAAATACATGCTGGCACGGTAACGTTCTTCACCATAAATACGTTGTAAGTTATTAAGCGTGTTAAGCACGGTATCGTAGCCGAGCATTTGTGCCCATTCAAACGGACCTTGGGGGTAATTCACGCCGTACTTCATGGCCGCGTCGATGTCTGCTTCAGAGGCGATGTTATGTAACACTGCTTCACAGCCTTCATTAATGAGCATAGCAATGGTACGTAAAACATATAAACCAGGATGGTCGGCAGTCCAAATAACATGCACGTCAATGCGGGCAAAGGCTTGCGTCACCAGCTCACGTTCATCATCATTACAGGCCATAGAGGTAGTCAATACAACAGCGCGGGCTTGTGACCAGTCCGCATGCCAGTCCATCAGCATGACTTTGGCATCACCATGATCAATCACCACGGATTCACCCAGTGATAAACGGATGCTGACATCACCAATTTCGATACTGTTCTGGTCTGCATCTTCAAGAGTCACCGTGAGGCTATCAGCAGCTTGTAAGCGTTCAACCAAACCTTTGGCATAAAGCCAATCACCACGTATAATAATGGTAGGCAGCTCGCCATCGTTTGCTTCAACGGTGGGCAACGTATAGGCAGGGGTTGCTGGGGTTTGGCTATACTCATAGAATCCTTGGCCAGATTTACGGCCGAAGCACCCTGCATCGACCAACTCTTTCTGTACCAACGATGGGCGGTAACGTGGCTCATAGAAGAAAGCTTGGTAGACGCTTTGGGTCACCGAGAAATTGACATCTTGACCAATTAAGTCTGTCAACTCGCATGGCCCCATAGCAAAACGACCTGATTCACGCATGATAAAGTCAAGCTGCGCAGGCGTGGTCGCGTTTTCTTGCAGTGCGCGAAAACCTTCGGCGTAGTATGGACGCGCCACACGGTTGACGATAAAGCCTGGGGTAGACTTGGCGATTACTGGTACCTTTTTCCAAGCACTCATCAAGTTAAACAAGCCGTCTGTAATCTCAGTCGCTGTTCGTAAACCGTGAACAATCTCAACAAGCTTCATCACTGGGGCTGGATTAAAGAAGTGTAAGCCCACCACACGCTCAGGGTTTGGTACTGCTGAGGCAATCGCTGTAATCGATATTGACGACGTGTTTGATGCAAAAATCGTATCATTAGCACAAATATCAGCCAATTGGACAAAAAGCTGCTGTTTAATGTCTTGACGCTCAACAATCGCCTCAACGATCAACTGCACCGCTGCCATCTCATTAATATCTGTAATAATAGATAAATTCTCTAGGGTGCTATCAAGTAGCACTTGGGACATCTTACCTTTTTGGACCCGTTTGGCAAGTTGGCTTTCCAGACCCGATAAGGCGGCTTGACTTTTGGCAACATCTACGTCAAAGAGATAGGTCGTGTGACCGTGCATGGCGGCCAACTGGGCAATGCCAATCCCCATCGTGCCTGCCCCAATAACGGCAATGGTTGCGTTTGATAAATCCCTCGTTTCCATGATTAACGTCCTTGGTAAATTGGGGTGCGTTTTTGCATAAAAGCTTGGACACCTTCTTTATAGTCGGCTGAGCGGCCAGCAAGTCGCTGCAAGTCCCGCTCTAAGATTAGCTGATCTTCTAGGCTGTTGTCCGCGGATACATTGATGGCTTTTTTAATAAGGCTTAGGCCATAGGTCGGTTGGCTGGCCAAGTGTTCGGCCAATTTACTGGCTTCGCTACGTAGCGCGTCATCTTCGACCACTTGCCAAATCATGCCCCATGCCATCGCTTGTTCAGCAGATAGCTTATCGCCCAACATGGCTAAGCCCATCGCGCGGGCGCGTCCGATAACGCGTGGTAAGAACCATGTACCGCCTGAATCAGGTACAAGCCCAAGACGACAAAACGCTTGGATAAATGAGGCTGATTTGGCCGCCAATACCAAGTCACACGCTAAAGCGATGTTCGCGCCGGCACCGGCAGCCACGCCATTCACCGCACAGATCACAGGCTTTGGCATGTCAGTAATCAGCTTAATCAGTGGATTGTAGTAAGTCTCGATGGATAGGCCCAAATCTGGCGCATCAGCATTCGGTGCAACTGCGCGATCGCCTAAATCTTGACCTGCACAAAAACCGCGACCTTCAGCAGAAAGCACTACAGCGCGAATGGCGCTGTCTTTTGACCATGCTTTTAGCACGCTGACCACTTCTTTGTGCATGGTTTCATTAAAGCTATTAAGCTGTTTTGGGCGGTTTAAGGTAAGATAGCCGACGGCATTTTTTTCTTCGACGAGAATCGTTTGATAGTCCATTACATACCTCTAAAAATTGGTTGACGTTTTTCTAAAAATGCACGGATGCCTTCTTGGCGATCTTGGGTGGCGGCAAGCCAAACAAATAGCTGACGTTCTTGCTTAAGGCCTTGGCTCAAGTTCACTTCGTGGATGGTTTTAAGTGACTGTTTGATGGCGCGAATGGCCAAAGGGGCTTGTTTAGCGATTTTGGCCGCCAGATCAAGGGTATATTGCACGGTCAAATCGGTTGGGCAGATTTGGGTGGTAATTCCATGTTGTTGCGCGCTCAACGCACTAATCCTCTCACCTGTCATCGCCCAACGCATGGCAAGCTGTTGACCCACTAGGCGGGCTAGACGCTGTGTCCCCCCAGCCCCTGGTAGCATGCCCAAGCCAATTTCAGGCAGCCCAAATTGGGCGTTTTCGCCCGTAACCACGATGTCACCATGCAGTACCAGCTCAAAACCGGCACCGAGTGCATAGCCATTGACCGCGATTAATAGTGGCTTGCTAAATTCATCGATTCGCTTCCATAAGGTTGGGCGCATATCGGTTTGTAAGCTAACGGTATCGAGTTGAATAAGTTCATTAAGATCTGCACCCGCAGCGAAGCATTGGGTGTTGCCAGTAATGACGACCGCTTTTATATCGGTGTCAGCGTCATAGGCTTGAAGCTGTTCAACGATTCCTTGCAAAGTGGCGTTATTTAAGGCGTTACGTTTTTCTGGGCGATTCAGCTCAATTAGTGCAACGCCTTCTTTTGGTCTGGAGGTTTTAATGTAATTCATCCCTGAATCCTAATAAAAACAATGAAATAAGGAGTTTTTGCTAAACTCTACTTTGAATATAAAAACGATAAATAGCTATGTTTCTAGCGTCTTACGATTACGCGTCAAAGCTCAATCGTATGTTGGCTGATACAGGTAATGCTTGGCAGCTGAGTACGTAGCCTTTATCTAACTCTTCTTGCTCAAGGCTATAGTTAACGGCCATTTCGACCTCACCTTCGATCACCTTACATTTGCAAGTGGCACACACACCGCCTTTACAGGCATAGGGTAAGTCAGCACCCGCACGTAATGCCGCATCTAAGATGCTGTCATCTTGTTTTGACACTTCAACGATCAGTTCACGTCCGTCCAAAATGATATTGACGCTCTCTTCGCTACGTTTTTCGATTTGCTGGGCGGTTGGTTTGTTGACAGTCCCCGTATGGAAACGCTCGGTATGGATGTTGTTGCGACCGATACCAAGGTTTGGCAATACGGTCTCAATGGCTTCCATCATTTCTTCTGGGCCACAGGCAAAGCAGTGGTCGACATCAGCACTGATAAGTTGGGCGTCAAACAATTGTTGTAATTTGTTCGCATCGATACGACCATTAAAGATCTCGCTGTCACTCATCTCACGTGAGAAAATATTGACCAGTTGTAGGCGCGTTTTAAAACGGTCTTTAAGGTCCATGATTTGCTCAGAGAACATGGTTTGTTTCCATGACCGATTGCCGTATACCAAGGTAAAATTGGCATCTGGTTGGGTGCTTAACACCGTTTTGACGATAGATAAAATTGGGGTAATACCACTACCAGCAGCAAAGCTTAGATAGTTTTGACCACCAGCTTTAGCGGCTTTTTGAAAGAAAAATCCTTGGGGTGGCATAACTTCTAGAGTATGGCCTACTTTTAGGTGTTCGTTTGCCCAAGTAGAAAATTGTCCTTGATCAATCTTCTTGATGGCAATGCTCATGTCTTCTTGCACATCACTACAGATTGAGTAGCAACGACGGATTTCGCCATTGTCTGTCATGTGACGGATAGTCAAATGTTGACCTGGTTGGTACTTAAAGGTTGTCGCGTCTTCCGAAGCAAGGTCAAATGCAATGCAAATCGCTTGCTCAGTTTGTGGCTGGATAGACTTGATAGTTAGTGGCAAAAATTGACTCATGCGAAAATCCTTCTTTCATATTGCTTAGTTAGTGAGCTGACTGTCACGTGCGAGCTCGCGACTACCCCTATCTTAGATGCATTTAAAATAATCAAACGGCTCAAGGCAGTCGAGGCACTTATACAGCGCCTTGCACGCAGTTGAACCAAATTCGCTAATCAGTCGGGTTTTTTGACTGCGGCAATGCGGACAGGTCACACCATCGGTTAGCGCCACGTGAGTACCACAGCTGTGTGAATCGCCTTGCGGCGGTGCAATGCCATATTCTTGCAGCTTTTGCTTACCTGCCTCACTCATCCAGTCGGTCGTCCAAGCTTCAGACAGGTCAATTACCACCTTTACAGGGCTCAGCCCACGTTCGGTAAACGTGTTGGTAATATCATCTTTTAGCATATCAGTTGCTGGGCAGCCGCTATAGGTTGGTGTTAAACGCACCACGATTTCGTTATCTGCGTTGATATCAACGCCCCGAATCATGCCTAAGTCAAGCACGGTCAAAACAGGTATTTCTGGATCATGAACCTGATTAAGGGCTTGCCAGCAGGCATCTGTGACTTGTGGAATTAACCGCATACTTTGACTCCCTGTCTTGTATGTTTACCAATTCATATTTGGGTAAGCACGTTGCATGTACTGTAATTCTGCCAAAATATAACCCAAGTGTTCGGTATGAGCGCCTTGTTTCGCACCATGGCGGTATGCGCCAATCTCAGGCAACGTTAAGTTCAAACGTGCCAATCCACTTTCAATCTGCGCTAACCATTCAGCTTTTAGAAGATCAAGTTTCGGTAAAACGCCACTATCAACCAAGGCTTGTTCGTCAGTGGTGAGTTCAAACAATTCAGCAGTAAAGCGCCATAGGTTGTTCAGCGCTTGTTGCGTTTTGTGGTGTGCCTCATCGGTGCCTAGGCTTAGGCGTTCCATCCAGGCGCTTGAGAAACGTACGTGATATTTTGCTTCTTTTAATGATTTTACACCAAAGGCTGCAATATCTACGTGGCTGCTTTGGCTTAACGCGTCAAGTAACAATACATGGTAATGATCCATTAACCATTGACGCACCATCGTTTGGGCAAAATCTCCATTGGGCTGTTCACATAGCAATAGGTTGCGATATTCACGTTCGGTACGTAAAAAAGCCATGTTATCTTCATCACGGCCCAAGCCTTCGATTTGTCCGGCCAGACTCAGCACCGTACGTGATTGGCCTAATAAGTCTAAACCGATATTTGACAAAGCAATATCAAGCTCAAGTTCAGGGGCATGTCCACACCACTCAGACAAGCGGTGCGATAGGATCAATTGGCTATCACCAACATGAAGTAAAAATTGTGTTAATGCTTGGTTATTCATCGATTATCTCCTACCTTAAATATGCTCAATACCGTCTGGAATTTGATAGAAGGTAGGATGACGATATACCTTGTCGAGTGATGGCTCAAAAAACTCTGGTTTTTCCTCAGGTTGCGATGAGGTAATCAGCTCTGACTTTACTACCCAAATGCTCACACCTTCATTACGACGAGTGTAGACATCACGCGCGTTTTGCAGGGCGATTTCATCATCTGGCGCGCGCAAGCTACCAACATGACGATGACTTAAACCTTGTTTGCTACGGATAAACACTTCGTAAAGTGACCAGTTATTTTTGCTTTCCATGGCTAATTTTCCTTTAAAAAATATTAAGCGGCTTTTTGAGTATTGGCGTGTTGTTTCTGTGCATAGACAGCAGCAGAGTCACGAACCCATTTACCCTCTTCCCAAGCTTTACGTCGGGCTTCGACACGCTCATGGTTACACGGGCCTTTACCAGCAATCACGGCAAAGAGTTCGTCCCAGTTAATTTCACCGAATTCATAGTTGCCCGTTTCTTCGTTAAACGTCAAATCTTTGTCAGGAATGGTTAAACCAAGTTGTAACACCTGTGAAACGGTGTTATTCACAAATTTTTGGCGCAACTCATCGTTACTAAATAGTTTGATTTTCCAATCCATGCTAAGAGCACTATTGGGTGAATTATCATCATTTGGACCGAACATCATTAGCACTGGCCACCAGAAGCGATCGACTGCATCTTGTGCCATGGCTTTTTGTTCAGGTGTACCATTCGCCAATACCATCATGGCTTCGAAGCCTTGGCGTTGGTGGAAACTTTCTTCTTTACAGATACGAACCATGGCGCGAGCATATGGACCATATGACGTCCGGCAAAGCGCCACTTGGTTAACGATAGCGGCGCCGTCAACCAACCAGCCGATAGCAGCGATGTCAGCCCACGTTAGAGTTGGGTAGTTAAATATTGATGAGTATTTCATGCGGCCGGCAACGAGTTTGTCCATCATATCGTCACGATCTGCGCCTAAGGTTTCAGCGGCGCTGTATAGATACAATCCATGACCTGCTTCATCTTGGACTTTAGCCAACAATACGGCTTTACGCTTGAGTGTTGGTGCACGAGTAATCCAATTACCCTCAGGTAACATACCAACCACTTCTGAATGTGCATGCTGACCAATCTGGCGAATGAGTGTTTTACGATAAGCATCTGGCATCCAATCTTTTGGCTCAATTGAAATGTCCTTTTCAATCTTGTTGTCAAATAATTCTACTTGCGTGTTCATTTGATACCTCGTCTTTAACAAGTGTTTGTGTCATCTAATTTAAAGCGATACTGTTTTAAAATCAATACCTATTTTTATGTATCGTTTTATTTTTTAGCTATTTTATTCATAAGTTATTGTTTTAAATAAATATTTATAATATTAAATTTTTAAAAAAATATTAATAATATTAAATACGCTTGACTTTTTAGTGATTTGAATACAGATTATGACACGTTAAGTTTATATTTTTATCTATAATGTATCGTAAAAGGAGTTTTTATATGTCAGACATTAAAACGTTAAGCTCACTCGTCCTCGGTAAAGCCTACGTTGCACAAAGCGATTTTCGCACCGTGCATCATGCGGTCACCGGCGAACCAATTTATCAAGTCAGTAGCGCTGGTATCGATACCAAAAAAGTGGTTGAGTACGCCAAAGAATATGGCTCAGCGCTTGCTAACTGGACATTCCACCAGCGCGCTAATGCACTAAAATTGGTCGCACAATATCTACTTCAACGTAAAGAAGATTTTTATGCCTTAGCCACGGCAACGGGTGCGACACGCAAAGATGCCTGGGTCGATGTTGAAGGAGGTATCGGTACCTTATTTGCATATTCGAGCCTCGTGCGCCGTGAGCTCAGCGATGAGACTGCCTTAGTTGAAGATGCTTGGATTCCTCTATCAAAAAATGGTACGTTTGGCGCTCAGCATATCTTGAGCCCGAAAACGGGCGTGGCCATTCATATTGATGCGTTTAACTTCCCTATCTGGGGCATGTTAGAAAAAGTCGCACCGACTCTATTAGCTGGTGTCCCTTGTATCGTCAAGCCTGCAACAGAAGGCGCTGAGCTGACTCATGCCGTGGTAGCCGCGATTCATGAAAGTGGTCTATTGCCAGAGGGTTCATTGCAGCTGATATGTGGACAAACCTATGACTTGTTTGACCATCTGAATCCCCAAGACACCATAACCTTCACAGGTTCTGCAGTAACGGGTCAAAAACTACGAGCCCATCCACACTTAAACGCCCATTCAATTCCTTTCACCATGGAAGCCGATTCGGTGAACAGTGCCATTTTAAGCCCAGCTGCCAACGATGAAACTATCGATTTGTTTGTACGCGAAGTCTTCCGCGAAATTACTATCAAAGCTGGACAAAAATGTACTGCGATTCGTCGCGCGTTTGTTCCTGCCGCCTTGCTAGAAACAGCGCAAACTCGCCTAGTTGAAAAACTACAAAAAGTCGTGGTCGGTGACCCAAACCGTGAAAACGTGACCATGGGTACATTAGCTAGCGTGAAGCAAAAACTTGACGTCGCAGAAAAAGTCGAGCAACTGAGCCAAGAAGCCGAAGTGGTATTCGGTAGTCACTTACGTGAAGATTTCACTTTACAAGTAGACGACGCAGAAAAATCAGCATGTTACCCACCAACCGTGTTGGTCTGTAATAACCCAAGCCAAGCCGAAAATATCCATCGCATCGAAGCATTTGGTCCAGTTGTCACCCTAATGCCATACGGCGACCTAGATGAACTTGGTGCACTTGTAGCACGTGGTGAAGGTAGCTTAGTTGCCTCTATCGTGCGCAATGCAGACGAAAACATCGAAGCCTTATTGAAAAAAATTGCCCCTTGGCATGGCCGTGTACATATCCTAGATAGCGAAAGTGCTCGTGAAAGTACGGGTCATGGTTCACCTCTCCCATTACTTGTACACGGTGGCCCAGGCCGTGCCGGTGGCGGTGAAGAACTTGGTGGTCTGCGAGCCGTTAAACACTACATGCAACGTACTGCCATCCAAGGCTCGCCCAATGCCTTGACCCAAGTCGGTCACAGCTGGACAGCTGGTGCGCAAGTGTTTGAAGATCGTGTCCATCCGTTCAAAAAATCATTCGATGAACTTCGTATTGGAGAGCGTCTATTGACCGCACGTCGTACAGTGACTGAGGCAGATATCGTCAACTTTGGCTGCTTAAGTGGTGATCACTTTTACGCTCATATGGACAAAATTGCGGCTGCAGATTCGTTCTTTGGCGAGCGTGTCGCCCATGGTTACTTTATCGTATCAGCGGCCGCTGGCTTGTTTGTTGACGCATCACCTGGTCCAGTCATCGCTAACTACGGTATGGAAAACCTACGCTTCGTCGAGCCTGTCAAGATTGGTGACACCATTCAAGTTGAATTAACTTGTAAACAAAAGACGTCAAAGGCACAACGCGACCCAGCGGAAAAAGCTCATGGCGTTGTAGTATGGGATATCAAAGTTAAGAACCAACGCAACGACTTGGTCGCAACTTACGACATCTTGACCTTAGTTGAGCGTAAGGCTTGATAGCTATACGGATTTGGCATAAAAGGGGGCGTCATGACTCCTTTTATGCCAACTAAAGTAAACTTTATTGATAAAACATATTGACGTCAGGTTATATAATGGCTAAATTATAAAAAAGAGATACATAATTTTATTTTTAATAAATAAAAAGTATCATTAATTTATATTAGGTAATATTTGGCTAGGATAGCTAAACAGTTGAGTCGTTTCTAGGACAATATATAGACAAGGAGTCACTAATGACAACTACCACCACGATGGCTGAAAACGCCTCGCTTGCTGTACATCAGGATAAGAAAGTACTCACTGCCACCCTAGTTGGCACTGCGATTGAATGGTATGATTTTTTCATCTATGCACAAGCCGCAAGTCTTATATTTGCTCCCCTATTTTTCGCGGAAGTCAGCAAATCTAACCCTATGCTAGCCCAAATCATCGCTTTTGCTACCGTTGGTATCTCATTCCTATTTCGCCCATTAGGCGCAATCGTATGTGGTCGATTGGGTGACAAGTACGGTCGCAAGATGGTATTGGTAACAACCCTGATTTTGATGGGTGCGTCAACGACCTTAATAGGCTTCTTGCCGACTTATGCGCAAATTGGTGTATTAGCACCCTTGGCTTTGGTATTTTTACGTATTATCCAAGGCTTTTCTGCAGGTGGTGAATGGGGCGGTGCAGCGTTGTTATCTGTCGAGCATGCACCCCTTGATAAACGCTCACTATTTGGGGCTTACCCACAGATTGGCGTGCCCATCGGTATGATTTTAGCGACTGGTGTCCTGCTACTCTTAAATTTGATTTTGGGTAAAGAAGCCTACCTCGAGTGGGGTTGGCGCATTCCATTTATATTATCAATTGCATTAATCATCGTGGGCACCTTTATCCGTCGTTCAGTTAAAGAATCACCAGTGTTTGAAGCCATGCATCGCCGTAAAGCTGAAGCCTCTGCACCGTTGTCATTGTTATTCAAAGATCACACGCCAACAGTTCTTAAAGCGGCTTTAATCTTTATGGGAGTGAATGCAGGTGGTTATATTCTCATCGCTTTTATGGTGGGTTACGGTCAAAAAGCCTTAGGACTTAGTCCTACTTTAACCATGCTAATCGTAGTTGCGGCTGCTTTCTCTTGGTTAGTATCAACCCTTTGGGGCGGCATGTTAGGTGATAAGATTGGTCGTCTAAAGATTTTTAAACTAGGCTATATCTTATTGTCGTTATGGTCGATTCCAATGTGGTTTTTGATTGATACCAAATCTCCCATTTTATTTATGCTAGCATTAGTGGTTTGGACTATTCCCCTAGGTTTTACTTATGGTCCATTATCAGCCCTATTTGCTGAAATGTTCCCTGCAAAAGTACGTTTTTCAGGGGTATCCATCAGCTATGCATTAGGTTCCATTATTGGTGGTGCGTTCGCTCCGATGATTGCGCAATGGATTATGGCAACTTATCAACAGTCATGGATGATTGGTTTGTATATTACTATCGTCTCATTAATTTCACTATTCACACTTTACACGATTAAAAAAGACCCACAAGGCGTTGATCTATCTCTCTAAATAAATTTAGAGAGATAGTGGAAAATGTCACCATATAAATGGTATAAAAATTTTCTCAGCATACGACAAAAAATTAGCCCCACCTCACCTTTAACGGTTGAAAAGCTGACTAACTATCGAAATACCGAAGTTTTTCGTATTACTATATTTGGTTGACATACATTGACATGGCAGAGGATGTTCTAATTCATTTTTAGATGATAGAAAATACAACTATTGTGATTAAACAGCATCGCTATCACGTATTTTATGGATAAAAAAACACCCTTTAAGCTATGTTTTATATAGCTTAAAGGGTGTTTTTTTATCTGTGCTTTTATGTGGGCGAGTAGTTTAAAGTTAGAGTTTGATCTAAAAATACAACTCCCTCCTTTATTGATAATTTTCCAATACCATCCTGCTGTGCGTTGACTCTGAACTCATCTGCTTCCGAATGCCACTAAAAGCTCTAACTATTAAAAACAGGGTAATGCTAAAAGACTTTCGTTAGACAAACGATCGTTCATCAGGTCTAGAGAATAGCTGTTTTTTTAGTCGCTATAATGAACTCAACAGCAAAAAATGCAGTCATTCCGGCTCAAGTTAAAAACCCATAAAAGGACATATCAATGAAATTCTCAAAAATACTCATGGCGCTTCCGTTGTCATTACTCTCTGTTAGTGCTATTGCAGGTATGGCCGATATCAACGGTAGTACCAAATGTACCATCGTTAACTCTATTATTAAAAATAAAGCCATCGTAAAATCTTGTACTTATGAGGGTGCCGTAGGAGGAAGTATGAGTTATGCCATTAGCCAACTGAATTTTAAACTCTCTAATGGCAGTATCTATCGTACCGTGGATGATGCGACGTTTGACTTTAATACAAGTGGAAAAATACAAAACTTAAAAGAGACTGTCTCACTCAATGGTAAGACAGCCGAGGTTGTAAGACTCCATCATAAAACATTTAAAAAAATCTCTGATAAAGACATAGAAAGTCGCTATGAAAGCATAAAACCTGACTTTTCTGATGTTCTACAGTGTTTCAAATACGTTAAGCAAGACGCTGCTTTCTGCGTGTCTTATGAGTTTATCAATAGAATCTCTTAATCATTATTTGGCCATCGTTTATTGATTACGCTACACATTAACCAGCTACATTTATCTATTGGAGTCATTATGAAATTAATTCACCTACCCTCTTTGGCGTTGTTCGTAACTGCGTCTTTATTGTCTGCTAATACACTGGCTGCACCTGAACTCTCTAAGAGCCTCAGCAGCACTAAAAGCAGTGATATGGTTCATGTATTTGGCTGGATGGAGGATGCCTGTGATGGTGAACAGCCACCTTACAAAAAGGTTTATGATAAACATGCAGTATTTATAAATAGTATTAGGGGTCAAAGACCTTATGAGGATTTCGTCAAGCCAAAGGCGCAGTGGTCGTCAGAATATCGTAATACGATAAAAGAGGTAAAAATGAACATCGGTGATATATACACTGAGTATCGAGTCATTTTTAATAAGGGCGTCACTTACCGTGGGCAACCTCTAGAGGAATATATATTTAGTTTTATACCTGAATCATCAGGTGGTCAAAACACTTTAAAGTTCTCATCCAATGCCAATATATCTACTATTATGTCAAACTTTCAAACTCGTCAAGTGGAGTACTGGGGTGAAATAGAGGACCTAGGCGCTATCTACAATCCTAAAAACAAAATGGTGACCTGTGAATTTTGGTAAAAATATCATTGTGAGCAACGATAATCAGTAGCCTAGTTCCTATCCTCATTTTGAAAATGGTGATCAAAATGAGGATACGCTCGTCATTCTTATATCAGGCTCACTTGCAAAGCACTACCGCAAAATTAGTTCGAACACGGAGCCGTTATCTGCTGCTAAAATAAATTCTTTCAGGTAACGATGGCAGTACTTTTATAGTAGTCAATATATCAATATTACATAACCTATCTGAGAGACTAAAATCCTCAAGACCCTTAAAGATAGGCTGTATATGACGTATAGACTTCTCAGGCCTTT
This sequence comes from Psychrobacter sp. SZ93C1, assembly GCF_015864635.1. Classification (NCBI taxonomy): domain Bacteria; kingdom Pseudomonadati; phylum Pseudomonadota; class Gammaproteobacteria; order Moraxellales; family Moraxellaceae; genus Psychrobacter; species Psychrobacter sp. SZ93C1. Next base: position 22,442 of record NZ_JADYWY010000005.1, on the reverse strand, counting down.
ACTATTCTTAGGTGAGGTTGTTAATATCAGGGGTTGTCGCCAAAGTCCTTTTACACATTGTTTTATCAACAAAATTTCGTTAAAGTAAATTTTCATTAAAATGCATACTGCCTCTGATGGACGGAACTATTATGGCAAAACCTAGTAACGCCTACACTGACAATAGCTTCGACTCCTCAGATCTCAAAAACATTCTGCACTCTAAACGTGCCAATATCTACTATCTATCGCACTGCCGTGTTATGCAAAAAGATGGGCGCGTGCTGTATCTAACTGAAGATGATAAAGCCAATCTCTATTATAACATTCCGATCGCTAATACCACTTCTATCTTGCTAGGTACGGGCACTTCTATCACTCAAGCAGCGATGCGTCTGCTATCACAGGCTGGGGTCTTGGTAGGTTTTTGTGGCGGTGGTGGTTCACCTTTGTTTATGGGCGCTGAAAGGGAAGTTTATGTTGAATGGATGACCCCGCAAAGTGAATATCGCCCTACAGAATATATTCAAGGTTGGATGAGCTGGTGGTGGGATGATCATAAACGCTTAACCGCTGCTAAACATTTGCAGCATGCGCGCCTAGACTACCTAAAAATGGTGTGGAATAAAGACAGCGACCTAAAACGCTGGGGTTTTGATAGTACTCTAGAAGCGATACAAACCCTATTTGACGCCAATACTCACCAAATAAATAAACAACAGGAGGTCATGCACTTACTCCAGCTTGAAGCCCGCTTGACCAAGCAGCTCTATAAGCTTGCGGCAAAAAATACCGGCTATGACGGCTTTACTCGTGAGCATGACGGTATCGATAAAGCGAACGGCTTCCTTAATCACGGCAACTATCTGGCTTACGGTCTCGGTGCTACGACAGCATGGACGCTCGGTATTCCGCATGGCTTTGCAGTAATGCATGGTAAAACACGTCGCGGTGCCTTGGTGTTTGATATTGCCGATATTATCAAGGACGCACTTGTGCTACCTCTCGCCTTTATATGCGCAGCTGAAAACATGAGTGAGCAGCAATTTAGGCAAGAATGCTTGAATATGTTTACCAAGCACAAGGCGTTGGATTATCAGTTTGAGGTAGTTAAAAACCTGGCGATGACCAAAAACTGGGAGGCATAAATGATTGTTACTTTTGTCTCTCAGTGTGAGAAAAAATCGCTTAAACGCACACGACGTATTTTAGACGCTTTTGCTAATCGTATTGGTAGTAATGTTTGGCAAACTGCCATTACGGAGGAAGGTCTTAAGACGGTTAAGCAACTACTACGAAAATCAGCGACTAAGTCTACGGCAGTAAGCTGTCATCGTAATAAGACGCGCCAGCTGACGGAGCTAGTATGGGTAGTGGGCAATAAGCGTAAATTTAATGAAGTTGGCATAGTGCCGGTCAACCGTACCAAAAGAAACATCCTACATAGTGAATGGGAAAACGAATGGAGTTATGCCAGTAGTATTCAGATTATTGCTACACTTGCCGCCCTACTGCACGACATTGGAAAATCAACAATTGGCTTCCAAAAGAAGCTCAAGGAAGGTAGCAAACAAGGGGATTCTTATCGCCATGAATGGATATCATTAAAGCTGTTTGAGCTGATGATTGGCGATTGCACCACTGACGAAGCATGGCTTAACCATTTTCTGCAATTAGATAAGTGGCTGGTAACCCACGATATAGAAAAATTACTGTCTAATACCAATCAAAACACCGTCAATATACAAGGGATGCCACCAGTGGCTCAGTGGGTCGCTTGGCTAATCGTTACTCACCATCGTCTGCCGCCGATTAAAAAAGTCTATTACTCACCAAGACAAATTGAACGCTTAAAAAGCTCTAGTGGATTGATAGACATCAAAGCAGAGTTAAGCCAATTTTATGGCAAGTTAAGTCCTATCGACTATTGGGTGAAAAACCCCAAGTCATTGGATGAAATGACCGATGCACAACTAAAAGACTTTTGGCAATTTGATCAATTGGTAATCAATAGCCCAGCATGGCAAAAAACCATCAAGCGCTGGTCTAAAAAAGCATTAAATGACCCTACTCTAGTCCAGCTTGGCCAACAAGCGCTTGAATCTAAAAAAGCTATCAGCGACCCATTTTTATTACATTTATCTCGCCTGTGCTTGATGGTCGGCGATCATAACTACTCTAGTCTCAAAGAAGACGATGCTCGCTGTATGAAAGTGGATAGCCGCTTCAAAGACCTAGCTGCTAATACCGACCGAACCGCCAGCACACCAACGGTTAAACAATCTCTTGAAGAACATCTATTAGGCGTTGGTGCGTTCACTGCTCACTTTTGCCGTGCGTTGCCTATTATCGCCAGCGAAATGCCAACACTGCGTAATCACGACCCATTAGCCAAGCCCACAGGTATCGAGCGCTTTAAATGGCAGAATCAAGCCTTCAAGATGACTTATGATTTACAAGAAGTCACGCGTGAGCATGGTTTTTTTGGCGTCAATATGGCATCGACAGGTGCAGGTAAAACCATCGGTAATGCACGTATTATGTATGCCTTAGCTGATCCCAAAAAGGGCGCGCGCTTTACTATCGCTTTAGGCCTACGCATTTTAACCCTACAAACAGGCCTGAGCTTTCGAAAAAACCTAAAGTTGGAAGGCGATCAATTAGCGATACTGGTTGGCGGTAGCGCCAACAAAAAGCTGTTTGAAATGGCATATGATCATAAAAACGATGAGTTCACCGATATTATTGGTGATTACAAAAAAGACGGTGAGCCTGATAATGACTCTACAAGCTTTGGTAGTGAATCCAGCGAGGATTTGTTAGATGAGATAGTAGATAGCGACATTGATTATAAAGACTATGAAGATCTAAATCTTGATACCGTCATCGCTAGCCCTAAAGCACGCGATTTAATATTTGCGCCTATCGTGACCTGCACCGTTGACCATATTATCCAAGCTAGCGAATGCAAACGCGGCGGTAAATATATTGCCCCCATGCTCCGACTGCTCAGTAGTGACTTGATACTCGATGAGCCTGATGACTTTGATCAAGCTGACCTGCCTGCGCTGTCACGTTTGGTACACCTTGCTGGACTCTTTGGCACGCGGGTGCTGCTTTCGTCTGCGACCTTAACCCCCGATTTGGTGACAGGACTGTTTGAAGCCTATATGGAGGGGCGCAAACTATTTAATCAAAGTCAGAATAAACCTACGCCAAAAGTAGTTTGCGCATGGTTCGATGAACAACCCAAAGCGATGCTATCCAAACAATGCAGCGACGTTAATGACTTTCAAAACAGTCATAAACAATTTTGTGAAAAACGTGCCAGTTATTTAGCCAAGCAACCTATTAGACGACAAGCAGAAATACTGCCTTTTTCAGCTGACTATACAAAGGATAAAGTGTCGCAGTTTTATGACACTTTGGCGCAGACTTTAGTTGATGCTGCCATAGGCTTGCACTATAAGCATCATGAGGTGCTGCCTAATACTAATAAAAATAAATCTAATAAAAAAACGCAAGCAAGCATTGGACTAATTCGCGTTGCCAATATTAACAACATCACCAATATTGCGATGCAGTTATTTAAAGCAGACGGCATAACGGTGCCAGATGACACGGTGATCCATGTAGCGTGCTATCACGCCAAGCAGCTATTACTACTACGCAATGCTTTAGAAAATAAGCTGGATAGAATTTTAGACCGTAGCGACAGTAAAGTTGGCATTTTTAACCATTCTGAGATTAAGCAAACCATTGCTAATAACCCTAATAAAAATCATATCTTTATGGTACTTGCTACTCCTGTCGCAGAAGTCGGGCGCGACCATGATTATGACTGGGCAATCGTAGAACCTTCCTCTATGCGCTCTATCATTCAGCTAGCTGGGCGTGTCTGGCGACATCGTCCTGACAAAATCGCCAATGAGCCGAATATCTTACTGCTGCAATATAACATTCGTTACTTTAAACATCCTAATGGCAAGCGCCCTATCTTTACCCACCCAGGGTTTGAGACCACGCTGTTTAAACCTCCAAGCTACGATTTGAATGAACTGATGACCTCAGAACAATTAGCACAAGTTGATGCCAGACCTAGGATTAAAGCAGCTCATGATAAAACAGTAGAAACGCTGAGCGACCTCGAACACCAAGTTATGCGGCATTTATTAAACAATCCCAAGCTCAACTATATCAATGCGTACTGGGATAGCAAAGCCACTGCTAACCGTGCCCATACCCATTTACAGCAAATAAGTCCCTTTCGAGCAGGCACTCCGCAAGACGACTGGTTATTAATTCCGCGCATGGTACATGATGACGAGGATACCAACATACCCACAACAGGATTTGATGCTTACTTTGCAGAAGATGTCTTTGAACAGGGCTTAGTTAAATCTACCATTCATAATAAAACCATTCAGCCGCTAACTTTTGATTTTGGGCACTCGCAAATAAAACCTTGGCTGACCACCTCATTGAATGACGTCTTGCAGGACTTAAAAGTGGCTCAGCCTGATAAGAGTTTACGTTCATTAGCTATTACCTACTCGTCGGTGTCGCTTGACAGTATCAAAGCTAATAACAGTCGTGGTTGGGCATTTCATGAGTTTTTTGGCTTTGTTCGCGATTAACTTACAGGCATAAAAAAGTATCACTGATCAATAATTTGACAGACTCATTTTACAAGTTACAAAAGGAGCTTATCTTGAACGACATACCACTAGAGCTAGCAAGTAATGCTGTCAAAGCCTTCCTTGCCAGTCAATACGATAAAAAAACTGAAACGCAGCAAAAGCAGCTCATTAAAGCTGTTGAGTGTGGCGACCACGAAAAGGTCTCGGAACTCAAAGAAACCTTGGCAGATGCTAAAGATAAATATAGCGTCAATAATTGGATTGCTGACGCTGCAACGCGTATGGCAAAGCAATTAAATTTTGGTACGCATATCTCAAAAGGGGTACACCCTGATGCCAAAGGCGATAATGTCAGTTTTGAAACCATAAATAATTTACCCCAAACCATCGTCGGTACGCACTCAATAGACAGTAGCTATATTGATGCCAATGGTAATGCCGCTGCCCTGCCCCTGGCCGCTTTTTTCGATTTTGAAATAAATGAGACAACTAAAATTCGTGACCTTATCTTAGCAGATAATACTGACTTTGTTGCTTCACTTAACAGTGACCAAACTCTTGCAAATACTTACCACCAAACTTTTAAAGAGGCTTTGCAAAATAACATTACTGAGCCAGTTACTCATGAGCGTAACAAACAGACCTTATGGGTCATTGACGCTTATGAAGAGACCGATATTGAGCAGCTTAATTATATTAATATCGTCCCGCTTTATCCTTCTGTACTTACCCATGAAGTTTACCAACGCGTCAATCACCTTAAGTTTTCTGATGACAATAAAGCTGCTCGTGATAACCGTTTTAAAAAGACTGCTGAACAGCAACCTTATGTTACCTTGAATGATTTAGCGACCCTTCAACTTGGCGGTACAAAACCACAGAACGTCAGCCTACTCATGAGCAAACAAGGTGGTCGCAATTATCTCCTCCCTTCTCTTCCACCCATTATCAAACAAGAACGCGAGTTTAAATTATCCAAATTCGCCAATAGTATTTTTAATACTGCTATGGAATATAACGCGCGTGAGGCAATCCAAAATATTTTTAAAGCTATCAAAGACACTCGCAATATTGTCAATGTCAGAGATGCTCGCAAACACGCTATCGATGAAGTGTTGTATCAGATATTTGCCACAGCAGAGGATATTCGCAGCAACCTACCCGCTGGTTGGTCAAAAGACTACGAGCTTGACCGCATTGAGAAACTCTGGCTCGACCCCAAACGCGCTGATCTCGATAGTGAAGAAGATTTCAAAGCAGAGCGTGAGCAAGATGACGCTTGGCATAGTCAAATTATTCACCGTTTTGCGCGTTGGCTCAATACCTTGATGCAAGCTGAATTTAAGCAAATTGCCAGTGATTTTGGCGATACCGCGCATTTAGAATGGGAGCGCGAGATTGAAGATATGAAAAAACGCTATGAGCGCGCGGGCAAAGGAGTATTTTTATGAGCCGCATAGATGATGATAATAGTATTGGTGTGATTGGCTATTTGCTGTTCAAGAAAGTCGTTATTGAGGGGGCGAATACTATCTCAAGTCCGCTGACTTATGGATTCCCTGCTATCACTGGTTTTTTGGGTAGTTTTCATGCGATGTCGCGCAAGATGGCGGATGATGAGCAGCTGTCTGATATATGTTTAGGCGGTGTATTGCTGGCCTGTCACGACTGCCAACCGCACATGTATCGACCTAATAGTTATAATAATTACACTTTTAATCAGACACGTAATCCTATCAAAAAGGATGGCAAAACCGCGTCAATTATTGAAGAAGGTAAATGCCATTTAACGATGAGCTTTGTAGTTGAGATATTAGGTACAGACACCTTAAGCCATGAGCAACAAGGCCATGCCATACAAAAAACCAAGCAATGGCTACAGCAGCAGCGTATGGCTGGTGGTAGCGTACAGGGCTTAGCAAGATTTGAGCCAGTGCAGTTTTTCGACAGTGATGATATTAGCGCAGTCATACCGCAGCTTTTACCTGCCTTTGTATTAATGGACGCGCAAGATGAGTTTGCCCAAATCATCAATGACCTTCAAACAGTCAATCCTGATGCCACACCACTCGATGCTTTGATAGATGTTAGTGCTTTACATCATATTCCCGAAACCCAAAAGAATGGAGAGACGAAATGGCTAACGACTTCACGTAAAAGCGGTCATGGCTGGTTAGTTCCAATGCCAATAGGTTATCAAGGCATTTCTGATTTATATGACGCTGGAACGATGCAAAACGTGCGCAATCCTGAATATCCTAGTCAATATGTTGAAGCTCTATATAGTCTTGGTAAATGGGTATATCCGCAGCGTTTAAATAGTGTAGGCGGTGACAATGATATCGCTAATGCCTTTTGGCGCTACCGTTACGATGATGAATCACTTTATTTAGTCACTCAAAATCAAGAGTTTTAATTTTATTTTGTTCTAATCACTTATTAATCCGTTCAATTAACTTTTCATTTATTATAATCATGGAGAATTACATGTCAAAAATAGCCCTAAAAACCGCTTCCGTTCTGGCCTTTGAGCGTAACTTAGATGTATCAGATGCCTATCTATGGCAAAAAGATAGTCAAGGAAGTAGCGAGAATAAAACGGCTTCACCCGTCATCGTCAAAGAAAAATCCGTACGTGGAACGATTAGTAATCGATTAAAAAATGCCATTACTAATGATCCAGCCAAACTAGATGCCGAGACCGAAAAAGCCAATTTGCAAAAAGTAGATTCGGCGTCATTGGACGAGAACAACGATACTTTAATCGCACGCTTCAGCCTGAAAGTTTTGCCTTTTACTGGCAAGCCTAACGTCTGTAATGATCAAGACTATCAACAGGCTTTAGAGCAAGTGGTCACTGATTATATCGACGCTCAAGGTGTTGATGAATTGGCGCGTCGGTATGCGATCAATGTACTAAATGCGCGTTGGTTATGGCGCAATCGTGTAGGCACTGAAAGTATCAAAGTAACGGTTAAGTGCAATGAGCAAACCGTCACTGTTGACGATGCAAAAGCCTATGGGCTAAAGGGTTTTGATAGTGATGACGCAAATATCAAACAAGTAGCTGATTGGGTTAAAGCAGGTCTAAATGGCGAAGCGTTCATTATCCTATATGTAGAAGCACAAGCGATCATTGGCTATGGTCAAGAGGTATATCCTTCACAGGAGCTCATTCTAGATACTGGTAGCAAAAAAAGTAAGGTACTGTACCGCGTCAGTGACTGCAAAGGCTCTGAGAATAATGCAGGCATGCATTCTCAAAAGATCAGCAATGCTATTCGCACTATCGATGATTGGTATCCTAATGCCGAGTTCCCTATCGCTGTCGAGCCGTATGGTGCGGTCACAACTTTGGGCACCGCTTTCCGTCAACCTAAAGAAAAAATGGACTTCTATAGCCTGTTTGATAATTGGGTATTGAAGGGTGATGCGCCAGACGTCAATCAGCAGCACTATGTCATGGGTGTACTTATCCGTGGTGGCGTGTTCGGTGCTAGCGGCAAGGAGTAAGTGATGACTGAATCAACAAGCCTTATCCATTACTGCGAGATTACCATCATCCCCGACCCTGAAATAGCGCCTTATTTTATTTGGAGTAAATTATTTGCCCAATTTCATATTGCACTAGCAGAAATGAAAAACAAGCATGGCATTGAATCCATCGGTGTCAGCTTCCCTGATTATCATTATGATGAAAAAGGTAAATCATCTAAATTAGGGCTGAAACTTCGCGTCTTCTCTCCTAGCCAAAGAGAGCTAGACACTCTCAATCTCGATAAATGGTTAGAGAGATTAACCGATTATGTGCATATCAAAGGCATCAAACAAGTACCGACAGATAGAGCAATTAGCTATGTTAGCGTACATCGCTATCGCTTCAAGCCTATCGATGTGCAAGCGCAAACCTTAGCCAAAAAGCTATCGATCAGCTACGATGAAGCGATGGTTATCGTCGCCAAACGCAAGCCTGAAATGGCACTGCCATTTATTCGAATGCGTAGCGAAACCAATAAGAGTTATTACCCCTTAAAAGTCTTGCAACAGCCTCGTAGTGAGGCAAAAGCAGGTCGATTTACGGTGTATGGTATGAACGGTATGACAAACAGTATTACCGTGCCACATTGGTAAGCACTGGTCGAGGTAATGACGAATTACCCAAAAATAGGGCGTAAAAACCCTTTTTTCCGACTGTTTAAAAACTTGTAGTTAAATCAATAAGTTATATCAATGTGAAAATTGGAGGGTAAAATAGGGTGTTTTGCCCTCTACGCCTTGTTGTAACTGATTTTTTTGAGGTATAATTCCTCTTCATCACCGCTCAGGTGACTTAGAAATATATAAGTTCTACCTGTACCGTATCTATTCCCTTCATCACCGCTCAGGTGACTTAGAAATGATAGGCATAATCTATGGTATTGGATAAATACTTCATCACCGCTCAGGTGACTTAGAAATTTGCATAGGAAGCACATTAGAAGCCACTCTACTTCATCACCGCTCAGGTGACTTAGAAAACTATATCGCTAGCTTCTGCTTCTTCACTGATCTTCATCACCGCTCAGGTGACTTAGAAAACCCCCTCGCCTTTAATGATAAATACAGCCAGCTTCATCACCGCTCAGGTGACTTAGAAAATTTGCCACGTTATTTGCGGTATGTACTCATCCTTCATCACCGCTCAGGTGACTTAGAAAAAGAGCAAACATTCCAACCCACCACCACATTGCTTCATCACCGCTCAGGTGACTTAGAAATTATCAAGTGGCTACCTTGCCGACTCAATAGACTTCATCACCGCTCAGGTGACTTAGAAAATGAAAGGAATCACACCTTTAGAAGTTCCTGACTTCATCACCGCTCAGGTGACTTAGAAACAACTATGTTTGGTGGTATTCCCGTCAGTTCTCTTCATCACCGCTCAGGTGACTTAGAAAACTTAAATGACTAGGCACATAAGTATTATATACTTCATCACCGCTCAGGTGACTTAGAAATTAAATAGGGTGTTTCAGTTGATAAAGAAGGACTTCATCACCGCTCAGGTGACTTAGAAAGCCAAAAGGTAAAGGTTCATTAGCACCAAAGCCTTCATCACCGCTCAGGTGACTTAGAAAGTATGTGATAGCAGCATAAGCCTTGCTTGAGCCTTCATCACCGCTCAGGTGACTTAGAAATTATCATCAAAGTATTGTACTGGTATCCATTTCTTCCTCACCGCATAGGTGACTTAGAAATTTATTCTCCTTAGTGGTCTTCTCTAAGTGGCCTTCCTCACCGCATAGGTGACTTAGAAACTAACCCAATCAGATGTAGGTTTATAAGGATACTTCCTCACCGCATAGGTGACTTAGAAACTAACCCAATCAGATGTAGGTTTATAAGGATACTTCCTCACCGCATAGGTGACTTAGAAAACTTCTGCCACTGGTGCGCCTGCTTGGGCTGCTCTTCCTCACCGCATAGGTGACTTAGAAACTATGGGGCAAGAAGAGTAACATTAAAGCGATCGTCCTCACCGCATAGGTGACTTAGAAATCTGAGTATTCACAGCCATTAAGATTGATGTTCTTCCTCACCGCATAGGTGACTTAGAAAGTGATTGCAGAAAACCGAGCTAACAAAAACCTCTTCCTCATCGCATAGGTGACTTAGAAATTTACCCACTTAACAAGACAAGTCTTTTTGTTTCTTCCTCACCGCATAGGTGACTTAGAAAAACCGCCCCAAGTACAAAAAACCCATTCTAGCCTTCCTCACCGCATAGGTGACTTAGAAAATACTCAAGAGGGGTTGACCAACTATTACCGTCTTCCTCACCGCATAGGTGACTTAGAAATAATAACGGCGTCGCAAGATTACATTATGTATCTTCCTCACCGCATAGGTGACTTAGAAACGCTGAAACCTGTTCCAGAGGGCTATTTGCTACTTCCTCACCGCATAGGTGACTTAGAAAACCCCACTGGATCAAGAGTGGCTAAACGACCACTTCCTCACCGCATAGGTGACTTAGAAATCTGTAAGTAACGCCTGTTGGAAGCCGAGCAACTTCCTCACCGCATAGGTGACTTAGAAAATAAACGCTTTCCAAGCCGCCGATCCGAAATACTTCCTCACCGCATAGGTGACTTAGAAAACCGATAGATGGGTCAGCCAATAAACCACCATCTTCCTCACCGCATAGGTGACTTAGAAATAAAACATCAATCATAAACAGTCGTAATACTACTTCCTCACCGCATAGGTGACTTAGAAATCCAGTGCGTCCAGTCGCGTGAGGATGCCCGCCTTCCTCACCGCATAGGTGACTTAGAAACAACCAAGTACAGATTCGGAATCGTCACCAATCTTCATCACCGCTCAGGTGACTTAGAAATATGGTGCATGGGTAAATGATGACCAAACAAGCTTCATCACCGCTCAGGTGACTTAGAAATCTCGTGTGATGCAAATATATTTCCTAAATACTTTGGAAGATATTGGTAGTTATAGTGAGCTAATGATAGCAGGGTATACGTTCGATATCTTAAACTGACAATCATTTAATTATAGAACACCCTTAAAATAGTGTAACATTTGTTTATTAAAATACTGGAAGATAAAAAGATGAGTTTGTTTCAAACCTTTATCCAGAAAATAGGCATAGTAGTCTTAGTCTTGGGTATAAGTGGTTCCGCATTAGCAGCAGATTTTGAGTCTATTAAAGCATTAGCAGAATCAGGAGATGTCAATGCTCAGCTTGAGCTTGCCGAAAAATATGAAGCGCTAGAAAAACGGGATCGTAAAGTTGTTAACTTTGAACCTCAAGAATTATATTATGAAGGTAAAGCAGTAGATAAAAATGCTAAAAAATCTTTGAGCTGGTACCTAAAAGCGGCTAAGCAAGGTAATGCTGTCGCCCAAGCGAAGGTTGGCGGTATTTATCATGATGGTATACATGTCAAGCTAGATTACTCTGAAGCCTTTAAGTGGTATCAAAAAGCAATCAAAGAAAACGTAGCCGAAGCACAGTTTGGTTTAGGGCTAATATATGCTTACGGCAATGAAGTACCTAAAGATCCAGAAAAATCAAAATATTGGCTTACAAAAGCAGCAGAACAAAACTATGTTCCCGCTTTGTTTAATCTTGCATATGAGTATCATGATCACTACGACGATCATGAAAGTCAAATAAAAGCGCTTGAATTATTTAAAAAAATGGCTAATGGAGATGACCCAGACGATGAGTATGTTGTTCGTTCTCAGTACGCATTAGGCTTTATGTACTACGATGGTTATGGTACTGAAGAAGATTATCAGAAGTCAGCCTACTGGTATCAAAAAGCGGCTGAGCACGGACATACTAGCGCGCAAACAGAGCTTGCTAGGATGTACTCTAGAGGTGAGGGTGTAGCTCAAAGTCATGATGAATCTATAAAGTGGTATAAAAAAGCAGCGAATCAAGGGAGTTTGCTGGCGCAGACGGGGCTAGCAATGATGTACTACGATGGTGAAGATGTCGCGCAAGATTATACTCAAGCGTTTAAATGGTTAAATAAAATAGTAGAAAGTGGCAAAGACGACTACTCTATTCAATTGATGCTTGCTTCGTTATATCTCAATGGCGATGGAGTCACTCAAAACGATGCTGAAGCAACCAAATGGTATGCTAAAGCTTGTCAAAACGGTAATCGCTACGGCTGTATTCAATATCGAGAATTAACCCAATAATAGAACAAGTCCATATGAAAACAGTCACATTCTGTCTACTAGCCAGCCTAGTTTTAAGCGCTCACGCGGCGGAGATAAAAACCAACTCATCGCTCGATGATACCGATCAAGTAGTGAATCAATTTCCGGTAGAGACTGCCTTACTCAATATCTATACTAAAGAAAGCAGTAGAACCTTATCAGCTATTGTATTATGAGTGAATAATGGTGTCAAAGCCACCTTCAGTACAAACCACTTATCCTTACCACCAAATTTATATGATTTAGACACACAGGCATTCGCGTTTATGATCAACATTTCTTTCATGTCGATAATTAATCGAGTCTGTCATGCATGTGTTCATTGAACAAAAAGTAGCTTGAGCTATATGGATTAATAATGAAAAATATTATAAATTTTAAGAAGTGATTTAAAATAACATCAAACCTTATTTTGATATCTTATAATTACAGGTCAATCTGTATCAGGAGTCTAAGCTTTACTCTTCTATTAATAGAACGTTTTCGCTCCACTTTCCACTCCCAAGCTATCACCCTAAACTACTTTTCTAGTTATCTTATCCATTCATACACCTACAAACTCTAGCTAATTCCTGAGTCACTCTAAATAGAATTGTCATCAATTTTGTCTCTAAAAGCTTAAAAGCATAGCAAGGCGTCACCTGCTGTCGTGTATTTCATTATTTTGCTTCCAATATTAACAAATTGGCTTTTAATTGTTTGCTAATCCTCGTAAATTATTAGTGGAGGTCAATATACAGGATATAACGACCAAGTCATCAACTCATTACCTAAGTGATAAGCACTAATAGATAGTATCGATCGCTAACTTCCAAACAACTACGGTACTTATCTGTCCAAACGAAGAAAAGCATATCATCTGCCGATTATCAAGACATTAAACAGCAATCTAATGATTCGAAAAACGCATTCCATATCGGTATTGCTAGTCAAGACCATAGAGACCAAACGAATAAGTGGCAGCACTCACCGCTACTACGGTTTTTTGTGCATATGATGCTTATTACTTATGAAAAACTATCCATTGTGAATTCAGTTTTTTGTCTCAAAAACATTTAACGTAAACTCTGTTTATGAGGACAAGAACAGCTAACGTTATATTGGCTGGTACTTTCTTTCCAGCTTTATCTTCATATTTGCCAATAACAACCCTGACAAAACCAAAATCATCGCCCGCATCTTCCACCACGTCACTATTTTTCCTGTGAGCAATACTGAGATTGCCATACCAAATGCTGGCATTAGTAGAGGAAACGGCATAACCTTGGAGGCAGTATTTCGACTGAGCAAATATGGCCACAGTACAAAGCCAATCAGGGTTGAGATGTAAATGCTCATCTGCCTTTAGGAGACGCCAGTAAGCGGCGTTTCGGTCTGGTAACGACGATCGAGTAAACATAAAATTGTATTTATTGCTATGGCTATTTTTGGAGGAATGATGACTCTTGCAAACCTATCCCGCCGAGCAGCGACATCAGCAGTGCTTGCCCTAATGATATGGAGCGTAAGTTTCTTTCTCCATTTTTTTTGGGAGATGGCACAGGTACCGTTCTTCTCCGGTATGGCCGAAGCGAGACACTGGGACGTGGTCTGGCTTTGTACGCGTGCGACCGTCGGTGATGCCAATATTGCTTTTGGCGCCTACGTGCTTGCGGCATTGTTTGTAAAAGATTGGCTTTGGATTGCAAAGCCGTGGCATCTGTCGACTTTATCGATATACCTTGGCGTTGGCCTGACCGTAACAATACTCTTTGAATACTGGGCAACTGGCGCTGGCCAAAGGTGGAATTATAGTGGGCTGATGCCTGATGTTCCGTTATTAAGCATAGGTGCGTTGCCGCTCGTTCAGTGGGTGGTCATTCCGATACTGTTAATCTACACTGTCAAGTGGATGTTCCTAGGTTGGCAGATATCCAATTAATAGAGGTTAGCATTAAGAGCAGTTGGTGCTATTTAGCTCATTACACCTGAAAGACGGGCGCAAACCCACCTCCTGGTGTACGGAAATTAGTCGTCTGACCTTGATACACACGCGCCGCAGGTAGTAGCAGTTGTCCGTCATACGTATAAAGACGTATATCCACCTTTCTCGTTGTTACAGTGTCATCAATTTTTATTGATCGCTCTCCTGCAGGAACAAAGGTCTGTACGATATAATCCTCATCAAGAATGTTCTCAAAAACGCGTCGAGTCAGCTTGCTACCGCGATAGACCCCTTTGCTTCCATGACCAGCAACTGGCTTAAAAAACAGCTGTTGCCGAGTACGCCACAACTCTGCTGTCTCGTCTCTTGATACGAGCTTAGTCCTTGGCACAGACTTTTCGAGACATTCTGCTGCTGCATCATTCAGTCCCCAAGCGCGCAATGTTTGCGGATCGGATAGCAAGGTCAGATTGTGCTTATTAGCCAACATAGCATGGACATGAGGATTAGGCGTTACTACCACAGCACCTTCTAGATACGCACGCTTAAGCAGTGCATGGTCAGGCTCCTCAAATGCGAAGTCGACCAACCGATTATAGATCATATCAATGGGCTTACCATGCGCTGTCAGCTTGCCATCGACATAGTCGAGTTCAGAGGGATCTAGTATCACAGTGTCAATGCCTCTAGCTTGGAGCAGTTGACGTGCTAACTGGAACTCCAAAAACATGAACTGACTCTTAGGATCATTATCCACGATAGCTATTCGGTTGGGCATAGCAACAGCAGACTGTCTTTGCCATTCCTGTTTGAACATAGTAAACACTGACTCCTCAAATGCGTCTAGCATTTGAGTGGTTAAAGCGCTCTGCTGTGAGGCATTACAGCAGCGTTTTTGTGCACGAGCGAGCAACACATTAAGAAACGCGCCACCAGCATTGGTATTGACCTCAATGAGCTGAGGACCGTCACGACCCAAGTGAAAGTCATAGCCCATGAGAGCCCCTATTGGACCAGGGTCAAAAGCAGAGATTTCTGGTGCCCACGACAGCGCTTGCTCTTGATACGGCGACAGCTTGGCAGCCAACTCGATAGCGTCAACGATCTGCTCCATCGTCGCTATCTCTGTCTTGGGGACGAACACCGGTGTTGCTGAAAAAAGCTTATTAAGCTCATTCGCTCCTATTGGATTGCTTCTAGTTTCCATTAATTGATCTTGAAGGCTTGTATTGAGCGCTTTACGATCGAGAGTAATACAGTAGCACTCTTGATTCAGTCGATTTGCGAGACCGTCATTCGTCTCATCGTTGTTGCTGGTTAAGTGTTCCATTTAAACCTCGTCGTTAAGTAGATTACTTACGCTGACATACTCTAGTAAACAGCAAAAAACAAAAGGGGTATTTGGCTTTTTTACGATGATGCTAGTTGCTTTTTAATGTCTCACTTCCTGAGTCTAAAGTGGTGCTTCGTTCCTCTTTGATTAACATTTTTGCTAAGAATAAACCCAACTCAAACAATAGCCACATAGGAATCGCTAGCAAGAGCATGGATATACCATCAGGCGGTGTTACTACCGCTGAAACCGCAAAGCAGCCGACAATGATATAACGGCGCTTGTCTTCTAAACTCTTAGTAGAAACGATTCCAACCATTATCAGTAGTAAGGTAACCACTGGAATTTCAAAAGTCAGTCCAAACACCATAAACAACTTGAGGGCAAAGCTCAGATAACTGTCAATATCGGTCATCGGTATAACGTTCTGCGGCGCGAATAGGATAAAAAATTTCAATACACCTTTGAGCACGACGAAGTAGGCAAAAGCAACACCCGTATAGAATAAAAATATCGAAGATAACAGCACAGGAATAGCAATTTTCTTCTCTTTCTTATATAAGCCAGCGGCGACAAACGACCAAATTTGATACAGAATATAAGGCATCGCTAAAAATGCGGCGACAAAAACCGTTAAGCGAATGGGTGCCATAAAGTTTGACGTTATATCAGTGGCAATCATAGTCGAATTAGCTGGCAACTGCGCTACCAATGGGTCTGATAAAAGATTATAGAGCTCGCGTGAAAATCCTACCAATGCTAAGAAAACAATCAAAACGGCTACGCATATTTTGATGAGATGCTTGCGTAGTTCAATCAAATGTTCAGTAATAGGCATATCACTGAGCGCATTCAGCACATTATCAGCCTCATCACTATGGGCAGTGTCTGGAACTTTAGCATTTGTATCCACTAACTTTTTCTGTCGATTTTTTTGGCGTTTAAATAAGCTCATTCATTCACCTTTTCTATAGGTGAAGAAGAAATGTTTGGCTGATGAGAATCGGTTGGTTGATGTGAAGCGTCTAAGCTCTGATTCTGCGAGTCTTCAAACTTTTGCATACTACCGCGCATCTCTGCTAGTTCACGCTTCATATCTGACTCAGTCTGACGGATTTTTACAAGCTCACTTTGTATTTGTTGGCGCGTTTCAGCCAGATCTAGCTCAGCTTCTATTTCAGACTGTAGAGTGGATACTGTACGGCGCAGTTTGGCATACCATTGCCCAGCCGTACGCGCAGCCTGCGGCAGTTTCTCTGGGCCCAATACGATTAAAGCAATGATGCCAAACAAGAGTAACTCGGAAAACCCGATATCAAACATAACAGTCACATATATTAAAAGACTATTTAGTGCCGCTATTTATAAGCGGCGCGCTTCATGCTTTGTGCTGATCATCAGTGGTGACAGGGCTGATTTCTGTATCATCAATCTGAGTATTTGCAACTGGACTACTATTTTCATGGTTAAGTGAACGATTATTGCGAGCATGCGAGGTTTCTTCATCTTTGACTGCTTCTTTAAAACCCTTTACTGCACCGCCTAAATCTTTGCCCGCATTTTTAAGCTTAGCGGTGCCAAATACGACGACCACCACAACCAATAAAATCAGCCAATGTGTAATAGAAAAGCTGCCCATAACGTGATCCTTATATTTTAAAGTCTTGATAACACCAGTATGTATATGTGTGCTTTAGAAACTGCTCTACCGTACCGAAATTACAGTTTCAAGCGACGCAATCGCAGCGCGTTGCCAATAACAGATACTGAAGATAGACTCATCGCAGCGGCCGCTATCATTGGACTGAGCAACAGCCCAAAGAATGGATACAGAACGCCTGCCGCAAGCGGTATACCAAGCGCATTGTAGATAAACGCAAAAAACAGGTTTTGTCTGATATTTCGCATCGTAGAATGACTCAGTTTATGGGCTCTGACGATTCCCATCAGATCACCCTTCACTAGCGTGATGCCAGCACTTTCCATAGCCACATCTGTTCCTGTGCCCATGGCAATGCCAACGTTAGCCTGTGCAAGAGCGGGAGCATCGTTAATACCGTCACCCGCCATCGCCACGACCTTGCCGCTATTTTGTAGCTCTTTGATAATACGGTTTTTGTCTTCTGGAGAGACGTCAGCATGTACCTCATCAATATTTAACTTACTGGCAACGGCTCTAGCGGTTATTTCGTTGTCACCTGTTAGCATGACCACTTTTAGTCCAGCCTGATGCAGTAAAGATATCGCTTCGCTGGTACTCGGCTTGATCGGATCAGCGACTGATATTAAACCAGCAGCTTGGCCGTTTACTGCTACAAACATTACCGTTTCGCCGTCTTTTCTGCGCTTATCAGCACGTTCTGAAAGCGTACTGTCAAAGCTATCAAGACGTTGCATAAATTTTGAGTTGCCTACAGCGACTTGCTTGCCATTAACCAGCGCTTGTGCGCCTTCGCCAGTGGTTGAGCTAAAATCACTGGCTTTAGCAATATCAAGAGATTTTTCCTGCGCAGCTTTAACGATAGCTTCTGCCAAAGGATGCTCGCTGGCAGTCTCTACCGCAGCGACAAGTATAAGCAGTTCATTTTCATCTAAGCCACCAAGTGTTTCGATGGCAGTGAGCTCTGGTTTGCCTGCGGTTAATGTTCCCGTTTTATCGACAACGATGGTATCGACTTTTTCCATGCTCTCTAACGCTTCAGCGTTTTTGATAAGCACGCCATTCTGAGCACCCTTGCCAGTACCGACCATAATCGACATAGGCGTGGCAAGTCCTAACGCACAAGGGCAAGCGATGATTAACACTGCAATAGCGTTGACCAGTGCAAAGGCCATGGCAGGCGCAGGTCCGAAAATAGCCCAGACGATAAAAGTTATGATAGAGCAGATAAGGACAATTGGCACAAACCATCCAGCCACCTTATCCACCAGCTTCTGTATTGGTGCACGACTGCGCTGGGCTTCAGCAACCATTTTGACGATCTTGGACAGTACCGTGTCATCACCCACGTCAACCGCTTCAACCAGTAGGGTTCCCGTGCCGTTTACTGTACCACCAGTAACCGTATCGCCTTTTGCTTTAGAAACCGGAATAGGTTCCCCCGTTACCATCGACTCATCGATACTGCTGCTGCCTTCAAGCACAATGCCATCTACAGGGAGTTTCTCTCCTGGCTTAACCCGTAATTTGTCGCCACTGATAACTTCGTCAAGGGAAACTTCTGTCTCAACGCCTTGCTCATCTACCCGCCTTGCATTTGGTGGTGCCAACTCAAGAAGAGCACGAATTGCGCCAGAAGTCTGGCTTCGGGCTTTAAGCTCTAGAACCTGACCTAGTAGTACCAATGTCGTGATAACCGCTGCTGCTTCATAATAAACACCGACTCGACCAGATGCATCCCTAAAACTGTCTGGGAAAATGCCCGGAATAAAGGTTGCTACCAGACTGAAACCAAATGCTGTGCCTACACCTATCGCAATTAGGGTAAACATATTTAGGTTGCGACTTTTTATGGATTGCCAACCTCGCACGAAGAAAGGTGCTGCTCCCCATAACACCACTGGTACCGCAAGCGCCAACTGTATCCACTGAGCAATCTGCCCAGCGATATCGCCCTGACCGCCTTGAATGAAGCTGTCTAAATTTATACCTACCATATCGCTCATTGCGTATAAAAATAAAGGAACGGTCAGCACGGTACAAATCCAAAAACGCCGAGTCATGTCATCGAGCTCTGAGGTATCCTCTTCACCACTAGTAACAGTCTCTGATTCAAGTGCCATGCCACATATGGGACAACCACTATTCTCAATATCTCTGACTTCGGGATGCATAGGGCAGGTATAAATGATTCCGCTGTAGCCAGCTGGCACCTTATCGTACTTGCCGCCTTTTATAGAGTTTACCTTAGTACGGTCAGTATTCTTTCCATGACAGTGTGCATGACTGTCTTCATCAGCAACCTCGTCCTCAGGTTTGAGAAACATACCGCATATTGGGCAATCGCTTTTTTCCACATCTCTGACTTCGGGATGCATAGGACAGGTATAAACGGTACCGCTGTAATTTTCTGGTACTTTGTCGTATTTACTCTCTTTAGTAAGATGGGCATCGGTATTCGACGGGCTATGGCAGCTTGCATGGTCATCTTTCATTGCTACCATCTCGGCAACAGTGTCTGCAGATTTAAGAGACATTTTGCATATTGGACAGCCGCTATCTGTAACGTCTCTCACCTCTGGATGCATCGGACAGGTATAAATGGTTCCACTGTAACCAGTTGGTACCTTATCGTAAGTGGTATCTTTATTGGATTCTATGCCTGTATTAGCTGTACCGTCACAGCAATCATGGTCTTCGCTATCCGAAGTATTTTTCGTCGTATCGTGTTTCATGACTATGTTCCCGTTATTGATTGCAATGATAGTTTAGGTCTAAGTCACCAGCTTTTGATCCCATCCAAGATTGGCGCACTGTCCGTCGTTCTCAGCATAGCTGACCTATCTGAGCCGAAGATTCAATGGCTACGCTAGACTCATCCTGCTTTAGCAAACCAGCGATATAGCGGTACAAACACAATCGCAAAATACCAACCATAAAGATAGGATTCGACAAATCCAATTAGGAAACCTGACCATGTCAGCCATTCAAAACCAGGTAGCAGCGGTGCCCAAGCCTCATGCATGCTTATCTGCTCAGGTGCGAGTAGGCCAAAGCCTATGCACAAGAGATAGCTAATGAGCAGAAACAGAGAAAAGCTGTTGCCCACAGGACCAATTCTTAAAGTATTCGCTTTTGAATTCAATTCGTTCATCTTGACTCTCCTTGGTGGATGCTATACACCGCTTTCGTCACCACCAAACAACGGTATGGTATATGACCCGAACATCCGAGCCAGAAAGCTTTGCGCAATAATTATAGAAAATTACATCAGCAGAGCATTAAAACCGGTCGTCAAACAGTCTCCATATACTTGATGCAAGTACGTCGCAGCACCGCCAGCTGACGGGTAAGCGTTAGAGATTTTGATATAGGAGTAAGCACTAAAAGAGACAACAATTGCAGCAGCCAGAAGGCCAGTAGGGAAAGTGAACCATGCATACTCAGCCTTTTATTGCTTTTTCATGAGCAATGTTTTGATTCTGTAGTGAAAGTAGCTTTGAATAAAAAGACCTATATGCTTAAGTCTATCATTTGATAGACCATTATTTTATTTGTTTAAAATATTCCTATCAGTATAGATCGTTATTCAAGCTCATCAATCAATTGCTTCATCTCAGCGATTTCACGCTTTTGTGCTTTTACAATATCGTCAGCAAGCTGCTGTACACGCGGATCTTCAATATCAGCGCGACTACTGGTGAGAATAGCAATCGAGTGATGCGGTATCATCGCTTGCATCCAATCGACTTGATCGACAGTTGCTTGTGATCTAACGCCCCAAATTCCGACGGCAAACATCAATACGCTTAGACCACAGATCATCAAATTGACCTTGGTCTTCTTATACATATTGGTCATAAATGCCAACATGACCACTGCCATACCGGCACCCATATATAGCGCCATATAAGCTCGGGTTTCACTAAAGTAAATATGATCCCATTCATAAGTATTGAAATACATCATGATGTACATCACAATCGTAGACGTCACAATCATCAGGGTGAACTTTACATACGGGTTCATGCCCTGTTGATGATTCATGTTGTTTTGATCTGAAGTATTCATAGTATATCTTCTATTATTTTAATAATATNTTGCCAAGCGCTGTCTCATAACTAACACCCACATAAGGGGCTAGCTGGCGACTGAACATCTCGTAAGTCAGCCTTACCTCGGTTTCCATTTCATTAAAGCCTTTGGTAATACCATTATCATGGTCATCTTTACTAAAGGCAGTCAATCCAACCTCTGGTATGACCACCCAATGCTGATCCAAACGCCATTCGTACTCTGCGCCCAGATCAAGACGAAGTTGACCATCGGTATATAAGTAGGCTCTCGCATCTGTTTCGATGAAATACGGCGCGGTGCCGACAATACCTGCCATCACTGCAGCGTTATCGTTTTCAGTATCGTAAGCGACACCAGCTTCACCATTCCAAAAAATGCTCAGTGGTTTCCAATAAGCAAGCGAGCTCAAGCTATCTATTTCTTTATCATCTTTAGTCTGAGCACTACCTTCCGTGCGTAGTCTTATACGATTGCTATCAGTACCGTACCAACCCGTCGCCTCGAAGTTGATTTGGTCTTCATCAAACTGATAGCCCAAGTCGTCTACTGACACTCCCCATAATGGCATGCTGCCCATCATCATTGGCTTACCATACTGTCCGTAGGGAACCCCATTTGAATAGTCTGGACTGCGAGCATCGGCTGGTGGCTGCCCACCTTGCATACCAGACATATCCATGCCACTGTGATCCATACCAGACATATCGCCTGACATATCCATGCCGCTGTGATCCATACCAGACATATCGCCTGACATATCCATACCACTATGATCCATATCAGACATATCGCCCGACATATCCATACCGCTATGATCCATATCAGACATATCGCCTGACATATCCATGCCACTGTGATCCATATCAGACATATCACCTGACATATCCATACCGCTATGATCCATGCCAGACATATCACCTGACATATCCATGCCGCTGTGATCCATATCAGACATATCGCCCGACATATCCATACCACTGTGATCCATATCAGACATCTCAGCAGCTGTTGCAAAGGATGATGTGAGCAAGACTAGCGATGACAAACCAATAAATGGCAGATTTTTCTTAGATATTTTCATAATAAGCCTCATAT